>NZ_JBKGGU010000001.1:0-391594 GCF_052042015.1 Pseudomonas sp. SMV71 | reverse complement strand
CATAAAACATGCGAAAGCTCGTGACAAATTTGCACACTTATTTTCGAGCCGGAGCACTAGAATAGCCCCACCTTAGCTGAGCCAGAGCGCTATATGCCCGATCCGTCAGACGTTGATAGGTTGTCAGATCTGCCCCTGGACGATCTGGTGGCGTGTCATGAATGCGACCTATTGATGCGCAAGCCCCACCTGGCCCGCGGCGAGAAAGCCGAATGCCCTCGCTGTGGGTACGAGCTCTATGCCCATCGACACAACGTGGTCGACCGCAGTCTTGCCTTGGTTATTGCCGCTTTGTTGTTATACATACCGGCCAACTTTTTACCCATCATGCAACTCCATTTACTCGGACAGTCTTCCCAAGACACCGTGTGGAGCGGCGTGGTCGGTCTGTTCGACACCGGTATGCAAGGTGTGGCGGTCGTGGTTTTCCTATGCAGTATGGGCGTCCCGCTGCTCAAACTGCTTTGTCAGTTGGCTGTGCTGCTGACTATCCGCTTGGGCATCGGTCGTAGCTACGGTTTGTTGCTGTATCGCATTTATCACCATCTGAGAGACTGGGGCATGCTCGAGGTGTACTTCATGGGCGTGCTGGTGGCCATCGTCAAGTTGGCCGACATGGCTTCCATCACAATAGGTCTTGGCCTGCTCTGCTTCGTCAGTTTGCTGCTGATCCAGGTCTGGCTCGAAGTGGTGATGTCACCGCGTCAGATCTGGCAGGCGTTATCAGGAGAGGATGCCCATGAGGGCGATTGATGCAGGCATTCTGATCTGTACCGAATGCCATGAGCTGAATCGACAGGATCCCCAGCTCGACCGTCAGACCTGTACTCGCTGTGGCGCACGGATTCATCCCCGTCGCCCGAACAGCTTGATGCGGACCTGGGCGCTGTTGCTCACCGCCGCGATTCTGTATATCCCGGCCAACCTGCTGCCGATCATGACTATCAATTCGCTGGGCCAGGGCGCCCCGAGCACCATCATGGCCGGCGTCATCGAGTTGGTACACCACGGCATGATTCCTATCGCCGCCGTTGTGTTCATCGCCAGCATCCTGGTGCCCACCTTCAAGCTGGTGGGCATTGCCTTGTTGCTGTTCTCCGTGCAGCGGCACCAGCCGATGACGGCGCGTCAGCGCATCCTCATGTACCGTTTCATCGAGTTCATCGGTCGCTGGTCGATGCTGGATATTTTCGTGATTGCCATTCTTGTGGCCGTGGTGAATTTTGGCCGGCTCGCCAGTGTCGAAGCCGGGCTCGGTTCGATTGCTTTTGCCAGCGTAGTGATTTTGACGATGATTGCCGCAGTAACCTTTGATCCCCGACTGATTTGGGATAACACGGAGTCGGATAACGACCATGACTGATTTGCCTACCGCTAAAATCCGACCGGCTTCGAACTGGTCGGCCATCTGGGTCCTGCCGCTGATTGCCTTGATCATCGGCGGTTGGCTCGGCTGGCGGGCTTATAACGACACCGGAATAGAAATCAGTGTGCGCTTTGAAAGCGGCGAAGGCATTCAGGTCAACAAGACTGAAATCGTCTACAAGGGCATGACTGTCGGCAAGGTGAAGAACCTGACGCTCGATGACGAAGGTAACACCAAAGGGGTGATCGCCACCGTCGAGATGAACAAGGACGTCGAGCAGTACCTAAAGACCGGTACCCGTTTCTGGCTGGTCAAGCCGAGCGTTTCGTTGGCTGGGATCACCGGCCTGGAGACCCTGGTTTCGGGCAACTACGTGGCGATCAGCCCGGGGGAAGGGGAGTCGACCCGCAAGTTCAAGGCGCTGGCCGAGGAACCGCCGCTGTCGGACGCCAAGCCGGGATTGCACCTGACCATCAAGGCTGATCGCCTGGGGTCGTTGGACCGCGGCAGTCCGGTGTTCTACAAGCAGATCCAGGTCGGTCAGGTGAAAAGCTACACCCTGTCCGAGGACCAGAGCACGGTCGAGATCAAGGTCTTCATCGAACCGACCTACGCCAGCCTGGTGCGCAAACACACGCGCTTCTGGAATGCCAGCGGCATCAGCATCGACGCCAACCTGTCGGGCGTCAAAGTGCGCAGTGAATCGCTCGCCAGTATCGTGGCCGGTGGCATTGCGTTTGCCACGCCGGAGAGCCGCAAGGACAGCCCGCCGACGGACCCCAGCCTGCCGTTTCGTCTTTATGAAGACTTCGATGCAGCGGCTGCCGGCATCCGCGTGAAGGTCAAGCTCAGCGACTTCGAAGGCTTGCAGGCCGGTCGTACCCCGGTGATGTACAAAGGCATCCAGGTCGGTAGCCTGAAAACCCTCAAGGTCGACCCGGACCTGTCCAGTGCCACTGCCGAGCTGACGATGGACCCGCTCGCTGAGGACTATCTGGTGACAGGCACGCAGTTCTGGGTCGTCAAGCCATCGATTTCCCTGGCCGGCATCACCGGCCTGGAAGCCTTGGTCAAGGGCAACTACATCGCTGTGCGCCCGGGTGACAAGGGCAGTGCGCCGCAACGGGAATTCGAAGCCAGGGCCAAGGCGCCCCCGCTGGACCTGCGTTCCCCGGGGCTGCACCTGGTCCTGCTCACTGAAAACCTTGGATCGCTGGAAGTCGGCAGCCCGATTCTCTACAAGCAGGTCAAGGTCGGGTCGGTGCAAAGCTATCAGTTCTCTCGCAAGAAAAAACAGCTGATCATTGGCGTGCACATCGAGAAGGAATACGAAGGACTGGTGAATGGCTCGACACGCTTCTGGAATGCCAGTGGCATTACCCTGACGGGCGGCTTGACGGGCGGGATCCAGGTCAAGAGCGAATCCCTGCAGAGCCTGATGGCCGGCGGTATCGCCTTCGAAACGCCGGAGCCGAATGTGCCGCTGAAACGGCGCATTCCGAGGTTCCGCTTGTTCGAGGATCGCGAAGCTGCGCAACAGCGTGGCACCGTGGTGACGATCAAGGTCGACCGCGCCGACGGCTTGCGCAGCGGTACGCCGATCCGCTTCAAAGGGCTGGATGTGGGCAAGGTCGAGGATGTGGATCTGAGCGCCGACATGCAATCGGTACAGGTCACGGCACGTATCACCGAGGTGCCGGAGCGCATCGCCCGGGTCGGTTCGCAGTTCTGGGTGGTCAAGCCGGAATTGGGCCTGATGAAGACCTCCAATCTGGAGACCTTGGTCACGGGCCAGTACATTGAAGTGCAGCCTTCGGCGAAGAACCTCGGGCCGCAGAAAAATTTTGTGGCCCTGGACAATCCACCGCAGAGTACGGTACCTGAAGCCGGCCTGAGCCTGGTTCTGAGCGCGGCCCGCCGTGGTTCGTTGAAGATCGGCGTGCCAGTAACCTATCGTGAAATCACCGTGGGCAAGGTCACCGGCTATGAATTGGGCCAGACGGCGGACCGCGTGCTAATCCATATCCTGATCGAGCCCAAGTACGCACCATTGGTACGTAGCGGCACGCGATTCTGGAACAGCAGCGGTTTCGGCCTGGACTTCGGCCTGTTCAAGGGGGCGACGGTGCGGACCGAATCGCTTGAGACCTTGATCCAGGGCGGTATTGCGTTTGCGACGCCGGATGGCGAAAAGATGGGCAATCCGGCACGACCGGAACAGACGTTCCCGCTGTTCGATAAATTCGAGGATGAATGGCTGACCTGGGCGCCGAAGATCAAGATCGATAAGTAGCATTTGTGGCGAGGGAGCTTGCTCCCGCAGGGCGCGGAGCGGCCCTGAAGCCTACGATTGCTGCGCAGCCGAGCGGAAGCAAGCTCCCTCGCCACGAGTGATGTGTAATGAAAAAGGCCGCGATCCATCTGGATCGCGGCCTTTCTCATGCTCGGCTTTTCACCTTACACCGGGTCCAGCTCCGGTTCATCGGCCTGTACATTCACCGTGGCTTTCACCGCATCGTGACGACGGATGTATTTCCAGTCCGCTTCGTCGATGTAGATCCCGCTCGGACCGCTGCCGCCTTCCAGGTCGATGGCAACACTGGCGCAGACCTGCGGCTTGACGCTGGCGAGGATCGGCACGAAGCCCAGTTGCAAGCTGGTTTCCAGCAACGCGGCCTGATTCTTCTCGTCGATGTCCGCCGCTTCGTCCAGGTAGTACGGCAGACGCACGCGGCCGGCCTGTTCGCGGTCCATCAAGTGCAGCAACAGATACATGTTGGTCAGCGCCTTGATGGTCATGGTAGTGCCGTTGGATGCCGCGCCGTCGATGTCGGTGTGGATCACCGGCTGGCCGTTGACCTTGGTGATCTCGAACGCCAGTTCGAACAGGTCCTTGAGACCGAGCTGGTTGTGGTTCGCCGCCACCAGCCGCGCCAGGTATTCCTTGGCCTCTTCGTTCTTGTTGTCCTGCTCGGCGCTCTGGCTGAGGTCGAACACCGACAGGGTCTCGCCTTCCTCATACTGGCCGGCGCTGTGGATGATCTGGTCGATGTGCTTGAGCGCTTCCTTGTTCGGCGCCAGAACGATGCGGAAGCTCTGCAGGTTGGACACCTGGCGCTTGTTGATCTCGCGGTTGAACAACGCCAGTTGATGTTCGAGGCTATCGTAGTCGCTGCGGATGTTACGCAGCGTCCGGGCGATGTCGGTGACGGCCGCACGGCGTGCCTTGCCCAGGGTCAGGGCTTCGTCGGTCCGGTGGGCATAGGCGTTGATCAGCAGTTGCAGGCGCCGCTCCATATCGTCTTCGCTGTCGAACTTGGCCACGCCTTTGAGACGCACCTGGGCGTACAGCGCTTCGATCTGGCCGTCGATGCGCAACAGGCCTTGCCAGCTGTCCTGATAGTCGTTGAGCAGCGGCAACAGGTTGTCCATGGAGTCGTCGACCGGGTCCATGAACGGCGTGCCGAACGGCAGGTCCGCCGGCAACAGTTGGCGACGGCGCAGGGCATCGTCGAGGGTGCGCTGCTTGGCCTCCATGTCGGCGATCTGTCGGCCCACCAGCTGCAACTTGGCGGACAACTGCTGGACGCGCTCGGTGAAGGCGTCGCTGGAGCGCTTGAGTTCGTCCTGGGCCGCTTCCATCTGCGCCAGTTGCTCGAGCTTCTCGCCTTCCTCGGCGCTCAGGGTCTGGGTGCGACGGAAATCTTCGAGGGCTTTCTGCGCGTCCAGGACTTGCTGGTACAGCGCCTCGGTCTGGGTCTTGCTGGCAGCGCGATCGGCGGCCACGGCCTGCTGGGTCTTGAGCTGCTTGAGCTCTTTTTCCAGGCGTTCCTTCTGGTCTCGCAAGGCGGCGCGGTCAGCCAGGGCCTGCAGGGCGGGTGGTTCAATGTGAGACAGGTCGATGGACAGGCCAGGCACTTCGAAACGCTCGCCCTTGAAGCCGTCGAGGATCAGCTCCACCGATTTGACCCAGTCGCCGTTCTCGTCCAGCGCAATGCCATGCTCGCCCAGCGGCAGGCTGAACAGAGCGCTATTGAACAGGCGCATCAGACGCTCGACATCCTGCTGTGAGAACTCTTCCCGCAGGCGGGCGTAGCTGTTGTTGTCGGCGTGATCGAGTTGCTGCTTGACCGACTTCAGGCGCTTTTCCAGATCCCGCAGGCGCTCTTCCAGGTCTTCGGCGCTGAACTGCCGGGACTGGGCCAGGGCGCCGGCCAGTTCATCGTGGGCGTCCTTGGCGGCGAGCAACTGTTGCTCCAGGACCTTGACGTCATCCACCAGGGCGAAGCGGTGCTTGAGCACCGACAGCTCGCCGAGCCAGCGCTGGATGCCGGTGATTTCCCGCTCCAGGCGCATCAACTCCTGGGTGCCGCCACGCTGGTCGTTCTGCAGCGAATCCTGCTCATTGCGATAGTGTTCGGCCTGGATGGTCAGCTCTTCCTTGCGCGCACTGGCGTAGTCCGACCAGGTGCCCAGCAGCGAGTCGAGCAACGGCGACAGGCGGTGCAACTTACCGCGCAGGATATCGCGCTGCTTCACGCCATTGGCCAGCGCCTCCACCAGCGGACCGGCCGCGACCAGGGAGTTGTAGTCCTGCTCCATGCGTCGTACGTCGCGGAAAGCTTCTTCGCACGCGGCGATGTAGTCCACGCTGCCGGAACGCAGGCTGTGCTCGAAGGCATCGAGGAACAGTTGCTTGAGCTTTGCCGCGGTGATTTCGCGCATGTGCAGCAGGTTGATGAACAGCGCACGGAAGGTCTTGAGGCTTTGTTCGCTGGTGGAGCGCAGCGGGATCAGCGTCAGGTCCAGCGGGATCGAGGTGTGGCCACCCACCAGCAGGCGTCGCAGTTCATCGGGCTTGAGCTCATAGGCCTTGAGGCCTTCTCGCTCCAGGTTCGTGAACAATTCTTTCTGACGCAGGCAGGTGTCATCTTTCTGATAGTGCGCCAGATCCAGTTTGCCGGCGTAGGCAAAGAACTGGTGACCGAAACCACCGCCCGGGCCGCGACCGACCACGCCGATCACGTGCGGGCCGTGGGGCAGGGCGACTTCCACCAGGATATAACTGGTGTCCGAGGCAAAGTAGAACCGCCGGGACTGTTCCAGACTGTACTTGCCGAAGCTCATGTCCGACATGCGCGCCAGGATCGGGAACTGCAAGGCGTTGATCGACGCGGATTTACCGAGGTTGTTCGCGCCGTACACCGACAGCGGTTCTTCCAGCGGAAACAGGCCGAGGCTGTAGCCGGCAGTGTTCAAAAGGGCAAAGCGGCGGATGCCGTAGCGGTCCTTGCTCATGCGTCGGTCTCCTGTTCTTCGGCAATGGCGCGGGCCAGTGCGTCTTCTTCGCTTTCGTCTTCAAACGGCGCCAGGTCGAGCGGATCGTCGGTTTGCAGCAGCTTCTCGTCGCTGTCTTCATCGATCAGTACCGGTGCCGGCAACGGCAGCACGCTGTGCACGCTGGCCGCCAGGTCGCGGTCCTGCTGGACCGACAGGCAGACGTCGAGGAAGCGGTGCATCGGCGGCAGGAAGCGGTACACGCCGTTGTCTTCGCTGGCGAAGCCCAGTTGGGTCATGCGGCGCATGATTTTTTCTTCCAGCTCTTCCTGGGTCTGTACTTCGGCCTGGATGAACAGGTCGCGGTACTTTTCGAGCAGCGACGGCAGTTCGTCACGGCCCAGGCTGCCACCGTCAAGCACGGCGATCGGGTCGCGGCCCTGGTCGGCCAGATGTTCGACGAGGATGAAGGTGAACAGGGCCAGGCGCTGGGCGGTCTTGTTCACCGCGGCGGCGGCCAGGTCCGGTACGAAATAGTAGAAGCCACGGGTATCGCACACCAGCTCGAAGCCCAGGGCCTTGAACAGCGTGCGGTACTGATCCTGGAAGTTCGACAGTTGCGCGTACAGCTCCGGGTCGCGGCGGCTGACGTGGTAGCCCTTGAACAGCTCGCGAAAGATCGGCGCCAGCTGGGACAGTTCGGATAGATCAAGATGCATTTGGGATGCTCGCAGAATCCTCGGCGGCGCTGTCGCGGGCCGAGAGCAGGGCGAAGGAGCGCAGGCTGACCTGATGCTCGTGTGTGTGGTAGTCGCGGCGCTCCAGACGCTCGCGCTTGAAGCGTTTTTCCCGCGACAGGCGCGAGAACCAGTACAGCAATTCGTCGGTCGCGCCGTCCGGCTCCTGTTCCAGCAGCCAGGTCATCAGGTCCGGCATCGGCAGCGCGTCTTCGCAACGCTCGACCATCTCGCGCACGGTGCGCGGCGCCCGTGGGGCATCGCCGCCCTTGTGGGTTTTGTGGGACTTGGGGAAGCGTGCCGGTTTCGGTTCGAAACGGGCCAGGGCGTAGACATAGGCCTCGACCTGACTGGCGCTGCCCAGGAACGTGCTCTGTGGGCGGGTGAACAGTGGCATGGCGGCTTGCGGCACGGCATCGATGCCTTTGCGGCGGATCGCCGCCAACGCCAGGGCGGCGCCACGGGTCACGGCGTTATGGCGGCGCGCTTCTTCACGCAGCGGCAGCAGCAGTTCACGGGCATGGCGCAGGGTGAGCTGGGCGCTGGTCTGCATTTCCAGGATGCGGGCGTGAGTGCGCAGCAGCATGTCATCGTCGACGAGATGACCCAGGCGCTGCTGTTCGGTGAGCATGCGCAACAGCACGTTTTCGACCTTGCGCACGCCTTGCTCGAATGCACCGTCGGCGTTCACCAGCTGGATCATCGGTTCGACATATTCGTCCCAGGTCGCCAGGACCTCGGCGTAGCGTTGACGCAGGGGGATCTGCCGATCACTGGTCTTGGCCCGTTCAGCCACGGCCACCAACGCCTGCTCGTCATTGGCGAGCTTCTTGAGCACGTCCCGCACGCGCATGTCCAGCAGGCGCAACTGACGGGCGAGGTCGTTGCCGTCGCGCACGTCGAAGGCGTCCTGGATATAGCCGGCCAGGCGCTCCAGGTGACGCAGGTAGGCTTCGATCTCCAGGCACAGGCCCAGGCGGTGTTCGCGGCGCAGGTAGGCGAGGAAGTCATGGATCTGGGCATTGAGTTCGAAGCGGTTCGGGCTTTTCGCCACCGGCACGAGGATGTCCAGGCGGATCCACACGTCCAGCAGGTTGGTGATGTCCTGAGGCGTGCTGTCCAGTTGTTGGGCGGCCAATTGTGAACGCAATTCGTTGAGGCTCAGGGTGCCTTGGTCGAAGTGCTCGCACAAAGGTTCCAGCAATGCCCAGTGTTCAGCGAGGGCGCGCAAGACGCGCTTGGGTTCGATCATCGCAATGGCCGTCGGGTTGCAATTAAAAGCGGCGATTGTACTGCATCGGACCGCTTGCGATTCACCCCCGAGACGGACTGTCGTCGCGTATCGATCAACTATCGGCTAGACAGGGCAGCGGTTCGCGTCGAAGGGCGGTAGAATCCCTGCCACTTTCAGTTATCCACAAGTGGCCGACCCTTGCTTATCGAGTCCCGTCGCCGCGCCTATCTGACCGCCATGCAGGTGGTCAACTGGCTGCCGCGCACCGAATTGCCGTTCGCCGCCCCGTCGCGGCCCGAGTTGCTGGTGACACCCGAGCCGGTGGAGGCCGTCCCGACTCCGGCTGTACCGCTGGCCCGGACCGTCGCCGAGCCGTCGGCGCCTGTGCCCGAGCGGCCGAAAATCGAAGTGCCGCGGCCAAGCCTGGCCTCGACCCGGACCAACGCCAAACCGGTGGAAGAGGCCGAGCCGGCACCGGCTCCGGTCAAGGTCGCCCACGTCCCGCCGCCGCGTTTCGCCCTGCAACTGCTGCGCGCCGGGCGTTGCCTGCTGTTGGTGGAACTGCCCACTGGCGAGCCGTTCCAGAGCCGCGATCCAGCCTATCTGTTGCTCAAGGACATGCTGCGCGCCGCCGGCCTGCCGGACAGCCCGCAGATCGTCGGCGAGCCGGTGCGTTGGCCGCTGTTGTCCCGTGGCACGATGGACCAGGGGCCGGAGGCGGCACGGGATTTCGTCCAGGGTTTTGTCTCGGCGCGGCTCGAAGACGAGCCCTGTGTCTGCCTGTGGCTGATCGGCCTGCCGGCGGTGAAGTTCGCCGGCGAGGCGGATGCCGAAGCGTTCAATCGCGAACTACAAATCGAAGGCCTGGGCTCGGCCTGGGCGCTGCCGGGCCTGGAACTGTTAATGGAAACGCCACAGCACAAGGCTGAAGTCTGGCAAGCCATGCGCCGGCTGATGGCGCGTTGGAAAGAATCGAATGAGTGACGCTGTATCGTTCCGCCCGATGACCGAGGCGGACCTCGACGCTGTGCTGAAGATCGAATACGCGGCCTATAGCCATCCCTGGACCCGAGGGATCTTTCTCGACGGGCTGGGCAAGTACCAGATCTGGCTGATGTTCGAAGGCCAGCAGCAAGTGGGCCATGGCGTGGTGCAGATCATCCTTGATGAAGCGCACCTGCTCAACATCACCGTCAAGCCGGAAAACCAGGGCCGTGGCCTGGGATTGCGCCTGCTGGAGCACCTGATGTCGATTGCCGCCAAGGCCGAGGCCCGGGAATGCTTCCTGGAAGTGCGTGACAGTAACCGCACCGCGTTCCGCCTGTATGAGCGCTACGGCTTCAATGAGATCGGCCGGCGGCGCGATTACTACCCGGCGGTGGGGGGGCGCGAAGATGCGGTGGTGATGGTCTGCACTTTAGTGGACTGATCCGGGACCTGTGCCGGCTGAGCCGACGCCATCGCGAGCAGGCCCGCTCCCATGGTGGTTCATGGGCGCCCACGATTCCACTGCCCACCACAACCCTCTGTGGGAGCGAGCTTGCTCGCGAAAGCGGTGGGTCAGTTTGCATCTCTGCAACAGCTGACGCCGCCTTCGCGAACAAGCCCGCTCCCACAAAGGATTTGCTGTGAGTGCCGGTATCTAGCGCTTGCCGTCCAACGGATCGATATCTGCCATCTCGGCCTCGTCCAGCCCGTCACCCCCACCGATATCGTCTTCATCGACAATACTCAGGTCCCAATCGGCCTGTCCGTCATCGCCGGCCTCGTGAGCATCCCGGGCGCCGTCGTCGCGGATCAGGGTTTCCGGGCTCAGGTCATCGTCGGTCGGTTGCCGATCATCCATGGACGCGCCGGTCAGGCCTGCTTCGCGGACCCGTTCAGGGGGCATCAGTTGCTCGCGTTCGTCTTCCGGGAGTTCGTCACCGATTTTCGCACTCGGTTGGTCGTCGTCGAACTCCAACTCATGCATCGAGCCCATGCGGTCCTCGTTGTCGTCGATGGGTTCCGGCTGCGTGGCATCGAAGGGACGTCGTGAATCATTCATGGTAATTCCTCTGACTGTGGACCTTACTGGGTGGACCCGCAGCGCTGCCAGGAATTCCAACGACGTCATCGAAGTGACCTCGGCAGAAGGTCCGTTGTCAAAGTTGCGCACTATTCTCGAGGGCTAGACAGCATGAACGAGTTACAAGATCTGATTGATAACAACGCGCGCTGGGCCGATGCGATCAAGCAGGAGGATCCTGACTTCTTCGCCAAGCTGGCTCGCCAGCAAACCCCGGAATACCTATGGATCGGCTGTTCCGATGCGCGAGTACCGGCCAACGAGATCGTTGGCATGCTGCCGGGCGACCTGTTCGTGCACCGTAACGTGGCGAACGTGGTGTTGCACACGGACCTCAACTGCCTGTCGGTGATCCAGTACGCCGTGGACGTGCTCAAGGTCAAGCACATCCTGGTGACCGGTCACTATGGTTGCGGTGGCGTACGTGCGTCGATGCAGGACCGTCAGTTGGGCCTGATCGACGGCTGGCTGCGCTCGATCCGCGACCTGTACTACGAACACCGCGAGACACTGGCGCAACTGCCGACCGAAGAGGAGCGCGTCGACCGCCTCTGTGAACTCAACGTGATTCAGCAGGTGGCCAATGTCGGCCATACCAGCATCGTCCAGAATGCCTGGCATCGCGGCCAGAAATTGTCGATCCATGGCTGCATCTATGGCATCAAGGACGGACGCTGGAAAAGCCTGGACACGACGATCAGCGGTTTCGAGCAATTGCCGCCGCAGTATCGGTTACGTCCGGTCGGTGCTCCCTGAGTCTGGTTGATCAGTCGCGGTGACACCGATGGCGCCAGTGCCGCAGGAATTTCATGCCCTGTTCATTGGGCGGTTCGTCATAGCCGGTGATCCAGCCATGACAGTTGGATGAGCCGCATCGGCAAGCGAACTGCCGGTATAACTTCTGTTCGGTACTGGCGTAATCCATCGTCAGACAATCGCCTTTGTGGATGTGGGTCAGTGCCCACATCCACAGTTCGCTCATGTCCAGGAACACGTTCGGGTTGCAAGAGTGGCGAAGCAATCCGGCGAAGCGCGGGTCGTACATGTGGATGTCCGGCAGGACCTGTACGGTATGCGAGCGTCGTCGGCTCAGCAGCAGACCGGAGACCCGGCACATCCGCTCCATGGCGGCGAATTTTTTCAAGGCAACGATTCCGACGCAGCGCCCGTTGGCTGCACGCAATATTTCGAAATCGTGGACAGACGGATAACCCAGGCGAGTGCTGAGTTGTGTTTCCGGATAGATGCAGTCCGGGTCCAGTGAGCTGGTTGTATCGGTCACATAAGCGGTCATGACGGTCCCTGTCGGTGCTGGACACTCGACTTGCTGGCGTTGGCGTCCTGCCAACGTGGGTGATTGACCCTTTTAGCTTCGTCCAAGTCGAGCGCGCCATCTACTGTCAACTCTGACAGGCGCCGAAAGCGTTTTCCCGCGTGAGCATAGGCTTACGCGGGAGCGCCCCACAGGGTCAGATCGCTTCGGCAGGCAGCGGCATCGGTACTTTCAACTGAGGAAGTTGCGACTTGATCGCCGATGTTTCGCACTTTTTCGCCGCGTCAGCCGGGGAAAGGTTGCGAATCGACGTGTAGAACAGCTCGCAGGTCTGTTCCTTTTGCGTGACTTGCCATGTCTGGGTGCACTGGTTCAACAGGGCGCTCGGATCAGTGCCCGGCTTGCTGCCCATGCCCGCCTGCCAGCAGGCGGCGCTCAAGTCCTGGCCCATGACTTTCAAGCCGGCGGCATCGGCCTTGGCTTCGTCACCGTCGTAGTTGGTCTTGTCCGCTGCGTACCAGATATAACTCGGGTGGTTCGAACCCAGCACCGGAACCTTGACGCCACCGGCCGGTGTGACGGTCGCCAGGCCGAGCACGCCGATAGTCTGGCCATACTGGGTCTTGATCCAGTTGCGCACCGGTGCTCCGAACGCCACCATCGGCAAGGCGGCCCCGCTGGCGTTCTGGGTGACCTGCTTGACCATGGTGGTCTGGTAATCGTTGAAGTAATCGTAGAGCCCTTCCAGCGTCTGGCCGGCATTGGATGGGGCAGCGATCGGGGCGATGTCGATGATGGTCTGGTAGGCCGGTGTCTGGTCGGCGGCAATTCCGTTGGCGGTCAGCAGCGTGGCCCAGCGGTCCGTGGTGGCCGATTCAAGATAGTCCTGGGCTTGAGTCAAGGAGTAGTCCGGCGGGAAATGCAGCAGCTCGACGCTCTTGCGGTTTTCCAAGGCCATGCCCAAGGGCAGGAACAGGTACCAGTTGTAGGACCATTTCTTGTCGCTGTTGATTTTCGTCGCACCGTTGTACGCCAGGTCTCCGGCATCGAGCAGTGCGGTCAACGGTTGGCCATAGCTTTTGGGCACACCGCTGATGCTGGCGTAGACGATATTGTTGTCGGTCTTGACGCTGACCTTGGCTGCGCCGTAGCCGTCGCGCTGCACGCTTTGGGTCAGGTAATGCTCGACGGTCTGTTCCAGGGTCCAGTCGCGATAGCAGATGACATTGCAATTATTGGGATAGGCGAAGAGGCGGGTAACGCGTTCGGTGCTGCCCAGTTGTACATCAATGTCGGCGGCGTGGGCGGCGGCACTGAAGGCCAGCGCGGCAAAAGACATTACGGCGAGTTTGGACATGCTCAGTTCCTTTTCAGCGTGTGGCCCCCTCGAAACAGGGGTGTATCCATACTGAAACAGTCTGAGCCGAAGAAAAAGTGGGCCGACGGAAATATCGGCCCTTTTTTATGGCTTTATGGCATCACGGGCGGCAAATAGCTCAAGGTCGTTCCCAGCGCCCACAGCAGCGCCAGGACCAAGGGCGTGTGCACCAACAGCTGCACGAAGGAAAAGCCGATCAGATCCCTGGCTTTGAGCCCCAGTACACCCAGCAGCGGCAGCATATAGAACGGATTGATCAGGTTCGGCAGCGCCTCGGCAGCGTTATAGATCTGCACGGCCCAGCCCAGGTGATAGTTGAGGTCATTGGCGACCTGCATGACATAGGGCGCCTCGATGATCCACTTGCCGCCGCCGGAAGGAATGAAGAAACCCAGCACCGCCGAATAGATACCCATCAACAAGGCGTAGGTGTCATGGGATGCGATCTGTACGAAAAAGGTCGAGATATGGTGCGCCAGCGTCTGCGTGTCGCTGCCCTTGACCGTGGTCAGCAGCGCGGCGATCGAGCCGTACAGTGGGAACTGGATCAATACGCCAGTGGTGGTCGGTACGGCTCGGGCCACGGCATCCAGAAAGCTGCGCGGGCGCCAGTGCAGCAGCGCACCGAGCATCAGGAACAGGAAGTTATAGGTATTGAGCCCTGAAATGGCGCTGATCGCAGGCTTGGTCGAGAACTCATGGATCAGCCAGCCGGCGGCCAGCAACACCAGGGCGATGGTCAGCAGTGGGCTGTGTTCCAGCCATTCACCCGGACGGGTGCGCGGTTGCAGCGCCGGCATGCTGAAACTGGGATCGATCCCGCAGGCTGTCGCGTCCCGGGCGCTGTTCGGCCCTGGTGCAGTGGCATAGGCGATGATCACGGAGATTACGATCAGGGCCAGCAGCATGACCCCCGACTGCCAGAGAAAAATGGTCTGTGTGAAAGGAATGACACCGGTGATCGACAGGATCGACGGCGGCAGGCTCGCCGGGTTGGCCTGCAATTGCGCCGCCGACGAGGACAACCCCAAGGCCCACACCGCGCCCAGGCCCAGGTAGGCAGCGGCGCCGGCGGCACGATAATCCATTTTCAGGTCGGTACGCCGGGCGAGGGCGCGCACCAGCAAACCGCCGAACACCAGTGACAGACCCCAATTGAGCAATGACGCGACCATGGAAATCAGCGCCACCCAAGCCACTGCGCTGCGACCATTGCCTGGAATGTGCGCCAAGCGATCGATCAGCTTGACCGCTGGTGGCGAACTGGCGACGACGTAGCCGCCGATCACCACGAAGGCCATTTGCATGGTGAACGGAATCAGGCTCCAGAAACCATCGCCGAACGCCATCGCGGCCGCCGTCGGCGTTGCGCCGATCAGTTGGGTCGCCACGGCGACCACCAGCACTGCCAGCGCGGCGAAGACCCAGGAGTCGGGAAACCACCGCTCTGCAAAGCTGGAGCAGCGCAAGGCGAAGCGGGCGGAACGGCTGTCTTCAATGTCGGGGGTCACGGCAATTACCTCGTTTTTATGATTATGGGTATGGATGACGGCGCGGCTTCGGCGATCTCGCCCACGATAGGGCAATCCCAATGACCCTGGTAGTGGATCGAGGTTCGAACGCTCATCGGATTATTTCCCGCCGGACCCACCGCGCACTTAAGAAACAATCGACCGGGCCGATGGCAAGGGAACAGCCACTTACTACTCTCCTGCTGTCGGAGCATGTCCATGTTCAATACTCGCTTGAAGCAGGAGCTTTTGGCTCTTCGCCAGGAACTGTCGAGCCTCGTACAAGTAAAAGAAAGCCTGGACCGCGAAATGCTCGGTCTGACATTGGACGCCGATGGGCGGGTGCAGTCGGTCAACCAGAATTTCCTCGACGAAATGCACTACAAGAGTCAGGACTTGATTGGCCGGTCAGTCGAGGAACTGGTGCCTGCGTACCTGAGAACCAACGAATTCCAGCAACGTTTCAAAACCGCACTGACGCGCGGCGAGCATTTTTCCGGGGCCGTGCGCTTGATGCGCGGCAACGGCCAGGAGGCCTGGCTACGTTCGATCCTTCAGCCGGTGCGCAACGCCGACGGGCGCATTCGCTATTTCTCGATGTACTCCAACGACCTGACCCGCACGATCGAGAATTCCCGCGAGCACGAAAATCTCATTGGCGCCCTGGTGCGTTCGACGGCGGTCATCGAGTTCGACCTGGCCGGGCACGTACTGACGGCCAATGATCGCTTCCTCAATGCGATGGGCTACAGCCTGGCGCAGATCAAGGGCAAGCATCACCGTATGTTTTGCGAGCCCGAAGAGTACAACAGCGCGGCTTACCAACACTTCTGGAAGTGCCTGAACAGCGGCGAGTTCGTCGCTGGGCGCTTCAAGCGAATCGACAGCAACGGTCGTGAAGTGTGGCTGGAGGCATCCTACAACCCGGTACTCGATGCCAACGAGCGGCTATATAAAGTGGTGAAGTTCGCCACCAACATCACCGACCAGGTCAACCAGGAAAAAGCCGTTGCCGAAGCGGCCAACATTGCTTACAGCACCTCGATACACACGGATAACAGCGCCCAGCGCGGAACCACGGTGGTCACCCAGGCAGTGGATGTCATGCGCGACCTCGCCCGGCATATGCAGACCGCCGGCGAAGGCATCGAGGCGCTGAACGAGCAATCGCTGGTCATCGGCACCATCGTCAAGACCATCAGCGGCATTGCCGAGCAGACCAACCTGCTGGCGCTCAACGCCGCCATCGAAGCCGCCCGGGCCGGTGAGCAGGGGCGCGGCTTTGCGGTGGTCGCCGATGAAGTCCGGCAACTGGCGTCGCGTACCAGCCAGGCGACGGATGAAATCGTCGGTGTGGTCCGCCAGAACCAGGACATGGCCCGCAACGCCGTGGCCCTGATGACTGACGGCCAGCACCAGGCTGAACAGGGCCTTGCCCTGGCTGCCGAGGCGGGAACGGTGATCGTGGAGATTCAGGACGGCGCGAAAAAAGTTGTGGATGCGGTGAGTCAGTTTGCCAATCAACTGTCGACTTGAGTCGGCTGTTATTGTCTTTTACATATTAATTATTGTTTTGCGATAATTTCAGGCCTATGTTTTGCGCTCCTATCGTTCTGTTGGAGCCTCACATGGGCACGAATCGTCTCGCTTTGTACAGCCAGCGCATGGCTGCCGTAACGCTTGTTCTCATCGTCGCGATGATGGGCATCAACGCAGCCGCCTGGCTCTTTCCCGGGTTTGCATCAGAGTACGGCCTGGGCTTTTCGCTGACCGAGCGCCAGCTGTCGAGCCTGGCCGATGGGGCCCTGCGCCTGGCGGGTTGGCAGAGCCTGGGCGCGATCCTTCTCACCAGTATCCCGTTGCTTGCGCTGGCGGTCGGGCTGGCCAATTTGCGACAGTTGTTCAACCGCTATGCCCGGGGCCAGTATTTCTCCAGCGAGGCAGCGGTCTACCTGGGACGGACGGGCCATACCGTCGCGCTGTGGGTATTGCTGGATTTCCTGTGCGAGCCGCTGCTCAGCGTGCTGGTGACAATCAACGAGCCGGTGGGCCAGCGATTGATTACCCTCAGCGTCACCGCGCCGTCCTTCGTCGCTTTGTTTCTCGCCGCCTGCATCGCGATCATTGCCCGGATACTGTCCCAGGCCAGTGAAGTGGATTCAGAAAACCGGACCTTTGTTTGAGATACCCATGCCTATCGTGATTCAACTTGATGTGATGCTGGCGACGCGCAAGGTCAAGTCCAAGGACCTTGCCGCCGCCATCGGCATTACCGAAGCCAACCTTTCGCTGTTGAAGCAGGGCAAGGTCAAGGGCATTCGGCTGGCGACCCTCGAAGCCATTTGCAGCTACCTGCAATGCCAGCCTGCGGACCTGCTGGTTTACCAGCCCCAGGGCGAGCCGGATCAATCGCCCAGCGCTTGACCTTCACGCCGTGGGTCGGCCCCGCCGGCCAGTGAGGGTTTGCCTTGCGCGTCACGCACCCGGACGATTGCCTGGGTGCCGCTGGTCATATCGATCTCGCTCACGGCGTGGCCTTTATCTTTGAGCGCCTGGATCAGCGTCGGGCTGAACTGCCCTTGTTCCAGCTCGGTGGGGCCGTTGCGGCTGCCGAAGTTGGGGAGATTGATGGCGGTTTGCGGGTCAAGGTTCCAGTCGAGCAGACCGATCACCGACTTGGCGACGTATTCGATGATTTGCGAACCACCCGGTGAACCGACCGTCGCCAGCAGTTCGCCGCTTTGGCGATCGAAGATCAGGGTCGGCGCCATGGACGAACGCGGGCGCTTGCCGGGCTCTACGCGGTTGGCGACTTTTTGCCCGTTCTCTTCGGGAATGAAGGAGAAGTCGGTCAGCTGGTTGTTGAGCATGAAGCCCAGGACCATCAAGTGCGAACCAAATGCCGACTCTACGGTGGTGGTCATGGACACGGCACCGCCCAGGTCATCCACGGCCACCACTTGCGAGGTGGAGATGCGCAACGGCGAACGGTCCGGCGCATAAGCCACTTGCACACCCGGCGGCGTGCCCGGCTTGGCGACGCCCATGCTGCGCGGGCCGATCAGGGCGGCGCGGCTGGCCAGGTAACCGGCGTCGACCAGGCCTTTGACCGGGACGGGGACATAATCCGAGTCGGCGACGTATTGGGCGCGGTCGGCGTAGGCCAGGCGCTCGGCCTCGGCGATCAGGTGCACCGCTTCGGGCGCGGGTTCGAGGCCGGCGGGTTTATCGGTCTTGAGTGGCTTCAAGGGCGCGAGGGCCGCATGGCTGTCGCGCTGTTCCAGGCTTTGCAGTGTGCCGAGGATCTGCGCCACGGCGATCCCGCCCGAAGAGGGAGGCGCCATGCCGCAGACCTGCCAGCGCTTGTAGTCGGTGCATAGCGGCGCGCGCTCCCGAGCGCTGTAGCTCTTGAGGTCGCTCAATGAAAGGCTGCCCGGGTTGGCATGCCCTTGCACCTTGGCGACGATCTCCTCGGCCACCGGTCCGTGGTACAACGCATCGGCGCCCTCTTTGGCGATCCGTTTGAGCACGCCGGCCAATGCGGGGTTCTTCAGCAGCGTGCCGACTGCTTTAGCGCTGCCATCGCTGTTAAGGAAATAGGCCGCCATGTCCGGCGAGCCCGGCAGGGACGGATCGGCGGCGATCATCGAATGCAGTCGGGGTGAGATCGCGAATCCCTGTTCGGCCAGCGTAATGGCCGGCTCGAACAGCGTCGCCCATTTGAGACGGCCGTGTTTGCGATGAGCCAGTTCCAGGGCGCGCATGACGCCCGGTGTTCCCACTGAACGACCGCCAATCTGTGCAGCAGTAAAGGGCATGGGTTTGCCATCCGCTTGCAGGAACAGCTTCTCGGTGGCTCCGGCCGGCGCGGTTTCGCGGCCGTCGTAAGTGCGCACCGCCTTGCCATCCCACAGCACGATGAACGCGCCGCCACCGATGCCGGATGATTGCGGCTCCACCAGCGTCAGCACGGCTTGCATCGCAATCGCCGCATCAATGGCCGAGCCGCCGCGCCGCAACATCTCCCGCCCGGCTTCGGCTGCCAGTGGGTTGGCTGCGGCAGCCATGTGTCGGGAGGCATGTTGGGTTTGCAGGTCGGTGCGATAGCCGGAAGCGATTTCCGGGGCGATAGGCAACGTGGGGATGACGGTGGAAGATGACGGTGTCTTACAGGCGGCGAGTGTCAGGGCGACAGCCAGCAGTGAAACGACTGACAGGCGATGAAGATTCGGTTTGAGGTCTGTAGGCACGTGTCGCTCCATCCGTGGCGGGGAATATAGCAGCCGACTGTAACGATGGGAGGGGTAGGGCGCAAACCGGAAGCCGAATTGTTCACGCGCCAGTCGGGTCCCGAGGGCGAGACAGCGCATGCCACGCCAACGTGCGGCGTGGCATGCAGAGCCTAAGGCGCAGGCGCCAACGTCAGGATACCTTGGGTGTGCCGGGCCACGTCCGCCGATGAAAGGTGCAAGGCCTGGTATTCGCCGCGTATGAAGGGCAGAACCTGATCCTCATAGTGGCTGTTGAACGGAACGCCGCTCTGGCCCACTGGGAGTATGCCGAGCGCTTTGTCCGGCGTGGCCAGATCGATGACCCGTCGCGTCGAGGGACCGTAGGTCACCGACCAGGGCGCCGGACTCAGCGGTGCGGAGAAATTGTTCGGCACTTCGTGGCTCCCGGGGGCCGGGTAAGGGCCAGCGTTGAGCAGCGGCGCCAACCATTTCTGACTACCAAGCGGATGCGCCTGCGTCAGTTGATGCACGTTGCCCCATTTCCACTGCGTCGGGTCATCACCCAGCGTGGCCCGCAGATGGGCGATGCTGGTGTTCCAGGCGCGTACGACCACGTCGGCCCGTGTCTGCACATCCGGTTGTGTCCTGTCCTTCCACCAGGGCGAGTCCTCGTCGGCGACCAGACGCGGCAACGCAGCGTCCATTACGCGGGTGCTCAGCAGGTTCTGGAACATCACATCGCCCAGCTCATCGTGCAGGGCGCCATAGCTCAGGTCATAGAGAAACTGGGTGAACAGCGTGGCATCGATCGAGTCCAGCGGGTAGTCGCCCTGCCACTGCGCAAGCCCCTCCAGCCACTGGCGCTGACGCGGATCGGCAATCGCCGCACGCAGGATCGGCAGCACCGGTTGCAACACACGTTGGGCATAGTCGGTCTGGGTGTCGAGTTGCAGTCGGGTGCTTTTTTCGATGTTCCACTGATCGTCCCGGCCCAGTTGTCGGGTCAGGCGTCGACCTCGGTCGGGCAGGTTGTAATAACCCGGTATCGCCATGCCATCTGGCGAGACGGGCTGGGCGTTGGCGGAGACGATGTAGCCACTGGCCGGATTTTCTTCATGGGGGTTGGCGCTGAACGGGTAGTAGCCGTCTTTATCGGCCTCGCCGCTGCTGCCGTCGAGAATGAAATCCGCGGTGACCTGGGACGGGCGCCTGGGCAATCGCGCAGCGGCCCACCAGGCGATGTCGCCTTGGGCATTGGCGTACACCACGTTGAGTCCCGGAGCCTTGATCAATGACGCAGCCGTGCGAGCCTTGTCCAGCGTGTCAGCGCGGTTGAGCTGATAAAAGGCGTCCACCACCGGGTTGTCGCCGTCCAGGTATGACCACCAGAGAGCGATGGGCCGGCCAGGGGCATTGTCGCCCAGCGCATCATTGATGATCGGGCCGTGGGGGGAACGGCGCAGGCGCAGCATCACCGGTTCGGCACCACGCACCTCGATACGCTGCTGTTCTTCCTCCAGGGCGACCCAACGGCCCTGATACCAGACTTCATCGGGGTTGTCGGGATTGGTGGTTTCGCCAATCAAGTCGATGTCATCGTTCTGGAACATGGTAAGGGTCCAGGCGAAGTCGTTGTTGTGCCCCAGCAGGGCGAACGGCACGAGGCTTTCGTAATCGCCGTAGAGTTCGAAACCGGGGGCGTTGAGGTGGGCTTCGTACCAAACCGAAGGTACGGAAAAACGGATATGCGGGTCGCCGGCCAACAGCGGCTTGCCGCTTTGCGAGCGCCGGCCCGAGACGACCCAGGCGTTGCTGCCCTCCATTTGCGGCAGTCCGGAATGGTTCACCGCCTGTTCGCTGAGCTGCGCCAGGGCCGCCAACGATTGCCAGTCGGTGGCGGTCAGTGCCTGGTTGCCAAGGGCGCCTTCGGGATCCCAACTGCGATCGAAAATGGCCAGGTAGGGCGCACCCAGCGTGTCCCTGACGTAAGTCAGCAGGGGTTCGGTACGAAACGCAGCCGCGAAGCTGTAGGCCATGTAGCCGACTACGCTGTAGACGTCCTGGGCGGTGAATGGCCTCTTCTCAATACCGAGCAGGTCGAACTCCACAGGGCGTGGATTTTCCATCTGATAAGCGTTGATACCGTCCAGGTACGCCTGCAACGCCTGCCAGGTCGCGCTCTGATGATCGGCGTGCGCCACCTGCCAGTCGGCCTGTTCACGGATACGCAGGGTGCGGAACAGTTTGTCGGTGGGCAACAACTTGCTGCCCAGCACCGCAGCCAATTCACCGCGGGCCAGGCGCCGGAGCATTTCCATCTGGAACAGCCGGTCCTGGGCATGTACGTAGCCCAAGGCGCGGTATGCGTCGGGCTCGTTGCCGGCAGTGATATGCGGTACGCCACGCTCATCGAACCGCACCTCGACGGGCGACTGTAGTCCAGGCAGGCTGGCCAGTCCTTGTCGCTGCGGCTGCTTGCCATAGAGATAGAGGACGATCACGACGGCACCGATCAGCAGCGCCGCCGCAACGAAGACGCCGATGCGCTTGAGCTTGCGTGCTTTCGCAACGGGCGCGAGGGGTCGGGGGATGTTGAGGGCAGTCATTGCACGCCCAGCCTTTGGCGAGCGTGACGCAACCGTTGCAGCAGGTTGAGCAGGGGACCGGTCATGACCGTGGTCACGACGGTCATGATGACAAAAAGGGTAAAGAGTTCTTTGCCGATAATGCCCAGGTCCAGGCCGATTTTCAGTACCACCAGTTCCATAAGGCCCCTGGCGTTCATCAATACACCGACGTCCATCGCGACCGGTGTCGAATAACCGGCGACGCGGGCACCCAATGCACCGCCCAACAGTTTGCCGACGATCGCCACCAGCAACACCAGGCCTAGCAGGCTTACACCGACGGTCGAAAACGTCGCCGCGGTGGTGTTGAGCCCGGCGAGGGCGAAGAAGCTGGGCATCAGCACGATGACCGCGATGTGCTCCACTCGCTCGACCAGCATGTTCAGCAGCCGTTGGTCTCGCGGCAGGCACGCGCCGAACAGAAAAGCACCGAACACTGCATGCACTTGCAGCCATTCGGTGATGCTGCCGTACATCAGCGCGCCGCACAGAAGTACCGCGAGCAACGTCAAGGTACGCCTGCCCTCAAGGTGGGCTATCCAGCGCCTCAATAAGGGACGCACGCACCAGAATGAGGCACAGCACAAGGCGACCAGGCCACACAAGCGCAAAGCCAACTCCTGCCATTGGCGGTCCAGTTGCAGACTCATCGCGGTGATCGCCAGCAACACCCAGGCGCAGACATCACTCACGGCGGCAGCCATCAGCGAGAGCGCACCGACCTCACTGTCGAGCATCCGTCGCTCCTTCAGAATGCGTGCCAGGACCGGGAACGCGGTGACCGAAAACAGCGTGGCAATGAACAGGTTGAAGCCCAGGCGGGGGGCGCCGGCAGGTGCGAAGGTATCGTAGAGAAGAGGGGCGATCGCAATGCCCAGAATGAAGGGCAGGGCAATGCTGCAACCGGCGATCAGCAGCACTTTGCCGTGGGCGTAGGGAGCGTGCTGTTCAGGCATCCGGAACTCGGCTCCGACGACGAACATGAACAGCAGAATGCCAAGGTCGCTGAGTACCTTTAATTGTGTAACAGCGTCGCCCTTAAATAGTGCATGGTGGAAGTCGGGAAAGAAAAAACCAAGTACCAAAGGGCCCAATACAAACCCGGCGATCATCTCGCCAACCACTTCTGGTTGCCCTAGTCGTTTTAGAAAGGCACCCGCAACCTTGGCCGTTAATATTATAAAAACGATTTGCAAGAAGAGCATGGGGATACCTGTCCGGAGAGTTGAGGAAACGCCGCCACCGGGCTCTATATAGCGTGCTGGCAGATAGGCAACGGATGTTAGCGGAGCGTGCAGGGATAAAAAAACTACCAGATCTGGTAGTTTTTTTTGATGAGATGAACCTGTTAGATTTTCCTCGCTTCGTTGTTGTGCGGCTTGTTAGTCGTGCCCGACTCATGTTTTCCGATAATTCAGAAGGTCGATTATGAAAGACGCGATATTTACGATCATTCATCAAGCCCTGATTGAAGTTAATGCCACGCGTAAAGAAAAGATCGATTTGCAAAATATCGATACGTTGGCACTTTACGGTACTACTGGGGTGTTTGATTCCATGCAACTGGTCAGCTTTCTGGCTGCGGTGGAAGAAGGGTTGGACGACGAGCTGGATATTGAGATTTCGTTGACGTCGGAAAAAGCGGTGTCACAGACCGTCAGCCCGTTCAGCAGCGTTGCCTGCCTGATTGATTTCATTGTCGCCGAGCAGCAGGTTCCTCAACTGGCCTCTGCCTGAATGAACGCCACGCAGGGAGCATTGACGTGAACGTGACGGTTCGTAAAGCACTCAGCAGTGACATGTATCCGGTGTGCAAGCTGTTGCGCGAGTCCACCTTGAACTCCAACTGGATAGGCGTAAACGTGCGCAAGCGCATGTTTGCCGATATCTGGTCCGGGGGGGAGGATTACTTCGGCTATGTGATGCTCGATGACGACGTGGTGGTGGGTTTTCTCGGTTTGCTGTTTACCACCCAGCCCTGTAACGGGCAGCAGCGCTTCTGCGAACTGCACAGTTGGTACGTGCAGGCCGAGTACCGCAAGGAAAGCCTGAAACTCCTGTTGCCGGTACTGTCGATGCGCAAAGTCACGCTGCTCAACTATACGCCCACGCCCGACGTGTATGAGATCAGCAAGAAGTTCGGGTTTATCGACCTGGAAACCGAGCTGTTGCTGATGTATCCCGTTCCCAATCCGCTGAAGATGCGTCGGCGCTATCGCCTGGAAACCGATGTCCATCGGGTCGTGGGCTGGCTGAATGAGCAGGAAAGTGTGGTCTTTCGGGACCACGCCGGGCTTGAGTGCCGGCATTTGATGATCGTCGATACGCTGACAGGCGAGTCCTGCTACCTGATTGTCAAGCGCATGACCCGGCGCTGGTTCGAGCCGATCGGTCGGGTGCTGTTCATCGGCAACCCGCAGTTGTTTGCACGCAGTCTCGACAGTTGGCGATTGTCCTTGTGCCTGCAAATGCGCGTTCAGTGCCTGGTGAGTAATGCGGCGGAACTGGCAGGGTATCCCCTGAGCGGTGTGCGATTGATCAAGCGCGAAGTCCCGTCATTGGTAAAACCTGCTTCGGGCAGTTCGGCAAGTGCATCGATAAAACCGTTGTACAGCCTGCCGTTACTCATCGGATATAAGTTGCATTGATATGATTATATTGTTGACGGGCACCCGCAAAGGCGTCGGTAAAGAAGCGGCGTTGTATTTTCTTGAACAGGGCCACGTAGTCATCGGTTGCAGTCGCGGTGCAGGTTCGATTGAGCATGAGCGCTACACGCACTTTTGCCTGGATTTGAATGACGCCAGTGCAGTCAGGAAAATGATCAAGCATATTCGCTTGAATCATGCGCAACTGGATGTGCTCATCAATAACGCCGGTGAAGCGAATATGGCTCCTTTTCAATTGACGCCTGCCGAGACGGTCCAGGGTTTATTTGCAAGTAACGTATTCGGCTTGATGAATGTTACCCGCGAAGCCGTCAAGTTAATGCAGAAGAACGAGCACCCCGGGGTCATTGTGAATATATCTACCGTGGCGACCCACTGGGCCATTCCAGGCCAATCGATATATGCCGCCAGCAAAGCCGCCGTCGAACAGCTGACCCGAACGTTAAGCAAGGAACTTTCGGTTTTTGGCATTCGCATCAATAACCTGGTGTTACCGCTGTACCGAAGCTCTTTGACCCGCACACTTCCTCAAGAGATCAGACAGAAGATGATCGAGCGCCAGACGATAGCCAGGCCCTGTGTGTTTGCCGACCTGATCGGCCCCTTGAAGTTTCTTGTCTCCAGCCAATCGGCTTTTGTGACGGGTGAAACCCTCAGCCTGGGAGGTGTGCAATGAGTCGTGATGCCTTACTGGCAACGCTGGCCGAACCGGGGCAGCGCACGGCGCTGTTGCACGGCGAGCAGCAGTGCACTTACAACGATTTGCATGCCAGGGTGCAGCAGTGCCTGGCCTGGCTGATCGACCATGGCGTCAAACCGGGGGATGCGGTCATCCTCAATGGTGATTACAGCGTCTCTGCCGTCGCTGCGCTGCTGGCCTTGTACCTGAACCGCAATATTGTGGCGCCGCTGGTCGATCTCAGTGAGCGTGCCCTGCAGACCCTACAAGGTGCCGCGCGGTGTCAGCATCGGATCGAGATCGTCGACGATGGCTGGGTGCATCACCCGCTGGCGCAACCGGTCGTCGACGAAAGCCCTGAATACTACAACGCGTTGCGGGAGAGGGGCCGCGCAGGCCTGGTGTTGCTGAGCAGCGGCAGTACCGGCGCGCCCAAGGCGATCCTGCATGACCTGGATGACCTGATCGACACCAAGATGGGCAAGGAGCGCAAGAAGCCTCTTTCGATCCTGATGTTCCTGTTGTTCGACCACATCGGCGGCTTGAACTCCTTGCTCAACACACTGGTGGTGGGCGGTTGCGCGGTGATGCCGATCGATCGGGCCCCCGAATCGATCTGTGCGTTGGTCGCCCGGCATGGGGTGAAGGTGCTGCCCGTCAGCCCTACCTTTCTCAACCTGATCCTGATGGGACGCCATCACGAGCAGCATGATCTGTCCTCGGTACGGCTGATCACCTATGGCACCGAGAGCATGCAGCAAAGCCTGCTCAAACGGGTCCAGCAGGCGTTTCCCAAGGCCAAGATGCTGCAGACCTTCGGCACCAGTGAAACGGGCATCAGCGCCACGGTCAGCCAGTCCTCGGGCAGCACCTTTTTCAAGCTGGCCGATGCGAACACTCAGTACCGCATTATCGATGGCGAGTTGCAGCTCAAGACCCGCAGCCAGTTTGTCGGCTATCTGAACCAGGACACCGATAACGTCACCGAAGATGGCTGGTTCCGTACCGGTGACCTGGTGGAGCAGAACGAAGAGGGTTATCTGCGGATCCAGGGACGGCAAAAGGAGCTGATCAACGTCGGAGGGCTCAAGGTGCTTCCCACCGAAATCGAAGACGTGATGCTGCGCAGCTCGCTGATCGACGATTGTGTGGTGTACGGCGTGCCGAATGCGATCACCGGCCAGGCTGTACACATGGATGTCATGGCCACCGGCGTGGAGAGCAAGAAAGCCCTCAAACAGCATGTGCTGGAGCACCTGGGCAGTTGTCTGGAGGCCTACAAATTGCCCGTCAAAGTCAACAAGGTCGACGAAATCGCCTTTTCCAATCGGTTCAAGAAAACCCGGGCGGTGCTGTCATGAGCGATATCGTAATCCTCGGCGCTGGGCGTTTCGCCCTGGAACTGGCGACCTACCTGCAAGATATCGAGCCGTCGGCAGTGGTGCGTCACCTGATCGTGCCGGATGAGGCCGGGGGCGATGCTGCCCCCGCCGCGCCATGGCCCGCCCAGGGCCTGGACCCGCGTTATCGCTACGTTCTGGGCGTGGCCGATGTTGCCCTGCGCCAGCAGTTGATCGACACGTACTTCAGCGATGACCGCTTGTTGGCGCCCAATTTCATTCACCCCAGCGTCCGTCACCGGTTGGACCTGCGCGCCAGCCGCGGCAATGTCATCGCCGCCGACTGCCATATCGGTGTCAACACCCGGATCGGCTCCTGGAACATGATCAATTACCACTGCAGCGTGGGCCACCACTCACAGTTGGGCGACAACAACTTCCTGTCACCGCATTTCAATGCCGGTAACAGCGTGACCCTCGGTAATCGCTGCTTCATCGGGCTCAGTACCGTGGTCACGCCCCAGACGGTGATTGAAGACGATGTAACGATCCAGGCCGGTTGCACCCTCAGCGAGTGCATCCCGGCGCATTCGCACTGCACATCCACGGCCCGCCAGAAAATCCTTCAACTGGTCTAAAGGAGTAGTACCCGCATGAACAAGTCTGCACACGTCATTATCATGGGCGGTGGTCCAGCTGGCAGCATTGCAGCGTTGACCTTGCAAAAACTTGGACACCAGGTGACGGTGTTCGAAAAAGAGAAGTTCCCGCGTTATCGCGTAGGCGAGTCCTTCTTGCCTGGGACATTGTCGATCCTGCACCGCCTCGGGTTGAGCGACAAGATTGCGCAGGCCGGCTACGTGCTCAAGCCCTCGGCCACCTTTCTGTGGGGCAAGACCGAAGCGCCGTGGACCTTCTCCTTCACCACGCCCAAGACCGAGGACTGGGTATTCGACCACGCCATTCAGGTTTTGCGCTCGGACTTTGACCAGATGCTGCTCGACACCTGCCGTGAGCGCGGCGTGCGCGTGTTCGAGGAGGCCGCCGTCATCGATGTGGATACCGAGCAGGCCGACAAAGTCAGCGTGATGGTACGGCACAAGGACGAGACCAGCGAATTCACGGCCGACTACCTGATCGACGCCTCGGGCAGCAACAGCCCGCTGGTGCGCAAGCTGGATCTGCGTGAGTACGACGAATTCTACAAAAGCGTGGCCTTGTGGTCGTACTTCAAGACCCCGGATCCGTTCAAGAACGACCTCAATGGCACCACGTTTTCGATTACCTTCGAGGATGGCTGGATCTGGATGATCCCGCTCAAGGACGGTGTCTACAGCGTTGGTACCATTGTCGACCAGAGCAAGCTGGCCGATATCAAGGCCATGGGACTCAATGCTTTCTATGACAAGACCCTGGCCAAGAGCGAGCGAGCCTTGTCGATCCTCAACGGTGTGGAACGTTGCGAGGATGTGAAGCTGGTGCGCGACTGGTCCTACGAAACCAAATATTTTTCCCGTAACCGCTTTTTCCTGTGTGGCGATTCGGCCTGCTTCACCGACCCATTGTTCTCCCAAGGTGTGCACCTGGCCTCGCAGTCGGCGGTCAGCGCCGCCAGCAGCATTGACTACCTGATGCAGCACCCGGAGCAGAACGAGAAGGTGCACGCCTGGTACAACCGCAGCTACAGCGAGACCTACAACCAGTACCACGAGTTTCTGGCGTCCTTCTACACGTTTGCCTCCTTCACTGAGCCGGAATCCGAGTTCTGGACCAAGCGTCGGATCAGCGAGTCGGCCGACGAACGTTTGAAGCGCAAGGAATGGTTCGAGCAATTGGTCAACGGGGAAAAGCAGAACCGCCCGCAGATCGGCGACTTCAAGGACCGCGCCTCCACCATGATCGCCATCGGCCGGCACCAGCGTAATGAATTGACCGACGAGTTCATGGATGCCGAGCTGAACCCGGCTCGCGTGCGCTGGATCTCCGACCTGACCAAGCAACTGAACCGCATCGTCAGCTTCAGCTGGCTGGGCGACCGGGTCGAGACTGCCGATTACTTCAAGATCGAGCCGCTGAGCTTCAAGCTGAGTCTCAAGCGGATCCTGTCCAACGGGGCCGGCAAGGACATGACCAAGTACACCGTGAGCGAAGCCCTGGTGCAGCTGTTCAAGGACCTCAACGAACAGCAATTCGGCTACAAGGAGTTGATGGTGCGCCTCAACGAAGTGGGGGAGGTGAACTCTTCGCAGTTCGTGATCCGGTTGATGGAGGCCGGTTTGCTCGATGGATTCGACAAACATGGGCAACGAGTGCTGGTGCAGGATCGCCTGCGTTTCGATGGGGTAGGTGTCGAATATGAAGTTTGACGAGGGGTTCAGTTGGCTGTTCCTGGCGGGCGTCGGCAACTCCGGCGACAACCACTGGCAGCGGCATTGGGAGACCGAGCATCCCGATTCATTGTGGCTGGAGCACCGTGACTGGGATAACCCGGACTGCGAGGAGTGGGTCGCGGATTTGCAGGCGCTATTGTCCGGCCAGCAGCGCCCGGTGGTCGTGGTCGCCCATAGCCTGGGGTGCCTGTTGCTCCTGGAGTGGGCGGCGCGACATCGATCGGATCGGGTGCGCGGGGCGTTCCTGGTCGCGGTGCCGGACCCCAATGGTCAGCAGTTCCCGGAGCAGGCCCGCGGCTTCCGACCGGCCGACCAACTGAGCGTCGACTTTCCGGTCACGGTGATCACCAGCCAGAACGATCCCTACGGGGACCTTGATTACGTTCAACGCAGCGCCCGCCAGCTGGGTTGCGGCTGCACCAACCTGGGCGAGCTGGGCCACATCAATGGGAAGTCGCAGTTGGGGTACTGGGATCAGGGCTACAACCTCCTGCAATCCTTTGCCCGGTCACTGAGTCACTGAGTCACGATCGCACACAGGCTGCCCACGGCGGCCTGTGCTTCTTAAAGCCATCAGGACGATGCTATGTCAGCTAATGCCGTGTCTGTGCTGCCGGGCAATGAGCTTGGAGCCGCATTATCGCCATTGATTCGAGGGGTTGCGCAGGGGCAGTGCCACCGTATTCCGGTGCACGCGCGATTTGAAGGGCACAGTGTGCCGGCCATGTTGGCGGTCCAGGACGAGGCCCATTGCGTGCTTGAACTGCCGGCCGGCGTCTACAGCACCAACCCCGAGCCTTTCACCGTGGCACTGTGTTTCGAGCAGTGCCTGCATCGTCCGCAGGTGCCGGTGAACATGCACGGTCGGTGGTCTGGCAATGACCGATCCTGCCTGGAACTGGTGAGTTGCGGCGCCAGGCCCGCGTACCTCAACGAGCGCGATCGCGCCGACGCGTCACTCAGGGCTGCGGCGCGAAGCCCTGTGCTGTTCAATCGTCGCCTGACCGTACAGTTGCATTACCTCAGCCCACTCAACGGCGTATTCGAGGTGCTGGACCGAGATGTAGTGATCGTGCCGGGCATGGATCTGGAGCTGCAGTTCAACTGCCCGTGGAGTGGCCCGGCCATGGTGCGGGTGCAGGTCCTGAGACGTTACGCGGACCAGGGCCGCTTCCTCTGTCATTTCCGGATGCTGGACAAAGCCTCGAGCACTGCCGCAGCGTTGATGCTGCTGTGCCAGCGTCGGCACTTTTCCTTCGACAGCCTGCCTGTGGCGCTCCGCAAGAGTCCGGCCATCGGTCGCCTGATCCATGTCGCGATTATCGAAGGGACCGGCGCCATGGACGACCTGCTGACGTGCCGCCTGGCTGCCAACCGCCACTACGGTCGGCTGGAGGACGTGCAGGATCCGCGAGTCTTGTGGGATGAATGGGACCCTTTCGCCATTCAGGTCAGCGCGCGGCTGGGCAACAAATGTGTGGGGGCGGGGCGTGTAGTCGTCAACAGCGGCCATCGTGAACGCTGCGAGATCGAAATGTCGACGCCCTTGCCGCAATGGCTGTGGACGGCGGGCTTTGTCGAGATGTCCCGGGTCGCCATTCTGCCCGAGTACGCCGGGCACCACGTGATGCTGGCGCTGCTGCGCGAGCTGGGCAGGATTACCCTGCATTTGCAGAGTCGGTACATCGTGCTGGACGCCATCGATATCCTGGTGCCGATCTACACGCGATTAGGGGCGCAATGCCTGCCGATCAGCAAGAAACATCCGTACAGCGGGGAAACCGTGCGTGTGATGTATTTCGACGTCGGCCGTCTTCTGAGCAGTCTCGACTGGCACCTGCCCCAGTGGCTGTATGTGTTCGGGCCGACCATCGGGCACAGCGTGCATCGCCGGCACATTACCCGGCTCGCCGCTCAATATCAGGTGTCGGCTGCGGGGATACGAGTCAAGCGGGGGATTGCGCGTGCGCTCAAGAAACTCATGGGTTGATCCCTCGGTCGTGAGGCTTGTCAGCTCCACCGCGTCGGCCACCCTGTATGCCGGTTGGGTGGCATTCTGCGCCCGTCAGTTGCCCTGGACGGCCATGGCGCAATCGGCCCTGGCGCAGTGGTTGCTCAGTTTCGCGGCGACTTTTGCGTTCTCGGCATTTATCAGCCGCCGGATCGGCAACAGTCCGCGCCAGGCTGTTGCGGTGCGAGTGGCCGCGTGCGCAATGTCGATCTACGCAGCTGTGCTATTGAGCGTACACATGATGATCGGCACGCCGAACCCGTTGCTGACCCTGCTCCCGGTGTTGGGCCTGGCGGGAGCCTACGCCTTGTTCTACGCCCGGTTACAGGTCCGCCACAATGCGCGTGCGCAATCGGCATGAGCGCGCTGCAGTTGGTTGCCTTCCCGGTCCATGCGCAGGCGGATGCCGCTTGGCATGCCCTGCTTGACGAGCAGCAGAGGCGACACGCCGCGATCTTGGGCGAGCGTCAGCGAGTTCGTTACATCAACGCACGCATTGCCCTGCGCCTGACGGTGGCCGGGCTTGTGCAGTGCGACCCGCGACGAGTGGTAATCGAACAACAGGCATCGGGACAATTGCGCATCTGCACCCAGCCACCGTTATTCGCCAGTGTGACGTATGCACAGCAGCTGGGCCTGTTGGCCCTGGGGTCGTCCCGTCTGGGTCTGGATTACGAGGACGGTACCGCCCCGGTCTTCTGGTGCAGTGCGGTGCGTCGATATTTTTGTGAGAGTGAGCGTCGCTGGCTCCAGAGTCGCGATGAAAGTACGCGGGAAGCGGACTTTGTGTGGTTGTGGACCCGGCGCGAGAGTCTGCTCAAATACCGGGGCAGCGGGATACGGGGTGATACGCGGTGCTTATGTCGCCCTGGAGATGCCGCGCCTTCCCAGCGCAGTTTCAATCTGGCCGGAGGGGTAGGGACACTCACCGGTGAGGTGCTCACAGCCGATCTGTCACCTTCACGGATGGCCCTGTGCGGTGAGTGGTCGCCGGAACTCGATTTCAGCTGGCGCCAGGCGCCAGTCCGGATGCCTTGCTGCGTCAGATCTGAATGAGCTGCATCGACAGCGCCTGGACAACGGCAGCGCTGCGTGTCGTCACGCTGAACTTTCGTCGGATGTTCTTGAAGTGATAATCCACGTTGGCTTCCGAACAGCAGCAGATATTCGAGATCTCCCAACTGGTCTTGCCAAAGGCACCCCAGCGCAGTATTTCCTTTTCACGCTGGGTCAACTTGACCTGGGTGGCGGGCGCTGGCGGAACCATCAGGGTCAAGGCGGCTTGAAGAGCTGCGTCCCTGAGTATCGATAGCGTACCCATATGGTGTCTGATCGTCGCTTGCGCCTGATCAGCGTCATGTGCCTGGAGGTTGAGGCCCAATGTGCCGAACTGACCTTGCGGGCCGTGCAGGGCGAAGGTGACGCCATGTTCCAGCCCGTGCGCGACGGCCAGCGCCCGCAGGCTGTGTTGCTGCGGTGAGCTATACAGCCGCTCGGTCCAGACGATGGGCGTGACGTTATGCATGCAGTGCAGCATCACCGGGTCGATCCTGACGTAGCCTGCCTGTTCGTAAGCCTCATGCCAGGCTTGTGGGTAATTGCCGATGACCAACTCGTTGCGCTCCGGTACGTTCCTGCCTGGCTTGAGGCGCAGCTCATAACGGTCAAAGCCCAACTGCAGGATCGGTTCTTTCAAGCGATCGAACAGTTCGCTGCTGGTCGAGATGCGGGGGCCGTCCAGAAGGGGCTCAAGCGCTTGCGATACCATCATTCATTTCCTTTTCAATGATTGCCGGCTCAAGCATCGCAGGATGCGGATCAACGGTTCATCAGCCAGATCGAAGCCGCGACCAACAGACCTCCAATGCATTGCCAGACGGAGAGTTGGATATCCAGTACGACCCAGGACAGCAGCACCGCGAACATCGGCGCCAGGAACAGCCAGCCGCTGATGCTGGTGGCGTCCGCTCGTTTCAGCGCGACGAACCACAGCCCGAACGAGCCGGTCGAGGCCGGTATGGCCAGCCAGGCAAACCAGCCCCACTGCTGAATCGAGAGGTGGTCGGGCCAGTGCTCGCCGGCCACGAGGGCGCAGGCGAGCGCCCCCAGGGCACCGATTAACAGTTGCCAGAAACTCAAGGTCCACGTCCCGACCGGCACCGGGTTGCGCTTGATGATCAGCGTCGCGGCGGCCCAGCTGACGGCAGCGCCCAAGCCCAGGGTGACGCCAATCCAGGCGCCAGGCTGTGGGTCTTTTGCAAAGTCAGCGCCAATGGCCAGCGCTACCCCGATCAAGCCTGTAACAAGGCCCGACAGGCGGTTGGCCTTGAGCGGCTGTGCGAAGAACAGCCGGTTACCCACCGCGACCCACACGGGGTTGGTGAAAAGCAGGATCGCGGCGGTGGAGGCCGAGACGGTGCGCATTGCCAGGAACAGCAGGCTCATCACAGCCGTGGTCTGGGTGAGGCCGATGATGGCCATCACCAGCACCTGGCGTGCGTCCAAGTGGCGCGGGAGCAGGTTGGCACGCCAGGAACCGCCCTGCATCAACACCAGCGGCAGGGTTGCCAGCGCGGCCAGGAAGAACCGCCAGCCCACCAGCATCAATGGATCGAATCCCTGATCGAGCAATATCTTGCCCGACACGAAACTTGAGCCCATCAAAAACGTGGACGCCAGGATCGTGACAGCGAAACCCACTCGGCCAGGGGCGGCGGTTGCCTCCCCTGCGGCAGACAGGGCCATCAGTAGATTTCAATCCGCAGCGGCTGGACCCGGCTCGGCAACAGCGGTGCGATGCACCTTTGGCCCAAGCGCCTGATGGTTTCCTGCCGTGCCGGCGCCAAGGCAAGCTGCAGCACCCCGGTGCCGTCGATCAGCGCTTTGCCGGCGCTCAGCCTGAGGGTCTGGCTCTGCTCCAGGAATATGTCGCGACCTTCCCAGCTCACCCAATGACTGCCGCTCAGGGCGTGAGCAATGATGTCCTGGCGCAAGTGCAACGACATCAGCTCGGTCGGGCGAAGATAGATGTAAACCCAGTCCGGCTCGCCGTCGGATGCCCCCCGGGCATCGGCACTGAAAGAGACCGTTAACGTACGCACTCTGGTCATCCTTCTGAAAAATCCATTGGAAATACATCTGTGCTTACATTAAAGGGCTGATTTCTGTAAAAACATCAGTAATTTCTTGGAGTAATGGTTAGCGGGGCTTACATGTCGGTGATCCCTCCCCTCAGTTGTCTGCGCAGTTTCGAAGCCGTCAGCCGCTTGTCCAGCGTCACCCTGGCGGCGACGGAGCTGCACGTCACTCACTCGGCGGTCAGCCAGCAGCTCAAGGTGCTGGAAGAAATGCTGGGTGTGACACTGTTCGTGCGCGAAGGGCGTACCTTGCGCATCACTGAAGACGGTCGGTTGTACTCGTTGCAGGTGCGTGAGTCGTTGAAAAACATCGCCGATGCGACTCGCCAGGTCAAAGCGCAGCCCAAGGCTTCGGAGCTGGTGGTGGCGGTCATGCCTTCCTTCGGCTTCTCCTGGCTGTTGCCGCGCATCGGTCGATTCCAGGCGCGTTACCCGCACATCACGGTGCGTCTGCAGGCCAGTCTCACCGTGACCAACCTGGCGCAGGAGGCGGTGGACGTCAGCGTGCGTATGGGGCGGGGCGATTGGGAACAGGTGCAAAAACAGCTGTTGTTTCACGATGAAATGATCGTTGTCTCTTCCCCGGGCTTCAATGGCGGACAGTTACCGCAAACGCCGGCGCAGATTGTCGCCAGCCCGATCATTTTCACCATGGACTCCTGGCAGCCCTGGTGCGAGGCGGCGGGGCTGGACACCGAAGTTACGCGCAAGGGGCTGTGCAGCAACGATTCGAATCTGGTGCTGGAGGCCGTGCGACTCAAGCAGGGGGTCGCGCTGGTGCGTCGCAGCCTGGTGCACGACGCGATCGGGCGTGGTGAACTGGTGCAACTGAGCAAATATGCGGTGCCCTATGCCTACCCGTATTGGCTGGTGCTGCCGGATCGCGAGCGCGTCGAGGCCAAGCGGCAGCAGTTTGCCGACTGGCTGGGGGAAGAGGTCGAATCGTATCTGCGAGAGCTCAGCCAGGTATGTCGACTGCCTGGCTGCTGAGGAGACCTTTTTCCGGGGCATAAAAAAACGGCTTATCTTTCGATAAGCCGTTTTTGGTACTTGGTGGCTACACAGGGACTTGAACCCCGGACCCCAGCATTATGAATGCTATGCTCTAACCAACTGAGCTATGTAGCCAAGTGGCGCGCATTATTCGCTGGTAGCGAAGATGTGTCAAGCGCAAAGCTGAAATATTTCTCTGCGCTTTCAACCGCTTATCCATCCTCGCTGCAAATACCTGTCAGCCGAGTTGAAATCTCCCCGTGTTGGCACTCAGGGCCTGGCTTCCCTGGCTCAGGGTGTCCGCCGCCAGGTTCACGGCCCGGGCGCCATCGAGCAGGCGCATGGCCGCCTGATCGACCTGCTGGATATTGCCGCTGACCTCATCGGCGGTGCTGGCCTGTTCGTCCACCGCCGTGGCAATTTGCGCCAGGGTGTCGGTCACGCTTTGCACGGCGGTGGCGATTTCACCCAGGCGCTCACCCAGGCCGGTGACGGCCTGGGCGTCGGTCTGGGCCTGGCCGCAGGCGGCTTCCATCAGGCTGACCGCTTCGGTCACGGTGGCGCGCAGGCTGTCGACGGTGCTGGCAATCTGTTGGGTGGAGGATTGGGTGCGTTGCGACAGGCTGCGTACCTCATCGGCCACTACGGCGAAACCCCGGCCCTGTTCCCCGGCGCGCGCCGCTTCGATGGCGGCGTTGAGGGCCAGCAGGTTGGTCTGCTCGGCCACGCCACGAATGGTGTCGACCACCAGTTGGATCTGTTGCCCCTGCTCGCTGACCCGGCCCAATGCGGCAGCGGTCTCGTTGAGCCGCTGGTTGAGTTGCTGGATGCTCGCCGTGGTGCGCTGGCTGTCACGGCTGCTGTCGGCGGCGATGCGGCGGGTCTGCTGGGCGCTGTCGGCGGCCTGTTCACAGCTTTTCGCGACGCCCTGGGAAGTGGCGGCCAGTTGGGTCGCGGCGGCCGCGATCTGGCTGATCTGCATCTGTTGGGCCTCGACTTCGCCCAAGGCGCCGCTGGAATGGGTATTGAGGGTGCGCACGGCATCACTCAACTGCAATGTCTCGTGATCCACCCCCAGCAGGCTGTTGCGCAGTTGCACCACGGCAACGTTGAGAGCGGTGCTGATGCCGGCCAGTTCGTCGCGTCCTTGTACCGGCACTTGCAGGCTCAGGTTGCCGTCACGCAGGGCCTCGGCCAGCAGCGTGATGCCGCTGGCGCTGCGGCGGATCGAGGCTTGCAGGCAGACGAACAGGTAAAGCGCCGCCAGCACCAGGCAGCCCAGCACGGTGGCGACCAAGGTGAACTGGCGAATCGCTGTGGCGTGGTAGTGATCCAACCGAGTGTCCAGCGCCACCAGTGACTGCTGCCGCAGCGTCGCCAAATCGCCCAGCAAGGCGTCCATGTGTTTCTCGAAGGCGTCCGGCTTGAGGGTGATCGAGCCACCGAACACACCGTCATCCAGCACTTTCAGGCCGGCGTCCAGATGCTTGAGGCTGCCTTGGTACTGTTCCGCCCACGTCCGCAATTCGCTGGGAAGGCGCGTTTCCAGCAACGCTCCGGTCTTGATCAGTTGATCCCGGGCATCGCCGATACGGCTGCGCAGGTCCCGCAATTGCAGGCGGCTCTGCAAGGTGAATTGGCCTGATACCACAGAGGCCTGGCCGACGCTGGCCAGGCGACCGACCCGTTCGATCAGGTCCGGCGTCTGCTGGGTCGCAATCTGGGTCAGCAAATAGGTTTCAAGCCAGGAGGCCAGGGTCAGGCGATTATCCATGACCATTTGCTCGCGCAGGGCTTGCAAGGCGCTGAGGGCGGCGGTGAATCGGTCATAGCCGTCAGGCCACCAGCCCACGGCACCCAGGCTTTTGGAGTCCAGGCCGTTGAGGCTGGTTTGCAGGGCCTGATAGCGGGCGAGGGTGTCGGCTTCGGCACCTTCGGCTTGCAAGGTCGTTCCCAAGTCATTGGCGGCCTGGTTGAGCGACGGTTGCACTGCGTCGAACGCGGCCATCGCAGCCAGGGTGGCCGGCGTGGGTTGCCGATTGGTTTCCGTGGCACGCCAGCGGGCGGCGCGGTCGCGCTGGGCGGTGAGCAGGTTGTCGAGATTGTCCAGGGCCAGCAACTGGCGCACGCCGGCGCGTTCTCCGGAAATCAGGTTGAGTTTTTCGCGGTAATCCTGGCCGATGAGCCACAGGCTGCCCATCAATGGCAGGATGAACAGCAAAAACAGCAGTTGGAACTTACGAGCGAAGCCGAAACGTCCCAGCCATCTGATTCCGGGTGATAGAAAAGCCTGCATGCCCATACTCCCCCGAACATCCGTGCACTGTTTTGGTGCCTTTTTGCACCAGTGTCGAAACGGATGTCCTTTTAAAAGGCCTCGAAAGTTCGTCCACATCGGCGCGGTAGGCCAGCTCTGTAGCGAAACTTCCCATTCTCGGTCCCCTTTGTAAGGGGCCGCGTTATAACGGATTTACAAGGCAAGATTCAGACCATGGCGTTGCGCTATCACCGTGGTTTCCGACAATTTCGGTGGTCGATAGCAAGCTAAGGGGATAGCCTTGTTGCACCGAAAAATGGCACATTGACGCACCTGCCGCGCGCACCCATCCGTCGTATGGAAACTCCCCATGGCTATCAGCAATACCCAGGCCGAAGCACCGCCCATTTCTGCCGCCGCCCAAAGCAACCCGCTGGTGATGCGAATCATCGGCGCCGTGGCGCTGGCGCACCTGATCAATGACCTGATCCAGGCCGTGCTGCCTTCGATCTACCCGATGCTCAAGGACAGCTACGGCCTGACCTTCACCCAGGTGGGCCTGATCACACTGACGTTCCAGCTGACGGCTTCTCTGTTGCAGCCCTGGGTCGGTTATCACACGGACCGGCATCCCAAGCCCTGGTTGTTGCCGTCCGGCACGGTGTGTACGTTGATCGGTATTGTGATGATGTCCATGGTCGGCAACTTCGCATTGATCCTGCTGGCGGCGGCGCTGATCGGCATCGGCTCGTCGACGTTCCATCCGGAAGCCTCGCGGGTGGCGCGACTGGCCTCGGGCGGTCGTTACGGGCTGGCGCAATCGACGTTCCAGGTCGGCGGTAACGCCGGCTCAGCCTTCGGCCCGCTGCTAGCCGCGGCGATCATCATTCCCTACGGCCAGGGCAACGTGGCCTGGTTCGGATTGTTCGCCCTGTTTGCGCTATTCGTGCTCTATCGCATCAGCCGTTGGTACGCCAACCATCTGAACCTGTTCAAGCTCAAGCAAGGCCAGGCGGCGACCCACGGTTTGTCCAAGGGCCGGGTGCTGGGTGCCTTGGTGGTGCTGGGGCTGCTGGTGTTCTCCAAGTACTTCTACATGGCCAGTTTCACCAGCTATTTCACCTTTTACCTGATCGAGAAATTCGACCTGTCGGTGGCCTCGTCCCAGTTGCATCTGTTCCTGTTCCTCGGCGCAGTGGCGGCGGGCACGTTCTTCGGTGGCCCGATCGGCGACCGTATCGGACGTAAGGCGGTGATCTGGTTCTCGATCCTGGGCGTGGCGCCCTTCACCTTGATCCTGCCCCATGTCGACCTGCTGTGGACCAGCATTCTCAGCGTCGTGATCGGCTTCATCCTAGCCTCGGCATTCTCGGCCATCGTCGTATATGCCCAGGAACTGGTGCCGGGCAATGTCGGCATGATCGCCGGGGTGTTCTTTGGGCTGATGTTCGGTTTCGGCGGGATCGGTGCCGCGTTGCTCGGCCACCTGGCAGACATTCGTGGCATCGAATACGTGTATTGGTTGTGCTCGTTCCTGCCATTGTTCGGGGTACTGGCGATTTTCCTGCCGCGGACTAAAAAAGCCTGAACCGGGCAGCAGCCGAAGACTGAGCGCAATGACCTCAGAAGTAACCGGGGCTGCTTCGCAGCCCAACGGGGCGGTACGACGTTTTGTTGAATTCCCTCGCCACGGTTTTTGCAGTGGGGGAGGTTCTGTCAGATCCGGTAATACTTCGCTTCGTATGACATGGCCTGAAACGTTGTAGGATTTTTTCCCCAATTACGTTCAGGCCCTTATGAGCACTCTCCAGGAACCTCCCAGTCGCTGTTTCCCATCCTCACCTCGCGCTAACCCCGCGATGACCTTGCAAGGGAGCCACTGACTCCCATGGAATGGATCGTCGACCCCACGGCATGGCTTGGCCTGCTGACCCTCATCGTGCTGGAGCTGGTGCTCGGCATCGACAACCTCGTCTTTATCGCCATCCTGGCGGACAAGCTGCCACCCGAGCAGCGCGACCGTGCCCGTGTCATCGGCCTGTCCCTTGCGCTGTTGATGCGCCTCGGCCTGCTGGCGAGCATTTCTTGGATGGTGACGCTGACCGCGCCGTTGTTCGAGGTCTTCGACAAGACATTCTCGGGCCGCGACCTGATCATGCTGTTCGGGGGTGTGTTCCTGTTGTTCAAGGCCACCATGGAACTGCATGAACGCCTCGAAGGGCATGTGGCGCAACGTTCAGGCAACGCGACCTATGCGCTGTTCTGGCCGATCGTGGCGCAGATCGTGGTGCTCGATGCAGTGTTCTCCCTGGACGCGGTGATCACCGCCGTGGGCATGGTGGAGCATCTGTCGGTGATGATGATCGCGGTGATCTTCTCCATCGGCCTGATGATCGTCGCGAGCAAACCTTTGACCAAATTCGTCAACGGGCACCCGACCGTGATCATGCTGTGCCTGGGTTTCTTGATGATGATTGGCTTCAGCCTCACGGCCGAGGGTCTGGGGTTCCACATTCCCAAAGGCTACCTCTACGCCGCGATCGGCTTCTCGATCCTGATCGAGCTGTTCAATCAACTGGCCCGTTCGCGACGCAAGAAGAGCCTGCAAGGTCAACGCCCGATGCGTGAGCGCACCGCCCATGCGGTCCTGCGTCTGCTGGGAGGGCAGAAACTGGACGCCGAAGAAGTCGGTGAGGAAATCGCCGACATGCTGGCGGGTGATGAAGTCGAGCAGGTCTTCGATCGGCGGGAGCGGGTCATGATCAGCGGCGTGCTGCAGTTGGCGGAGCGCCCGATACGCAGTGTGATGACCCCGCGTGCCGAAATCGACCACATCGACCTGGCCAACTCGGCGCAGGAAATCCGCACGAAGCTGATGCATTCGTCGTACTCAAGGCTGCCGCTGATCCGCGACGGACGGGTGGATGAGCCCTTGGGGTTCGTCCATAAGAAAGAGCTGTACAAAGAGTTGTTGGCCGGCAACGAGCCCAACCTGGAAGTCATGGCCCGTCAAGCCATCAGCCTGCTGGACAGTTTCACGATCCTCAACGCACTGGAGCAGATGCGCAAAGCGTCGACTCACATTGCGTTCGTGGTCAACGAATTCGGTGACTTCATCGGTCTTCTCACCATGACTGACATCCTGGAGTCCATCGCCGGTGAGTTACCGGATGCCAGTGAAATAGAGGGCCCCAATATCGTCGCCGAGGAGGACGGCTTCCTGGTCAGCGGCGCGCTGAACCTCAGCCTGGTGCGTGAGCACACCGGGTTCCAGGCGAAAGCGACTGAGGACTACCAGACGCTCGCCGGGCTGGTCATGAGTTTGCTCGACCGGCTGCCGGTGAAGGGCGACCAACTGACGTGGCAGGAATGGAGCCTGACGGTGATGGCGGTCGAAGAGCGTCGCGTGACGCGAGTGCTGTTGCGCCAGCCTTCTTCCGCGAGGTGACCTACCGGGGATGCGATCTGCCGAGGTTTCTTGGTATTCTCGCATCCCTTTTCATGGACGAAGCCGAACACATCATGGCTAACGACACCCCATCCCCCATTGGCAAGATCCTGCTGGGCCTGCTTTTCGCGTTGATTGGTCTTGGCCTGCTGGCCATCGCCGCCAATCTGATCCTCGAGCGTCGGGATTTCCTCGCCCACGCACAAACCGCCGATGGCATCGTCAGCCGATTGAATGCTGGCGGTTCGCATCCTGAAATTGCCTTTACCACCGGCGCCGGCGAGAAAATCTCTTATCCCCAGGGTGGCCTGATATTCGGCTACCAGCAGGGGCAGTCAGTCCTCGTTCATTACTTGCCGGAGCAGCCGGCCGGCAGCGCGGTCATCGATGACTCAGGTGCGTTATGGGGGCCGTCCGGGTTGCTGGGGGCGCTGGGTCTCTTGTTCGCCTTTGCAGGTCTGGCATCAATCATCCGCCAGCGCGGCCGCGGTGCGGTTCAATCACATAAAGGACTTTGAATCATGAGTTACAACATTCCGATCCCGGTCAATGAAAGCCGCTGGCAGTACCAGACCGCCAGCGGTGGCGGCCTGACCGTAGCCGTGGTGGCGGGCAGTGGCGGTTCGATTATCCTCCGCTCGCCGGAGGGCAAGGACGTCAGCTACCGTTATGGCGGTGTCGGCGTAGGAGCCGGATTCGGTGCGCGGCTGCCGCGTTTCGGTAAGGTCAATATCCAGATCAAGGGCAAGAGCGTGGGCGGGGCCGGCGCGGCCGAGGCTTTCCCCAGCTTCGGCAAAGTGTTTGTCAGCGACGCGCTGGCCAGCCGTGACCTGACCGAAGACGATATCACCGGCCCGTGCATGTACACCGAAGTGGGAGGAGGCCTGGTGGTGGGCGGTTCGGCGACCGCGCTGTTATTCGGGCTCGATCCGAAGCTGCTGGCGTTGTCGGTGGCCTTGAACGCCAGCGCGGTGACTTCGATCATTGCTGCCAACACGGTCAACCGGCAACTGCTGCAATCGGCCAAGGGTGCGGTGGTGATGGCCGGCATGAATGCCGGCGTGCAGGCCGGTGGTGGCGCGGCGATTTACATGGGCTATCTGTTCTAGGACACACAACACCCAAAAGGGGCATCGCTCAGGATCGAGCACGCCCTTGGTCGAGCGCAGCCGGTGGGAACGATGGGAAGGCGAGCAAGTCCCAATTGCTCTACTGGAGCGACGGTTCCAGTGCCCCTTAAAGGACTATCCCATGGCAAACACCGATAGCACGACGGCAAGTACCCACACCGTAAGAACTGGCCCGGGCACTGTCCAGGTCGACCTTACCGGCCAGTTCGACGCCAACCAGAGCATCATTATCCAGCCGGACGGCAAGATCCTAGTCGGCGGCTATACCGAGTACCTCGCGTGGGGTTACCCCGGGGCGCCCGGCGAGGAGAGCTACGGCTACGAACAGAACCATTCGGTCATCCGCCTGAACGCGGACGGTACGCTGGACACCGGCTTTCATGAAGGTGGTGTCGACATTGTCCCTGCCGCGATCGCCCCGGCGTCGCGCTACGAGCTGACTGCGGTGCAATCCGATGGCAAGGTGCTTGTCGCCGTCGCCCTGAACACCGGCATACAGGTGGAGCGCTACAACAGCGACGGGACGCGCGATAGTGCCTTCGGTCAAAACGGCGTGGTGACGGTCGACATCAACCACAGTTTCAAGGACATCGACCTGACGGCCAATACCGATGGCACCTTCCAGATCAGCGCCCGCGGGTTTGACCAGGCTACAGTGACCCGCATCGATCATGACGGCACGCTGGTCGAAGGCTTTGGCGACAAAGGCATGCTGACGGTCAACATTCCCGCAGACGAACACTACAACGGAGCGATTTCCACGGCGGTGCACGCAGATGGAAGCGTCGTGGTTGGCGCTGCTTACAATGCTGCCGGCTTGGGTGATCCAACGTACGCCCTGCAGCGCTTCGGCCCCGATGGTCAGCTCGATACCCGGTTTGGTGATGACGGTGTCCTCTACCTGAACCCTGCCATGGGTTTCGGCGAAGGCTCGGTGATCACCCTGCAAGCTGACGGCAAGATCATCGTCATGGGCCATGGCGAAGACGCGCGGGTGACTGTCGCCCGGCTTAACGCTGACGGCTCCTTCGATACCACCTTCGGCTCCAAGGGTACGGTGAACTTCGAAGCCGATACGCCGGTGGCCTTGACGGTGCAGGGAGATGGCAAGATCCTGGCGGCCGGCACGAACAGCGGTGATTTCAGCATCATCCGTTTTAACGCTGATGGCACTGTCGATACCGGCTTCGGCAGCCAGGACGGCAAGCTCCATGTGGACGGTTACGCCGGCGAAGAGATCTTGCAGGGCAGCGATGCCAACGAAGTGATCCGCGGCCTGGCGGGGGACGATGTGCTCCAAGGCAACGGCGGGCGCGACCTTTTGCAAGGGGGCGCAGGCGCGGACATCTTCCGTTTCGGTGAACTGAGCGACAGTTTCCGCACTGCGACGCAAGGCAACAGCGACCGGATCCTGGATTTCGACGCCGCCCGCGACCGCATTGACCTGATTGGCCTGGGCTTCACTGGCATTGGCAACGGCCATGACGGCACCTTGGCGGTCCAGGCCAGCGCTGACGGCACGCGCACTTACCTCAAGAGCTACGACGCCGATGCCTCGGGGCAACGCTTTGAACTGGCCTTGGACGGCAACCTGGTGGGGCAATTGAACGACACCAATCTGGTGTTCACCGCGCCTACCGTCGAAGGTACGTCCGCCAGCGATACGCTGACCGGCTCTGCATTGTCGGAAATCATCCACGGTCTGGACGGCAATGACCGTATCAATGGCGGTGCCGGCGCGGATGTCATCATTGGCGGACGGGGCGCTGACCGCCTTAACGGTGGAGACAGGTCCGACATTTCGTTGTGGACAGATAATCGGCAGAATGCCGATGTGTTCCGCTACACCTCTACCGAGGACAGCTACCGGACGGACAGCCATAGCTCCGTCGACCTTATCGAAGGCTTCACGGTCGACGACAAGATCGATGTATCGGCCCTGGGCTATACCGGCCTTGGCGATGGGACGAGCACGACGTTGAAGATGGTCTACAACCAGGCGCTGGACCGCACCTATCTGACGGATGTGGAAGCAGACGCCCAAGGTCATTGGTTCCAGATTGCACTGGCCGGGGACTGGCGGGAAAGCCTGGATAACGACAACCTGATCGTGGCACCCGACGCCGGGGTAGGGCTGATCGGGGTGGTGCCGGAGGTCGATCCAGGGCATCTGTTGGGCTGATGCAGGCTTGGCTCTCCCACATGGGGCGATGCTGATGCTTCGCTCACAAAAAAGCCGCGAATCAACGCGGCTTTTTTAATGCCAGCTACATCAGACGTTAAAGCGGAAGTGCATCACGTCGCCATCCTTGACGATGTATTCCTTGCCTTCCAGACGCCATTTGCCGGCTTCCTTGGCACCGGCTTCACCCTTGTACTGGATGAAGTCGGCGTAGGCGATGACTTCGGCGCGGATGAAGCCTTTCTCGAAGTCGGTGTGGATCACCCCGGCCGCTTGTGGGGCGGTGGCGCCGACGCGGACGGTCCAGGCGCGGACTTCTTCAACACCGGCGGTGAAGTAAGTCTGCAGGTTGAGCATCTCGTAACCGGCGCGGATCACGCGGTTCAGGCCAGGTTCTTCCAGGCCCAGGGCCTCCAGGAACATGTCCTTCTCTTCACCGTCATCCAGCTCGGCGATTTCCGCTTCGATCTTGTTGCACACCGGAACCACCACGGCGCCTTCTTCTTCGGCGATGGCCTTGACCACGTCCAGGTGCGGGTTGTTCTCGAAGCCGTCTTCAGCGACGTTGGCAATGTACATGACCGGCTTGGTGGTCAGCAGGTGGAAGCCCTTGATCACCAGCTTCTCTTCGGTGCTCATGTTCTTCATCAGGCTGCGCGCCGGCTTGCCTTCGGTGAAGTGCGCGATCAGCTGTTCCAGCAAACCCTTCTGGACGACCGCGTCCTTGTCGCCACCCTTGGCGTTGCGGGCAACTTTCTGCAGTTGTTTTTCGCAGCTGTCGAGGTCGGCGAAGATCAGTTCCAGGTCGATGATCTCGATGTCGCGTTTCGGGTCGACGCTGTTGGAGACGTGAATCACGTTTTCGTCTTCAAAGCAGCGCACCACGTGGGCGATGGCATCGGTCTCGCGGATGTTGGCGAGGAACTTGTTGCCCAGGCCTTCGCCTTTCGAGGCGCCGGCCACCAGGCCCGCGATGTCGACGAATTCCATGGTGGTCGGCAGGATGCGCTTGGGATTGACGATGGCGGCCAGGGCATCCAGGCGTGCATCCGGCATTGGCACGATACCGCTGTTCGGTTCGATGGTGCAGAAGGGGAAGTTCTCGGCCGCGATACCGGATTTGGTCAGGGCGTTGAACAGGGTGGACTTGCCGACGTTAGGCAGGCCGACGATGCCGCAATTGAATCCCATGGTGTTTCCCCTCGGTAAGAGTCAGGCCTTCTGGCTGTGCAGGTTTTTCATCGCGCGGTTCCATTCACCGGCGAGGATATCCGGCAGCACGCCGAGGGCAAAGTCGATGCTGGCATCGAGTTTTTCCTGTTCGGCGCGAGGCGCACGACCCAGGACAAAATTTGACACCATGCTGGCGACGCCCGGGTGGCCGATGCCGAGCCGCAGGCGGTGGAATGTATTCTGATTACCCAGTTGCGCAATGATGTCGCGCAACCCGTTGTGACCGCCATGGCCGCCGCCCTGCTTGAGCTTGGCAACGCCCGGAGGCAGGTCGAGTTCGTCGTGGGCCACCAGGATTTCTTCAGGCTTGATGCGGAAGAAACCGGCCAATGCCGCCACGGCCTGGCCGCTGCGGTTCATGTAGGTGGTGGGAATCAACAGGCGAACATCCTGACCTTGATGCGAGAAGCGTCCGGTCAGGCCGAAATATTTGCGATCGGCCGCCAGGCTGACGCCTTGTGCGTGCGCGATGCGCTCAACAAAAAGGGCCCCTGCGTTATGCCGGGTCTGTTCGTATTCAGCGCCTGGATTTCCCAAGCCAACGATCAGTTTGATGGCAGTCACGATAGGGGCCCTTCCTGGAGTGTGGATAACAAGGTCGCGTCAGTCGGTTTGGCGACAGTGGACGAAATGGCGGATCTACCGTTAAGTAAACTTCGCGTTCTCGCCCGCTGTCTCGCTACGTTCCAGTCCGCGATGTTTCCGGTCACTCCGGCGACAGAGTGAAATTACTCTGCAGCGCCTTCTTCGGTAGCTTCTGGAGCAACACGTGGAGCGTGGACGTTGGCAACAGCCTTGTCATCACCGTGCGCCAGGGCAACGAACTCAACGCCTTTAGGAGCCTTGAGGTCGGACAGGTGAACGATGGTGCCGATTTCGGCGTCAGCCAGGTCGACTTCGATGAACTCAGGCAGGTCTTTCGGCAGGCAGGAAACTTCCAGCTCGGAAGTCACGTGCGAGATTTCGCCGCCTTTCTTGATCGGAGCAGCTTCGTTGATGAAGTGCACTGGAACGGTAGCGGTCAGTTTCTGGCCAGCCACGACGCGGATGAAGTCGGCGTGCATGATGAACTGCTTGGCCGGGTGACGCTGCATCGCTTTAACGATGACGTTTTGCTTCTTGCCATCGACGTTCAGCTCGATTACGTGGCTGAAGGCAGCCTCGTCTTCGAACAGCTTGGCCACTTCTTTGGCCAGCATGGTGATGGACTCAGGGGCCTTGTCGCCACCGTATACAACGGCAGGAACCTGGCTGGCGAGACGACGCAGGCGGCGGCTCGCACCTTTCCCCAGGTCGGTACGCGCTTGGGCGTTCAGAACGAAATCAGTCATTTTGTATCTCCAAAATAGCCATCCCGGGTGACGTCTGCGACCGACGTCAAAGCGGTATGGGCAAAAAAGCCCCGCCCCAACATGAGTGTTGGGGCGGGGCGCTTTTCGTCAGCGGGTTGTCATCGAAAGGGCAGGGCCCTTAACGGAACATCGCGCTGATCGATTCTTCATTGCTGATGCGGCGGACCGCTTCGGCAACCACCGGTGCGATATCCAGTTGACGGATACGCGCACAGGCTTGTGCTGCTGCGGACAGCGGGATGGTGTTAGTGACCACCAGCTCGTCCAGCACGGAATTTTCAATGTTCTCGATCGCCCGACCCGACAGCACAGGGTGTGTGCAGTAGGCAAAGACCTTGGCAGCGCCGTGCTCTTTCAGGGCCTTGGCCGCGTGGCACAGGGTGCCGGCGGTATCGACCATGTCATCGACCAGGATACAGGTACGCCCTTCGACGTCGCCGATGATGTGCATCACTTCGGAGTGATTGGCTTTTTCACGACGCTTGTCGATGATGCCCAGATCCACGCCCAGGGATTTGGCCACTGCGCGTGCACGCACGACTCCGCCAATGTCCGGGGACACGATCATCAGGTTTTCGAAGCGCTGATCTTCAATGTCATCCACCAGGACCGGGGAGCCGTAGATGTTGTCCACGGGAATATCGAAGAAGCCCTGGATCTGGTCCGCGTGCAGGTCAACCGTGAGGACACGGTCGATGCCAACGACGGTGAGCATGTCAGCCACGACTTTCGCGCTGATGGCCACACGTGCGGAACGCGGACGGCGATCCTGGCGGGCATAACCAAAGTAAGGAATTACAGCAGTGATACGAGTAGCCGAGGAACGACGGAAGGCATCAGCCATCACGACGAGTTCCATCAGGTTGTCGTTGGTCGGAGCGCAAGTCGGCTGAATAATGAAGACGTCTTTACCGCGGACGTTTTCATTGATCTCGGCAGTGATTTCGCCGTCGGAGAACTTACCGACAGAAATGTCACCGAGAGGGATATGCAGCTGACGTACGACACGCCGAGCCAGATCGGGGTTAGCGTTCCCCGTAAAGACCATCATCTTGGACACGCGCAGTACCTGAAGGCTGAGGGTATACCTGGATGAGTATAGGAAAATGGCAGGGGCGGCTGGATTCGAACCAACGCATGGCAGGATCAAAACCTGCTGCCTTACCGCTTGGCGACGCCCCTGTATCTGTTGCTGCGAGTGCCCAGCACTCGATTCCGTTTAGAGCAGGTCTTGCAGCTTGCGATGCAACATCGAAACGTTGCTTCCCTTTGCTACAAACCCTGTAAGGGTCTCTGTCAGAAGGGCCGAGACTTTATCAGCTTCAGCTTTGCTTGGGAAGCCCCCAAACACACAACTTCCAGTTCCGGTGAGTTTTGCTTCGGTAAATTTACCTAACAAATTCAAAGCGTTACGAACATCTGGGTAACGCCTCGCTACCACCGGTAAGCAGTCATTTCGACTGTTTCCCTTGGGAACGGGGCGCACTTTAATGGGAGGAGAGTTACGTGTCAACAGTGGATCTGAAAAAATTTCTGCTGTACTTACAGAGACTTGCGGCACCAGTACCAGGTACCAGGGTTCTTCGGGCTCGACTGGCGTGAGTTTTTCCCCGACGCCCTCGGCGAAAGCCGCGTGGCCACGCACGAAAACCGGCACATCGGCGCCCAGGGTCAGGCCCAGGTCGGCCAGGCGATCCACGTCCCAATCCAGCTGCCACAAGTGGTTGAGCCCCAGCAGCGTGGTCGCCGCATTCGAGCTGCCGCCGCCGATGCCACCGCCCATGGGCAGGATTTTTTCGATCCAGATATCGACGCCCTGCGCGCATCCGGATTGTTCCTGGAGTTTTCTAGCGGCCCTCACGATCAGGTTGCTGTCGTGGGGCACACCTTCGAATTCGGTGTGCAGCCGAATCACTCCATCGTCGCGCACGGCAAAGGTGATCTCGTCGCCGTAATCCAGGAACTGGAAAATCGTCTGCAACTCGTGATAACCATCCGGACGACGCCCGAGGATGTGCAACATCAGGTTGAGCTTGGCCGGGGAGGGCAGGGTCAGGCGTGGCGCGGTCATGTCATTGCCCCAGCTTGCGCGGCTGCCATTGCTTGATCACCAGCGTGACATCGAGGTTGCTGCCATGCAGCTTGATGCGTTCGGGCAGCCAATAGCCGTTCTGTTGGGCGTAGCTCAAGTATTCGATCTGCCAGTCATCCTGTTCCAGGTTGGACAGGCGGCTGTCGCCGTCCAGGGTCAAGCGACTCTTGCTGTCCGGGGCCGGCAGCCCGCGAACCCACCAGGTCAGATGAGAGACAGGCAACTTCCAGCCCAGTTGCTCTTCCAGCAGGGCTTCAGGCGAGGGAGCGTCGTAACGACCCTGGTTGGCAACTTCCAGTGAGACCTGGCCCGGACGACCGGTCAACCTCGCCGCGCCGCGCCCCAGCGGGCCGGACAGGCGAATGTCGTAGTAGTCCTGGCGTTGCAGCCAGAACAGCGTGCCGCTGCCCGAGTCCTTCGGTGCGCGGATACCGATCTTGCCGTCGATCTGCCAGCCGTCGAGGCCGCTCAATTGTTCCTTGTGTTCACGCCACTGGGCCGGGTTGCCATGGCCCTGGACGGATTCACGGGCGCCGAAGCCCGCGCAACCGGCGAGCAGGGCAATGAAGCTGAAAACGATGAAATGGCGCAAAAACATAAGCTTAAAGGGTCTCTGATCCGGTCAGGCGTTTGATGGTGCCGCGCAAAATCGGGCTGTCGGGCTGGTCCTTGAGGAATTTGCTCCAGATCTGCCGGGCCTCGCGCTGCTTGCCGTTGGCCCACAGCACTTCGCCCAGGTGAGCGGCGACTTCCTGGTCGGGAAAACGCTCCAGGGCCTGGCGCAACAGGCGCTCGGCTTCATCGAGGTTGCCCAGGCGGAAATTCACCCAGCCGAGGCTGTCGAGCACCGCCGGGTCTTCCGGATTGATCTGGTGGGCCTGTTCGATCAGCACCTTGGCTTCGTCGTAGCGGGTGGTGCGATCCGACAGGGTGTAGCCCAACGCGTTGAGGGCCATGGCATTGTCCGGATCGCGCTGGATGATCAGGCGCAGGTCTTTTTCCATCTGCGCCAGGTCATTGCGTTTTTCCGCCTGCATGGCCCGGGTGTACAGCAGGTTCAGATCGTCCGGATACTGTTTCAAGGCTTGTTGCAGGACATTCCAGGCCTTGTCGCCCTGATTGTTGGCCGACAGGGTCTCGGCTTCGATCAGGTACAGCTGGATGCCGTAGTCCGGCTGGGCATCGCGCTGCACGGCGAGGCGGCTCTGGGCTTCGGCGGCCTTGCCATTGCCGATCAGGATATCGGCCTGGCGCAACTGGGCCGGCAGATAGTCATTGCCCGGGCCGACCTGGGCGTACTCGATCAATGCGCTCTCGGGGTCGTTGCGTTCTTCGGCGATGCGGCCAAGGTTCAGGTGGGCCGAGTCGACGTGGCTGTCCCGGGCGATCAGGTCTTCCAGGTAGCCCTTGGCCTCGTCCCAGGCCTTGGCTTCCAGGCAGACCAATGCCAGGGAATAGCGCAACTCGTCGTCTTCGGGGTATTGCTGGACCAGGCTGGAGAACTCCACCTTGGCGTCGTCCATGCGGTTGTTTTCCACCAGCATGCGGGCGTAGGTGAGGCGCAGGCGCTTGTCATCCGGGTATTTCCTGATGCTTTTTTCCAACAGTGGCAACGCTTCGTCGCCACGGTCCAGGCCTTGCAGCAGACGGGCGCGCAACAGGATCGGCGCCACTTCGCCGGCTTCCGGCGGGTTGTCCTCCAGCAGCCTGAGGGCGCCTTTGCTGTCACCGTCCTGTTGCAACAGCAGGGCCTTGCCGAAAATCAGCTGGCCGTTGTTCGGGTGGCGCTGCAACAGGCGGTCGAAGCTTTTCATCAGGCCGTTGCGGGTTTCCTGGTCGGTGTCGGCGGCCGACAGCGCGAGGAAGTCGAAATGGGTGTCGCCCTTGCCCAGCAGGACTTTCTCCATATACATCATGGAATCGTCGTAGCGCCCGGCCCGCGCCAGTTGTATGGCCGCGGCGCGCTGCGCTTCGAGGTCGTCCGGGGCATTCTTCGCCCAGATCAGCGCCGTATCCAGCGCGGGCTGGTCGGCGCCCAGATACTCGGCGATGCGAAATGCCCGCTCGGAAATGCCCGGATCCTGAGTATTGATGGCCTGGGTCACGTAGTTGTCCAGCGCGATGTCGAAGCGGTTGCGCTGGCCCGCCAGCTCGGCGCTCAACAGGCTGAAAATGGTTTCTTCACTGAACGAGCCGTAGACCTTGGGCTTTTCAGGCGCCGGGGTGCTGTCTTCGACCGGCGGCGTACCGTCCGTCGAAACGGGGGCCATGGACTGGCAGCCGCTGAGCAAGGCTAAAGCGAGGAGCAACGCGGAAGATCTATTCATATAGGAAGAGGACGACTAACCTGCGGTCGGATCATCATGACACAAGCCTTGGGTCAAACATAACCGCCCCGTCGATTTACGCGATTGGCCGGCGCGATAGAGATCGGGTGGTTGTTCTGGATTCTGCGAAGTAGGACAATTGCCGGCTTCACGTCACCATCAGCGACCTTGAATGGCCTTCCTTGCACTTGGTATCAACCACAAGACTGCTTCAGTAGATGTCCGCGAGCGCGTGGCCTTTACGCCTGAGCAGCTGGTGGAGGCCCTGCAGCAGCTCTGCCGACTCACCGACAGCCGCGAAGCCGCGATCCTCTCCACCTGCAATCGCAGCGAGCTTTATATAGAACAGGATCACGTTTCGGCCGAGTCGGTGCTGCGCTGGCTGGCCGATTACCACAATCTGAGCCTGCAAGAGCTGCGGGCCAGTGCTTATGTGCACGAGGACGATGCGGCCGTTCGTCACATGATGCGCGTCGCCTCGGGGCTCGACTCGCTGGTGCTGGGCGAGCCGCAGATCCTCGGCCAGATGAAGTCGGCCTACGCCGTGGCCCGCGAGGCGGGCACCGTCGGCCCGTTGCTGGGGCGGCTGTTCCAGGCCACCTTCAATGCCGCCAAGCAGGTGCGCACCGACACGGCCATCGGCGAGAACCCGGTGTCCGTGGCATTCGCCGCCGTCAGCCTGGCGAAACAGATTTTCAGCGACCTGCAACGCAGCCAGGCGCTGCTGATCGGCGCCGGCGAGACCATCACCCTGGTCGCCCGCCATCTTCACGACCTGGGGGTCAAACGCATCGTGGTCGCCAACCGGACCCTGGAACGGGCCAGCACCCTTGCCGAACAGTTCGGTGCCCATGCGGTGCTGCTGGCGGACATTCCGGCGGAGCTGGTGCACAGCGACATCGTCATCAGTTCCACCGCCAGCCAGTTGCCGATCCTGGGCAAGGGCGCGGTGGAAAGCGCCTTGAAACTGCGCAAGCACAAGCCGATCTTCATGGTAGACATCGCTGTTCCCCGGGATATCGAGCCGGAAGTCGGCGAACTGGATGATGTCTATCTCTACAGTGTCGACGACCTGCACGAAGTGGTCGCCGAGAACCTCAAGAGCCGGCAAGGCGCGGCCCAGGCGGCCGAAGAGATGGTCAACGTCGGCGCCGAGGATTTCATGGTGCGCCTGCGTGAGCTGGCGGCGGTGGATGTGCTCAAGGCCTATCGTCAGCAAAGCGAACGCCTGCGCGACGAGGAGTTGCAAAAGGCCCAGCGCCTGCTGGCCAACGGCGGCAACGCCGAGGAGGTGCTGGTGCAACTGGCTCGCGGGTTGACCAACAAATTGCTCCACGCCCCCAGCGTCCAGCTCAAGAAACTGACCGCCGAAGGCCGCCTCGATGCGCTGGCCATGGCCCAGGAACTCTTTGCCCTCGGTGAGGGTTCACCGGATAGTTTTTCGGATAAAAAACCGCAATGAAAGCGTCACTGCTCAATAAACTGGATGTTCTCCAGGACCGTTTCGAAGAACTGACCGCCTTGCTCGGCGATGGCGAGGTCATTTCCGACCAGAACAAATTCCGCACCTATTCCAAGGAATATGCGGAAGTCGAGCCGATTGTCGCCACCTATAAACAGTTGCTCAAAGTGCAGACTGATCTTGAAGGTGCTCAGGCGCTGCTCAAGGACAGCGACCCGGACCTGCGGGAAATGGCGGTAGAAGAAGTTCGCGAAGCCAAGGAGCAGTTGGTCGAGCTGGAGAGCAACCTGCAACGCATGCTGCTGCCCAAGGACCCGAACGACGGGCGCAACGTGTTCCTCGAAATCCGTGCCGGCACCGGCGGCGACGAAGCGGCGATTTTCTCCGGCGACCTGTTCCGCATGTATTCACGCTACGCCGAGCGGCGTGGCTGGCGCGTGGAAATCCTTTCGGAGAACGAAGGCGAACACGGGGGTTATAAAGAGGTGATTGCCCGGGTCGAGGGCGACAACGTCTACGGCAAGCTGAAGTTCGAGTCCGGCGCGCACCGGGTACAACGGGTGCCGGCTACCGAGTCCCAGGGGCGTATCCACACCTCGGCCTGCACCGTGGCGGTGTTACCCGAGCCAGATGAGCAGGAAGCCATCGAGATCAATCCGGCGGACTTGCGCATCGATACCTACCGTTCCTCCGGCGCGGGCGGCCAGCACGTCAACAAGACCGACTCGGCGATCCGCATCACTCACTTGCCTTCTGGCATCGTGGTGGAGTGCCAGGAAGAACGTTCCCAGCACAAGAACCGGGCGCGGGCCATGGCCTGGTTGTCGGCCAAGCTCAACGACCAGCAGACCAGCGCCGCCGCCAACGCCATTGCCAGTGAGCGCAAGCTGCTGGTGGGCTCGGGCGACCGTTCCGAGCGGATCCGCACCTACAACTTTGCCCAGGGCCGGGTTACCGACCACCGCGTCAACCTGACCCTGTATTCGCTCGATGAGATTCTTGCCGGCGGTGTCGAAGCGGTCATCGAGCCGTTGCTGGCCGAATACCAGGCCGACCAGTTGGCTGCGATCGGCGAGTAAGAGGTGAATCCATGACCATCATCGCCAGTTTGCTCCGCGCCGCCGAGCTGCCGGATTCGCCCACTGCTCGCCTGGACGCCGAACTGTTGCTGGCGGCTGCGCTGGGCAAGTCCCGCAGCTTCCTGCACACCTGGCCCGAGCGCATCGTGCCGAGCGAAGCTGCCTTGCTGTTTTCCGAATACCTGCGGCGTCGACGTTCCGGCGAGCCGGTGGCCTACATCCTGGGGCAGCAGGGCTTCTGGAAACTCGACCTGGAAGTGGCGCCCCACACGTTGATCCCGCGTCCCGACACCGAGCTGCTGGTGGAAACCGCGCTGGCCTTGCTACCCGCCACGCCGGCCCGGGTCCTGGACCTGGGCACCGGCAGCGGCGCGATTGCCCTGGCGCTGGCCAGCGAGCGACCGGCCTGGAAGGTCACCGCGGTGGACCGCGTGCTGGAGGCGGTGGCCCTGGCCGAACGCAATCGCCAACGCCTGGACCTGCGCAATGTCACTGTCTTGAGCAGCCATTGGTTCAGTGCACTGGACGGCGAGCGCTTCGAGTTGATCATCAGCAATCCGCCCTACATCGCCGCCACGGATCCGCATCTGGCCGAGGGTGACGTGCGCTTCGAGCCGGCCAGTGCGCTGGTGGCGGGGCAGGATGGCCTGGATGACCTGCGCGAGATCATTGCCCAGGCACCGGCGCACCTCGCACCGGGAGGCTGGCTGATGCTCGAACATGGCTACGATCAGGCCGAGGCGGTGCGTGACTTGCTTCGCGCCCAAGGGATGATGGAAGTCCACAGTCGCCAGGACCTGGGCGGTCATGAGCGCATCAGCCTGGGGTGCCTGCCGTGCTGAACGATCAGGAGCTGTTGCGTTATAGCCGGCAGATTCTGTTGCAACACGTCGACATCGACGGCCAGTTGCGCCTCAAGCAGGGCCGCGTGCTGATCGTCGGCCTGGGCGGCCTCGGCGCCCCGGTGGCCTTGTATCTGGCGGCGGCTGGCGTCGGCGAGTTGCACCTGGCGGATTTCGACACGGTCGACCTGACCAACCTGCAACGCCAGATCATCCATGACACCGACAGCGTCGGCCTGAGCAAGGTCGATTCGGCGATCCGTCGCCTGACGGCCATCAACCCTGAGGTGCGGCTGGTGCCTCATCCAGCGGCCATGGACGAAGACAGCCTGGCCGCCGCGGTGGCGGTCGTGGATGTGGTGCTGGACTGCTCCGACAATTTCTCGACCCGCGAGGCAGTGAACGCAGCGTGTGTATCGGCAGGCAAACCGCTGGTCAGTGGCGCGGCGATTCGTCTGGAGGGGCAGTTATCGGTGTTCGATCCGCGCCGTGCCGAGAGTCCCTGTTATCACTGCCTCTATGGCCACGGCAGCGAAGCCGAGCTGACCTGTAGCGAAGCGGGTGTGCTTGGGCCGCTGGTGGGACTGGTGGGGAGTCTGCAAGCACTGGAGGCGTTGAAGCTGCTGGCCGGTTTCGGTGAGCCGCTGGTGGGGCGTCTGTTATTGATCGATGCCTTGGGCACACGCTTCCGGGAACTGCGAGTCAAGCGTGACCCAGGTTGCAGCGTGTGTGGTGGTGCGCATGAGTGAAGCGCCGGTCGGAGTGCTTGACTCGGGTGTCGGCGGGCTCTCGGTGTTGGGAGAGATCCGTCAATTGTTGCCCAATGAGTCGTTGCTGTACGTCGCGGACTGTGGGCATATTCCCTACGGCGAGAAAACCCCGGAGTTCATCCGACAGCGCTGTGCGATCATTGCTGACTTTCTCCTGAGGCAGGGCGCCAAGGCCCTGGTGGTCGCGTGCAATACCGCGACGGTTGCCGCCGTGGCCGATCTGCGGCGCGACTTTCCCGACTGGCCCATCGTCGGCATGGAGCCAGCGGTCAAGCCGGCGGCAGCCGCCACCCGCAGCGGCATCGTCGGCGTCCTCGCCACCACCGGCACCTTGCAGAGCGCCAAGTTCGCCGCCTTGCTCGACCGCTTCGCCACTGACGTGCGGGTCATCACCCAGCCGTGTCCTGGTCTGGTGGAACTGATCGAAACCGGGGACCTGCACAGTGCGGCCCTGCGCCAACTGTTGCAGCACTACGTCGAGCCCCTGCTGGCAGCCGGCTGCGACACGTTGATCCTGGGCTGTACTCATTACCCATTTCTCAAGCCGTTGCTCAAGCAGATGATCCCTGAACACATCAGTTTGATCGATACCGGCGCTGCCGTGGCCCGGCAACTTCAGCGTCTGTTGGCCGAACGTGGGGTGCTGGCTGAAGGGCCGGCCAGCGAAACTCGATTCTGGAGCAGCGCGGATCCAGAATATTTAGGAAAAATCCTACCAATGCTATGGCATTCGTCTGGCAGTGTGCGAAGCTTCGATCTGTAGGCAAAATGTGAAAATTACGTAAAACGGGCTGAACTTCTGCTTAAACGCAGATTTCTATAGCTCAGTCTGTTGTAACGAAAAACTAACTAAAGTCTGTACGGAAAAGGATGTTTCTAATGAAGCGCTTATTCTGCTTTGCCGCATTTGCGGCTGCATTGCTGGGGCACACTTACACCGCACAGGCGGCGGGCGTGGAATTCGGGGTCGGCCAGACCAGTGACTCGACCATGACCTATCGCTTGGGTATGCAGTTCGATTGGGACAAGAGTTGGTTGCAGAGCGACGTGGGTCGCTTGACCGGCTACTGGAGCGGGGCCTACACCTATTGGGATGGCGATGACAAAGCCAGCAACCACAGCCTGTCGTTCTCGCCAGTGTTTGTGTATGAGTTTGCCGGTCAGAACATCAAGCCTTACGTCGAAGCCGGTATCGGCGTCGCGTTGTTTGCCAATACCGAAGTGGAAAGCAACAAGCTTGGCACGGCGTTCCAGTTCGAAGACCGCATCGGTTTGGGCCTGCGCTTCAATGGCGGACATGAAGTGGGTATTCGCGCTACGCACTATTCCAACGCCGGCATCAAGTCGACCAACGACGGTGTAGAAAGCTTCGCGCTGCACTACACAATGCCGCTGTAATACCCAGACCTGTGGGAGCGAGGCTGCTCGCGAAAGCGGTGGGTCAGTCACCTCGATGCTGGCTGACCCACCGCCATCGCGAGCAGGCTCGCTCCCACATTGGTTTTTGGTGAACACCGGATCTGCGTCTACCGCAGCCTGTGGGAGCGAGCCTGCTCGCGATGGCGGTGGTTCGGTAGACGGTGATTCAGCGATACGCCGTCGTGATTCCCCGGCGTTCTTCGATGCATTCCGCTGCACCCATTTCGAATTCGCGGCAAATCAGCGGGCGGTTCTCGTAGATCGTGCATCTCATGCTGTCGCGGTCCAAGGCCGCGCACCATCCGTCATCTAGCCGCCGCATCACTTCCCCACCCCAGTCATCGGTGTCGATAAAGCGCTGTGGAACGCCGGTGTCGGTGATCAACATCACTTCCAACTGGCAGCAACACGCCGCGCACGTCGAGCAACTGACGGCGGGGGCGCTGATTTCCTGGACAGGGATGGTTTTCATGGCGCGCAGTGTAAGGCAGTTGCGCGGCTCAGCGTCGTCCCTTGATCGGGTCGTCGTTTTTCGTCTGGCAAGCGTTGGTATCCGCCGGCAGGTGCTCGACCGATGAAGAGAGAGGCCAGAGAGCGGTCATGGACATGACGGGCAAGGCCAATTCATGGGGGCGCTCCAACAAATGCTCGAGAATGTGCCGTGCCGCTTCGTCAGGTGTCCACCGGACCGGAGCCGAAAAACAATCCTCATGGCCTGCGGGTGGCTTGTCATACCCCGGATGAACCATTGTCACATCGATGCCCTGAATGGCGAGGTCGGCGCGAGCCTTTTCGAACAGATAACGCATCCCGCCGCCATTCGTTTCGGTGGCCGTCGGTGGCAGATACGTCGCCGGGCTGGCAATGCCCACCAGATGCGGTGCGGTACCGCTGCGCAAAAGAGGCTCGGCGACTTCAATGCAATAACTGGCGACGAGCAGGTTGCTGCGCAGCAGATGCTCGATAAACGTGTGATCAGTCGTTTGCCCGCCGATGTACTCAGCCGTTCCGGCGTTGATGATCAGGGTGTCCAGGGATCCCCAGTCCCGGGCGATCCGCTCGCCAAGTTCACGCACGGTCTGGCTGTCGGTCAAGTTGCCCGGCAGCGTCAGCACTTGTCCCGGATAGCGTAACGACAGGGCTTCATTCGATTGGACACTGCCAGAACTGACTGCCAGGTGCGCGCCCGTTTCCAGCAGCGCTTCAGCCAGCGACGCACCGATCCCGTTGCCGGCACCGGTGAGCCAATATCGCCGTGGCTGCTTCGAATCCATTGGGTACTCCTATCGATCGCGGCGGCGCTTCGATGCGCTGCGTGTATTAGTACGACTATATGGCCGGCTGAATAATTACGTATCCCAGCAGCGGCGATTTCATGTTCGCTGCTCGTCCGACATTTGCAGTGTCGCGTCCTGCCGCGCCGGCAGGTTCCTGAACGCAGAAAGCGCCCGAGCGCGGGATTGGGCCAGATCGACGATGGGCGGTGGGTAATCCGCCGCGCCAAACAAACTGCCCTGACGATTTGGGTTATGGACTTGTTGCTTATCCAGATCGTTCAACTCGGGTAGCCAATGTCTGATGAACCGGCCTTCTCGATCAAACTTTTCCGACTGACTCAGTGGATTGAATATCCGAAACCACGGCGATGCGTCCGTGCCGGTGGAGGCGCTCCATTGCCAGCCGCCGTTATTGGCCGCCAGGTCGCCGTCGATCAAGTGTTGCATGAAGAAACGCTCGCCCTCGCGCCAGTCGATCAGCAGGTTCTTGGTCAGGAACATCGCCACTACCATCCGCAGACGGTTATGCATCCACCCGGTTTCCAACAGTTGACGCATGGCCGCGTCGATAATCGGCAGCCCGGTGCGTGCCTGTTTCCAGGCCGCCAGTTCTTCAGGGGCGTTGCGCCACGGCAGCGCCTCGGTTTCCGGGCGGAATGCACGGCGGCGCGACACGCGTGGAAAGCCCACCAGAATATGTTTATAGAACTCACGCCAGAGCAATTCATTGATCCAGGTCACTGTTCCGACGTTTCCGCTCTCGAATTCTCCCTGGTTGGCTTGCAGCGCCGCATGCAGGCACTGGCGCGGCGAGACAACGCCGGTCGCCAGATATGCCGACAGTTGGCTGGTACCAGGCTTGGCCGGAAAATCCCGTTCGCTCTGGTAATAATCGATGTGTTGGTCGACAAACGTCTCCAGGCGCCGTCGGGCTTCGGTCTCGCCAGCGGGCCATAGGGCGCGCAGCGCTTGGCTAGGAGGCGCAAAGCCGTCGATTTGCGTGGGCACCGGATCGCTGGCGATGCCCACAGGTGCCTGTCGAACCGGCGACGGGACCAGGCCTGGTAAGGAAAGATGCAGACGGCTGTAGCAGACCTTGCGAAATTGGCTGAACACTTGGAAATAAGTGCCGGTCCTGGTCAGGATCGTGCCGGGCTTGAATAGTAACTGGTCAAGGTAACTGTGGAACGCAATCCCGTGGTCGGCCAGCGTACGAGCCACTTCGGTATCGCGACGGCTCTCGTTCACCCCGTACTCTTCATTGACATGTACCGCGTCGACATTAAGTTCGCGGCACAGCGTCAGCAGCACTTGCGGCGCCTGGCTCCACTGCGCCGCGTCGCGGATCAGCAACGGAATATTCAGCTCATCCAGTGCCGCGCTCAACGTCGCGAGGTTGCGCAACCAGAAATCAATCTTGCACGGCGCGTCGTCATGGGTCCGCCACTGGGCCGGGCTCGTCAAGTACACCGCGACACAGGGTCCCCGCGCAGCGGCTGCTGCCAGGGCGGTGTTGTCGTGCACGCGCAAGTCACTGCGCAGCCAGACCAGTTGCAGACTGTTTTCCATCAAATGATTTCTCTACGACTCAGCTCGCGATGAGCGGATAACGGATCTTCGGCCCAGGACACGTCAATCATCGAAACACCCGTGGATAACCTGGCTTGATGAATCGACGCGGCCGGGCCGGCGATGACGATCGGGCAGTCGATTGCGCCCAGTAGCTTGGGCAGTTGGGACAGATTGATCGCGTTGCTGGCATACAGCACCACGCCGCGGGCGTTCAGGCGTTCCACCGCCAGGGCCAGTTCGCCCGGCGGAATCGGCGCGTCGAACACTTCCACCGGGCAATCGGCGCTGCTGGCCAGCCACGCGGTGAGCCACAGCTGCGGTTCCAGGCCAACGTCCGAATGATTGATCAACAGCAGCGGCGCGCCGCGCAGTTGACGATTGTTGTGATAGATCCGACTGCCGAATTTGCTGCGCAGCCAGGAGTACAGGAAAACCCGCTCCAGTTGTGCACCGAACTGTCCTTGCCAGCGCACCTGCAGCTGGCCGAGGAGGGGCAGCAGCAACTGCTCGCACACGGTCCACGGCGGGTAAAGCGCCATCGCCTGGTTGACCAGTTCATCGACCTGACGCTCGGCCAGTTGCGTCACCGCCAGCACCAGGGCGTGGCGCTGACGCTGCCAGTCGTCTTCAAGAGGCTCGGCCAGCGGTTGCGCCGTATCGAGCAACGGCTTGATCTTGCTCACGGCCATTCCGCGGTTGATCCACGTCAGGATGCTCTGGATCCGTTGCACGTGTTCGGCATTGAACAGCCGATGACCCTTGGGCGTACGGTGCGGCACGATCAAGCCGTACCGGCGTTCCCAGGCCCGCAGCGTGATGGCATTGACCCCGGTCTGCCGAGCGACCTCGCGAATCGGCAGCCAGCCTTGTTCCAGGGCCTTGGCAAAGTCGGCGCCCAGGTCTTCACTGGCGCTGGAATCGGTTTCGCGTTTCATCAGATGGCGTTTCGCAGGCTGAGGTTTTCCGGATGCGGTTGCAGATAGACCTGTTGCGCCAGATACGGATCGGGGTGCAGGCGCAGGTGATGCTTGAGCAACGTCAGCGGTACCACCAGCGGCACGATGCCCTGTCGATATTGCCCGATCAGGTGCTGCACCTCCTGCTTGTCCTCGCTGCCGATGGCGCGTTTCAGATACCCGCTCAGGTGTTGCAAGACATTGGTGTGGGTGCGCCGGGTTGCACACTTTTTCAGTGCTGCCATCAGTGCGCTGAAATAACGCGGGCCCAGGTCGTTGGGATCGGCCTTGCCCATGTCGCCTAGCATGGCTCCCAGGACTTTGTATTGCACCGGGTTGTGGGCCATCAGCAGATATTTGTAGCGCGAGTGGAAGTCGATCAGGTCACGGCGGGTCAGTCCCTTGCGGCGCAAGGGTTGCCAGGCGGCGTAGACGAACACCCGGGTCAGGAAGTTCTCCCGCAGCACCGGATCGTTGAGGCGACCGTCTTCCTCCACCGGCAAGTCAGGGTGGCGTTCACAAAATGCCTGGGCGTAGATGCCGCGGCCGCCGCCGTCCTGTGGCGCGCCGTTGGGGTGGTAGACCTTGACCCGCTCCAGGCCGCAGGACGGGGACTTTTGCATGAAGATGTAGCCGCAGATGTCATCCAGTTCGCCCGCCATCTGCACGCCGTAATCGGCCAGTGGCTGCGTTACGTCGAGGGTACGATCCACCGTGCCGACTGCCGCGGGATTATCGGGATCGCCCACCAGGCGGATCGGCTCCCTGGGAATGCCCAGGCCAATGGCAACCTCAGGACATACCGGCACGAAATCAAAGTAATCCACCAGGGTGCGGCTACACAGTTGCGATTGCTTGTGCCCGCCGTTGAAGCGAACTTCAGCGCCCATCAGGCAAGCGCTGATAGCGATTCTGGGTTTGGCGGCGTCGTTGGGCATGGGCGACCTCTGATGGGTTAATCTTGTACAGAAATAAATTCATGTACAATATTTTCATCATAGACACGAAGTCGTACAAGTCAACCGGTTTGTACAAGAGCTCGCGGGCATCGCGTCGCGATTCTGCTTGCGGATGGAGCTGCTGCCTTCTTCGACAGCAGCGAATGGCGCAGGGTGACGCGATTTACTGCAAGCTTGCATGTAAGCGGCGGGCAGCCTCCTGGCCACTGAGCCATGCGCCTTCGACCCGGCCGGACAGGCACCAGTCGCCGCACACGTACAAGCCCAGGTCGGCATCGGCCAGGGCGCCCCACTCATGGCTGCCGGCCGGGCGGGCGTAGAGCCAGCGATGAGCCACGCTGAAGCTGGGGGCGGGCATCGCACTGTGCAGCAGCTCGGCGAAGGCGCCGTGCAAGTGTTCGATCACGGCCTCCTTGGGCAAGTCGATGTTCTGTCGGCTCCAGTCGCTGGTAGCGTGCAGCACCCAGGTGTCGAGCTTGCTGTCGCGTCCCGGTTTGCTACGGTTGAGCGCCAGCCAGTCGAGCGGGCTGTCCTGCACGAAGCAGCCTTCCATAGGCGTATCCAGAGGCTTCTCGAATGCCAGGGCGACGGCCCAGGTGGGGTCCATTTTTACCCCGGCGGCCACGCCGGCCAGCTTCGGCACGGCCGCGAGCAATGCGGTAGCCTGTGGCGCCGGCGTGGCGATCACTACCTGGCCGAAGGGACCATGGGTGAAACCTTCGGCGTCCTGCAGGTGCCAATGTTCCTGGCCGCGATACACCTCGGTGATCCGGCAGGAAAACTGCACCTGCAACTTGCCGAGCAGGGCGCGGGTGATGGCGCTCATGCGTGGCGTGCCGACCCAGCGGGTCTGCTCGTCCGGCGATGGGCTCAGTTGGCCGCCCTGGAAGTTGTACAGTTGCGGGCTCCATTCCGCGGCCCAGCCGTTGGCTTGCCAGCGTTGGACTTCGGTGACGAAGCGCCGGTCGCGGGCCGTGAAATACTGTGCACCCATATCCAGCGCGCCGGCGTCGCTACGCTTGCTGGACATGCGTCCGCCGCTGCCATGGCTTTTGTCGAAAAGTTGAACGGTGTGCCCGGCCTCCGTCAGGGCCTGGGCGGCTGAGAGTCCGGCGATGCCGGTGCCGATGATTGCGATAGGTACAGTCATGAGGGCCTCGTTTACCTTTCTGTACAGACTACGCCGTCGTTTAAACCTGTACAAATCTGGTTTTTGGTATAAGTTTTACCGTTCGCGCTTGGACAGGTTGTCCTATTGTTTAATCACAGACCCTGTCTGATACGAAAAATCCCTGCTTATAAAAATAGACTAGTGGGCCGGGTAAAACGCGATAGGAGAAACAACTCATGCATATCTTGCTGACCGGCGGTACTGGTTTGATCGGACGTCAGCTCTGCCGGCTCTGGTTGGGGCAGGGCCACCGTCTGACGGTATGGAGTCGTCGGCCGGCCGAGGTGGCGCAAATCTGCGGAGCGCAGGTGCGGGCCGTCGCCAAGCTTGACGATATTGTCGAGCCGGTGGATGCGGTGATCAACCTGGCCGGCGCGCCGATTGGCGACCGCCCATGGACTCACAAGCGCAAGATGCTGTTGTGGAGCAGTCGCGTCACCCTGACCGAAGTATTGCTGGCGTGGCTGGAGCGCTGCGAGCAGAAACCGCAGGTCCTGATCTCCGGCTCGGCGGTGGGTTGGTATGGCGACGGTGGCGAGCGTGAGCTGACCGAAGCATCGGGTCCGGTCAGCGAGGATTTCGCCAGTCAGTTGTGCATCGCCTGGGAAGAAACCGCGCAGCGGGCCGAGGCCATGGGCGTGCGGGTGGTGCTGGTGCGCACCGGCCTGGTCCTGTCCGCCGAGGGCGGTATTTTGTCGCGCCTGTTGCCGCCCTTCAAAATGGCGCTGGGCGGGCGTATCGGCAATGGTCGGCAGTGGATGCCGTGGGTTCACATCGACGATCAAATCGCCCTGATTGATTTTCTTCTGCTCCGCGATGAGGCCAGCGGTCCCTATAATGCCTGCGCGCCGAACCCGGTGCGCAATCGCGATTTCGCCAAGGCCCTGGGGCGCGTGTTGCATCGGCCGGCGGTGCTGCCGATGCCGGAGCTGGCGTTGAAGGTCGCGCTGGGGGAAATGTCACTGTTGTTGCTGGGCGGCCAGCGCGCCACCCCGGCCCGATTGCAGGCGGCGGGTTTTACCTTCCGCTTCACTGATTTACCTGCGGCTCTGGACGACTTGTCCAGCCGCTTCTGAAATAGGACGTTGCATGACCGATCACGCATTGCTTCTGGTAAACCTGGGTTCGCCTGCTTCCACCTCGGTGCCCGATGTGCGCCGCTACCTCAACCAATTCCTGATGGATCCTTATGTCATCGACCTGCCGTGGCCGGTGCGGCGGTTGTTGGTGTCGCTGATCCTGATCAAGCGTCCCGAGCAGTCGGCTCACGCCTACGCCTCGATCTGGTGGAAGGAGGGCTCACCGCTGGTGGTGCTCAGTCGTCGCTTGCAACAGGCCATGACCGCGCAATGGACCCGGGGCCCGGTAGAGTTGGCGATGCGCTACGGCGAGCCATCGATCGAGTCGGCCCTGGTGCGCCTGGCGAACCAGGGCCACAAGACGATCACCCTGGCGCCGTTGTATCCGCAGTTCGCCGACAGTACCGTCACCACGGTCATTGAAGAAGCTCGGCGCGTGGCGCGGGAGAAGAAGCTCGATGTGCAGTTCTCGATCCTCCAGCCGTTCTACGATCAGCCGGAATACCTCGACGCTCTAGTGGCCAGCGCCAAGCCATATCTGGTCCAGGACTACGATCATCTGTTGCTCAGTTTCCATGGGCTGCCGGAGCGGCACCTGACCAAGCTCGACCCGACGGGATTCCATTGCTTCAAGGATGCCGACTGCTGCAAGAACGCACCGCCGGAAGTCATGGCGACCTGTTACCGTGCCCAGTGCATTCGTACCGCCGAGTTGTTTGCCCAGCGCATGGGGCTCAAGGACGGGCACTGGTCGGTGTCGTTTCAGTCCCGCCTGGGCCGCGCCAAGTGGATCGAGCCCTATACCGAAGCGCGCCTGGATGAACTGGGTAAAAGCGGTGTGAAGAAAGTCCTGGTGATGTGCCCGGCGTTCGTGGCGGACTGCATCGAAACCCTGGAAGAGATCGGTGATCGTGGTCGCGAGCAGTTTCTGGCGGCGGGTGGCGAGGAGCTGGTGCTGGTGCCGTGCCTCAATGATCAGCCGCAGTGGGCCGAGGCGTTGAGCCGGTTGTGTGAGCGGGCGCCGATTGCTTTGTAATACAAAACTGTGGCGAGGGAGCTTGCTCCCGCTGGACTGCGAAGCAGCCCCATTAGATGGGCGCTTCGCACCCAAGCGGGAGCAAGCTCCCTCGCCACAATAGAACAGGCTGATTTATAGCAGCGGCTCATCCGCCTTCTTCTGCTTCCAACCGTCATTGCCCGGCAGGATCAGGTTCAGCGCAATCGCCACCACCGCACACAGGGCGATGCCCTTGAGGCCGAAGTCGTCCGGGCCGGTACCGGTGCCGACCAGCACACCGCCGATGCCGAACACCAGCGTCACCGAGACGATCACCAGGTTACGCGCCTCGCCCAGGTCGATCTTGTGGCGGATCAGGGTGTTCATGCCCACCGCCGCAATCGAACCGAACAACAGGCACAGGATCCCGCCCATCACCGGCACCGGGATACTTTGCAGCAGTGCGCCGAACTTGCCGATGAACGCCAGGGCGATGGCGAAGATCGATGCCCAGGTCATGATTTTCGGGTTGTAGTTCTTGGTCAGCATTACCGCGCCGGTGACTTCGGCATAGGTGGTATTGGGCGGGCCGCCGAACAGGCCGGCTGCGGTGGTGGCGATGCCGTCACCGAACAGGGTGCGATGCAGGCCGGGTTTTTTCAGGTAGTCGCGACCGGTCACGCTGCCCACGGCAATCACTCCACCGATGTGCTCGATGGCCGGCGCCAGCGCCACGGGCACGATGAACAGGATCGCCTGCCAGTTGAATTCCGGCGCGGTGAAGTTCGGCAGGGCGAACCATGGAGCGGCGGCGATTTTCGCGGTGTCCACCACGCCGAAGAAGAACGCCATGGCGAAGCCGACCAGCACGCCGGAAATGATCGGCACCAGGCGGAAAATCCCTTTGCCGAACACCGCGACGATCAGGGTGGTGAGCAGGGCCGGCATGGAGATCATCATTGCGGTCTGATAATGAATCAGCTCAGTGCCGTCACCGGCCTTGCCCATCGCCATGTTCGCGGCAATCGGCGCCATCGCCAGGCCGATGGAAATGATCACCGGGCCGATGACCACAGGCGGCAGCAGCCGGTCGATGAACCCGGTGCCCTTGATCTTCACCGCCAGGCCCAAGAAGGTGTAGACGAAACCGGCCGCCATCACGCCACCCATGGTCGCTGCCAGGCCGAACTGGCCCTTGGCGAGAATGATGGGGGTAATGAACGCAAAGCTCGACGCCAGGAACACCGGCACCTGACGGCCGGTAACGATTTGGAACAGGATCGTGCCCAGGCCCGCCGTGAACAGTGCGACGTTCGGGTCCAGGCCAGTGATCAACGGCATCAGCACCAGGGCGCCGAAGGCCACGAACAACATCTGTGCGCCTGACAGCACCTGGCGCCAGAGCGGATCGTTGAACTCATCCTGCATGCTCAGGCGTCCTTCTGCTTGGTGCCGAAGATCTTGTCGCCGGCATCGCCCAGGCCCGGGATGATGTAGCCGTGTTCGTTGAGTTTCTGATCGATGGACGCCGTGTAGATGGTCACGTCGGGGTGAGCGTCTTCCACGGCCTTGATGCCTTCGGGCGCCGCCACCAGCACCATGGCGCGGATGTCCCGGCAACCGGCTTTTTTCAGCAGGTCGATGGTGGCGACCATGGAGCTGCCCGTGGCAAGCATCGGGTCGATGATCATTGCCAGGCGCTCGTCGATTTCCGGAACGAGTTTTTCCAGGTACGTGTGCGCTTGCAGCGTTTCTTCATTGCGCGCCACGCCCACGGCGCTGACCTTGGCACCGGGGATCAGGCTGAGCACGCCTTCGAGCATGCCGATACCGGCGCGCAGGATCGGCACCACGGTGATTTTCTTGCCGGCGATTTTCTCGACCTGGACCGCACCGGCCCAACCGTCGATTTCATAGGATTCGAGCGGCAGGTCCTTGGTGGCTTCGTAGGTGAGCAGGGCACCGACTTCCTGGGCGAGCTCGCGGAAATTCTTCGTGCTGATGTCGGCGCGGCGCATCAGGCCGAGTTTGTGTCTGATCAGCGGATGGCGGATCTCGAGGATGGGCATGGGGCTGGCTCCGGCGGCGGGCAAAAAAACCGGCCTAGATTAATCTATCCGAGAGTGTTGTCCTATAGACAATACAGAACGTTAGTCCACAAACGCTTGATCTGGCCGGTCGGGATGCGTACCTTTGCCCGCTTTTCCGAACCTGCCCATCCTCAACCGCCCTTTGGAGAGCGCCATGTCCGCTGATCTCGAGCATATCCGTCAAATCATGCGCGAGGCTGACTGCCTGTACAGCGAAGCCGAAGTCGAAGCGGCCATCGCCCGTGTCGGTGCGCAAATCAACGAGCAGTTGGCCGAGGCCAACCCGGTGGTGTTCTGTGTGATGAACGGCGGACTGATTTTCTCCGGCAAGCTTCTGACCTACCTGAATTTCCCGCTGGAAGCGTCCTACCTGCACGCCACTCGTTATCGCAACGAGACCAGCGGCGGCGACCTGTTCTGGAAAGCCAAGCCGGAAGTCTCGTTCATCGACCGCGACGTGTTGATCATCGACGATATCCTCGATGAAGGTCACACCCTGGGCGCGATCATCGACTTCTGCAGACACGCCGGCGCCCGTGCCGTGCACACCGCCGTGTTGATCGACAAGGACCACGACCGCAAGGCCCGTCCCGACCTGAAGGCCGATTTCGTGGGCCTGCCGTGTGTCGACCGCTACATCTTCGGCTATGGCATGGACTACAAGGGCTACTGGCGCAACGCCAACGGTATTTTTGCCGTCAAAGGAATGTAATCCATGATCCGGCCAAGCTTTCTGGACCAGGCGCTGTTCGAAGAGTTGGCCGGCAAAGCCGCGGCCAATCCTCGCGGGCGACAGCATCACAACTTTCACCAGATGGATGAGCCCTGCCACCGCATGGCGGTTGGCTTGCAGCCTTCGACTTACATCCCGCCGCACCGCCACCTGAGCGCTGACAAGGCTGAGACCTTGCTGGTGCTCAGGGGCCGGCTGGGGGTGTTGGTGTTTGACGAAGACGGTGCGGTGGTGGACAAGCGTATCCTGCAGGCCGGCGGCGATTGCCTCGGCATCGACTTGCCCGCTGGTGTGTACCACGGCCTGGTGGTATTGCAGGCCGACAGCATGATGTTCGAATGCAAGGCCGGGCCGTATCGTCCCGTGGGCGAAGGCGAACTGGCCCATTGGGCACCTCGCGAAGGCGAGCCGGGCGTGGCTGAGTACCAGGCCTGGATGCGCGCGCAGTTCGACTGAGTACGGCTTGGAAGGGCTACGCAGTCCCGTGGCGAGGGAGCTTGCTCCCGCTTGGGTGCGTAGCACCCACCTGCAATTGGGGCTGCTGTGCCCGAGGCGTCGGACTGTCCCAGCGGGAGCAAGCTCCCTCGCCACGGGTTCAGGCAAGCCTTGAGCGGGTGGTGCCAGCCGCCAACCACTGCTCACTCTTGACCCGTGCCTGCTCCAGCGTCTGTACATACGCCAGTTGGCGTTGCTCACGATGGATGCCGGCGCGGCGCAGTTTCAGGCGTACCCGCGGGGCGGTTGCCACCAGGATCAGGCCGATGCCCTGCTTGCGGTAATCCTTGAGGATGTTTTCAAACGCGGCCAGCGCGGTCATGTCGAGCATCGGCACTGCGCTCATTTCCACCACGACCACCCGCACGCCAGGATCGAAGCGGCGCAGCACGTCCAGGGCCTTTTCGGCTGCGCCAAAGAACAGTGGGCCGCGGATGCCATAGCAGCGCACGTGTTCGGGCATCTGCTGCAGGGCCTGGTGGAACTGACGTGGCAGTTCCGCACTGTCGGTCAATTCACTCATGCGCTTGATGAACAACCCGGCGGCCAGCAGCAGGCCGACGGCAACTGCCAGCACCATGTCGAACAGCACCGTCAGGCTCAGGCAGGTCAGCAACACCAGCACATCACTGCGCGGGGCGATGCGCAGCGTGTGCAGCACATGTCCGGCTTCGCTCATGTTCCAGGCGACCATCACCAGCAGCGCCGCCAATGCTGCCATGGGCAAGTAGCTGAACAGCGGCGCCAGCAGCACCATCGCCAGCAGTACCACGAGGCTGTGGATAATCGCCGCCAACGGTGACGACGCACCGCTGCGTACGTTGGTGGCGCTGCGGGCGATGGCGGCGGTGGCGGTGATCCCGCCGAACAGCGGCGCAACCAGGTTGCCCAGGCCCTGACCGATCAACTCGGCATTGGGATCGTGCTTGCTGCCGGTCATGCCGTCGGCCACCACGGCGCACAGCAGCGATTCGATGGCGCCGAGCATGGCAATGGCGAATGCGGGCGCCATCAACTGCCGGATCAGGTCATAGGACAGCGTCAACGGACGAGCTTGGCCGTCCGGCAGATTCCACGGCCAATCAAAACGGGGCAGGAACGGCGGTATGCCCGGATGCGCCACGCCGTCGAGCAGGTAACTGAAGCGTTCGCCCAATGTCGCGACCGGCCAGCCACCGCGCTCCAGCGCCAGCCCCAGGAGTGCGCCGACCAGCAGGGCCACCAGATGGCCGGGCACCCTCGGCACCCAGCGCGGCCAGGCAATCAACACCGCCAGGCAGCTGGCTCCGATGAGGCCGTCGCCCAGGCGTGCGCCGGGCAGCGCCACGATCAACTCGCCCAGCTGCTCGATGTAGTGCCGGGCCTGGCCGGCGGTGCTCAGGCCCAGCAGATCCTTGAGTTGCAAGGTGGCAATGACCACGCCGATCCCGGCGGTGAAACCCAGGATGACCGGATAGGGGATGTACTGAATCAACCGTCCGGCGCGCATCACCCCGAGGGCGATCAGGATCAGCCCGGCGAGCATCGTGCACAGCAGCAGGCCACCCAGGCCATATTGCTGAGTGATGGGCAGCAGGATCACCACGAACGCCGCCGTCGGCCCACTTACGTTGAAGCGCGAACCGCCGGTCAGGGCAATCAGCGGTGCGGCCACCAGCACCGTGTACAAACCGTGTTGCGGCGGTACGCCGACGGCGATCGCCAGGGCCATGGCCAAGGGAATCGCGATAATGCCCACGGTCAGCCCGGCCACCAGGTCGCCCCGCAGGCGCGCAAGGGTGTAACCGGCACGCCAGCTCTGGCGCCACGCGGCAAATAATGGTGGGGCGGAGAAGGACATAGGCACTCCACACAAAGGTTTGGGCAGACGTTTTTGTAGCGAGGGAGCTTGCTCCCGCTGGGTGCGAAGCGCCCCAAAATGGCCTGATGCAATCCTCCAGACTGAACGCATCAGGCGTTTTACAACGGCTGCGCCGCCGAGCGGGAGCAAGCTCCCTCGCCACAAAGACATCACCAGTTGTTTCCGCCGGGATGGCCATCTGAGTATGCCGCCCTCGTAGCCCCGAAGTATTGATCCGGGCCGATTATTTTTACTGCCCCCGCTCATGCTAGAGTGCCCGGCCAAGACCCTGGAGCCTGTCATGCGTGTATCGATCCGCCGCTGCGCCGCCTTGCTGTTGCTATCGAGCTTGACCCTGGCGGCCGGAGCCGCGCCGATGCACAGCCAGTTCCTGCCGCCCGATGACCTGACGGTGCGCCAGGAGCAGCCTGAACAGCAGCAACTGCTACAAGTGACCGAGTATTCGGTGGTGCTGGGCAATCAGCGTCAGTCCAATCAGCAACCGATACCGGTCACATCACCGTTGTTGGTGCGTCTGAAGGGCAAGGCGCTGAACAAAGGCGCCACCCTCAACCAGGTGATCCTCAACTTTGATGGTGAAAGCAAAAGCCTGAAGAAGCCAATGTTCGATGAAGCGAGCAAGACCCTGACCCTGTCTTATCCACAGGCCCAGTACCGGGTGGTTATCGATCTGTTGCGCAATAACACGGTCTATGTGCAGTTCCTGACCTACGCCAACGGCCATATCTGGGCCGACCTGCACACCGGTGCCGAACGCCCGCGTTGAGCCGCGACGTCTGGCAGGGGTAAACTGCCCGCCCCGTGAATTGTGCAAGCTGGAGCCGGCAATGCGTAAAGACAAGAAACAAGTGATTGGCGATGAGATTGGCGACGAGCAGATCAAGCTGTTCCTCAATTTCGAACCGGTCGATGCCACGTCGCCGTCGCTGCACAAATTGATCAAGGGTTACCGTGGCCTGCGAGTCGACGATTTCGAGCGGTTCCTGACGTTCTTCGTCGAGGCCGGCTACGATCTCAATGGCAAGGATGAAAAAGGTAACGATTTTGTCGCGTTGATCCAGGACCAGCGCAATGCCGAGGAATACATCGAGTTGTTCAACAAGGCGCGTGGCTGATTGGTCATGGGCCTGCTTCGCAGGCCAGCGGGAGCAAGCTCCCTCGCCACGAAAGCGCCACCCATAAAAAACGCCCCGCTCTCATGGAGAACGGGGCGTTTTTTCATACGAGCCAATCAAGCGTAGCTTTGGGTTTCGCTGCTTTCTTCAACCAGTTCCAGCGCGACGTTGTTCTGGGCGTTGATCTTGCGATACAGCGCCGCGTCGGTTTCCAGGACTTTCTCCCGGGCCGGGAAGATTTCCGCGAGCTTGGTCGCCCACTCACCCTTGGCTTTTTCCGGGAAGCAGCGTTCGATCAGTTCCAGCATGATCGATACGGTGACCGAAGCGCCAGGCGACGCGCCGAGCAGGGCGGCGAGGCTGCCGTCCTTGGCCGCCACCAGTTCGGTACCGAACTGCAGGACGCCACCTTTCTTCGGGTCTTTCTTGATGATCTGCACCCGTTGGCCGGCCACTTCCAGACGCCAGTCCTCGGCTTTCGCCTCGGGGTAGAAGCGACGCAGGGATTCCAGGCGCTGCTCCATGGACTGCATCACTTCGCTGATCAGGTATTTGGTCAGGTCCATGTTGTCCCGGGCCACGGCCAGCATCGGGCCGATGTTGCCGGCGCGTACCGACAACGGCAGGTCCATGATCGAACCGTGCTTGAGAAACTTGGTGGTGAAACCGGCGTAGGGCCCGAACAGCAGGGACTTCTTGCCATCGACCACGCGGGTGTCCAGGTGCGGCACCGACATGGGTGGCGAGCCCACGGCGGCCTGGCTGTAGACCTTGGCCTGGTGATGCTTGACCACGTCCGGGTTGTCGCAACGCAGCCACTGGCCGCTGACCGGGAAGCCGCCGAAGCCCTTGCTTTCCTCGATGCCTGAGGCCTGGAGCAACGGCAGCGCTGCACCGCCAGCGCCCAGGAAAACGAATTTGGCGTCGACTTCGCGGCTGTTGCCGGAGTTCACGTCCTTGATGCTTACGGTCCAGCCATTGCTGTTGCGCTTGAGGCCGGTGACGCGCTTGCAGTATTTGACCTGGGTATCCGGGGCGCTGGTCAGGTGCTTGAGCAACTGGTTGGTCAGGGCGCCGAAGTTGACGTCGGTGCCGTTCATGACCCGGGTCGCGGCGATGACTTCATCGGCGGGCCGGCCAGGCATCATCAGCGGCATCCACTCGGCCATCTTGCCTTTGTCTTCGGTGTACTCCATGTCGGCGAAGGCGTGGTGCTGTTTCAGCAGCTCGAAGCGCTTCTTGAGGAACGACACGCCTTTTTCGCCCTGCACGAAACTCAGGTGCGGTACCGGGGCGATGAAGGACTTGGAGGAGCCGAACGTGCCTTTTTTAGTCAGGTACGTCCAGAACTGCTTCGACACCTCGAACTGGGTGTTGATGTGCACGGCTTTCTTGATGTCGATACTGCCATCGGCGGCCTGGGGCGTGTAGTTGAGCTCACACAGCCCGGCGTGGCCGGTGCCGGCGTTATTCCAGGGGTTGGAACTCTCCGCGGCACCGGAATCCATCAGCTCGACGACTTCCAGCGAGATCGCGGGGTCGAGTTCCTTGAGCAGTACGGCCAGGGTGGCACTCATGATGCCGGCCCCTACCAGAACTACATCGACTGCTTCGTTATGCGCCATTTAACGCGTCTCCAAAATCTGCAGCACCAAATTGTCGGCATAGCGGCCAGGAATGGCAGGGCAGGTCGGTTGTGCCCCAGGTATCCATGGCCAGGATCGCCATGTCCGAATCTTCGCAATTTTTTCGCAACTACTGCGGATGCATGCAGCCTGGCCTCAAGCGTCCTATGAACTCACTTAAGCGCCGGGCGGGCAATTCGACTTATGGCCGAGACATCCGTTCGTGCAACCAAATCCGTAGCGGACAGGCTTCAGGCGCCGGTTCTTGAGCGATGGCCGGTCCTGTGTCGTTGGGCTGTTACAGACGCTGATGGTGCTTGTTCAGACGCAAAACTCTTCATTTGCTCGCCACACTCTTGTGAAGTTGTGAAAACCCGTTTTTTTCACGCTCTTTTGAAGACGTGAACCTCAAAAAAGGGCTGTCCCAGCCTGGCACCGCGCCCGGTTTGGTTTGCCCCCATGTAATACATGACAGGCAAAACGGGCAGACAGCTCAGTGACCGAGCGTAATGACAGCTCTGCAGATTCGCGAGAAGGGATGATTTGCCTGAGAACAGCAAGCGCGCCAGCTTCACTCGATCTGTGTGGGCGGCTCTCTGTGGGCGTTGCGGGGTGCCAATACCAGCGCATCGGCGATGTTGCGAGGCCCGATCAGGAGACGTCCTTATAATCGGGGGGAGATTGTATCGAAGAAACGCAGGGAAATGGTCGTGTTTAATGACTTTTATTAGCCGTCCGGTCAGATGGTCAACAGTTGCCGGTTGCGTGAGCGGGCGCGAAGCGGTTGCACGCGAGCGCTGGCGGGCAATGGCTGGTGCAGCCAGTTGAGGCGGATCTCTTCGATTTCCACCCAGCCCTCGCCCATCGGCTGCAGGCTGCACTGCTTGAAGGCCTGGCAGCGGCCATTGCCGTCCAACAGGGCGAAGCTGCGATGATGCGGGCGCGGGGTGAACAGGGAAATAAGAAAGCGCATGATCGAATACCGGGTCAGGAGGCTTGTGAAAGAGCCTGACAGCGGGCGATGACATGCCGGTGTAAGGCGCGTGACAATGGGGTGACAGATGGGGATAGGAACCGGCCCGCGCGGGTTTTGTCAGACTTTTCAGTATTCATCCCGCGGTGCTGGTTCCCCGCGATGGCCCACCGCTATACTGCCGGCCTGTTTGTGCCCGATTCTGGAGAGAAGAGCATGTTGCAACGCCTGTTGTTCGGTTTGATCGCTGTGACCAGTCTGGCCCTCGTCGGCTGCGCCCACAGTCCGCAACAACTTAACCCGGAGCCCAAGCTCAATGCCCAGCTGGCGCCTGTAGGTCGTGGCCAGCCGGTGGTGGTGCGCGTGGTGGACGGTCGTCCTTCGCCGACCCTCGGTACCCGTGGCGGCTTGTACCCGGAAACCAGCGTGATCACCGTGCAAGGCGCGCAGATCCTGCCGAAATTGCAGGCTCAGGCCGAAGCGGCGGTACGCCTGCTGGGCTTCACCCCAACCGCCAACGCCCTGAACGCACCACAACTGACCGTGACCCTGGCCGAGCTCAAGTATCAGTCGCCCAAGGAAGGCATGTACGTGACCGAAGCCACCATCGGCGCGACCTTCCGTTCCGACGTGCAGAACGCCAACCGCCGCTACAGCGGTCGCTACGGCGCTTCGCTGGACCAGCGCTTCGGCATGGCGCCGAACCAGGACACCAACACCAAGCTGGTGAGCGACGTGTTGAGTGATGCTCTGACCCGGTTGTTCAAAGACCCGACCATTGGGCAGGTATTGGCTGAGTAAGCTTTCAACTCATTCAGGCAGTACACCCCTGTGGGAGCGAGCCTGCTCGCGATAGCGGTTTGTCAGTCACATTGATGTTGAATGTGCCGCCGCATTCGCGAGCAGGCTCGCTCCCACATTGGTTTTCAGGCCGCCTGTGAATAAAACTCCAACACACTGATCCCGGTCAGCAGGTCGGCCTCTGGCAAATCGGCATGTTGATGCCCGCCGAGGGCGCAGTAGACCAGCCAGTGCTGATCCTGGACATTGAAGGACAGGCTGCCGACAAGGTTCTGTTGTTCCTCGCTCGGGCTGATGAGATAGAGACGATCCTGGTTTTCGGCGTGCAGCATGATGGGGTCCGTGCAGGTTTTGACGGGCGACAGAGTGGCCTGCTCAGATGACGAAATCGTGACGGATGGATTTACTCCGGCTTGATTGGCGCTTTGTGGCGAGGGAGCTTGCTCCCGCTGGGCTGCGCAGCAGCCCCCGACTAGCGTCTCGGCGTGTCAGGTTAATCGTGCAAGCTTTTTTGGGACTGCTTCGCAGTCCAGCGGGAGCAAGCTCCCTCGCCACGAAGTCGCCAGGCCATTACCTCAGCTGATCGTTGTTGGTCGGAAAAAACGGTGCAGGGCGGCAGGCTTTCGGTAGAATCCGCGCCCTGTTCGTAGGCCATGGGCGTGTCTGTCCTGTCCGTTTATCGCTTGAGGTTCGTGATGTCGCTGCATCTGTTTTCGTTGTTCGCTGCCCACCCCGCCAAACTGATCAACCTGCTCGCGTTGCTGTTTGCCTGCCCGGGCGGCTGGGTACTGCACGCGACGCGTCGCCGTGAACAACGGGCGCGAGCCTGCCTGCAAGCACGCAGTGGCAATGGCGAGGAGCGTTTCGAAGCACTGCTGGACCTGGCCACCCAGCGGATGAACCGGTTCTTCTATCGGTTCGGCTTTGGCTGCCTGGCGCTGGCGTTGCTGGTGTCGTGGATCAGCACACAGTTCTGACTGCGTAGCCGTGGCGAGGGGGGCTTGCAGGACAAGCGAGGGTCGCCAGGCAAAGGTGCTTTTGTGGCGAGGGAGCTTGCTCCCGCTGGGCTGCGAAGCAGCCCCCTTGAACGGTCAACCCAAGGCTCTGACTAACCGCAAGCCTGTTTGCGATTGCTGCGCAATCGAGCGGAAGCAAGCTCCCTCGCCACAGGGAATCCGTGTCCTCAGACCTGCCGCTTAAAGCGCCAACCCCGCCTTGACCCGATACTGATTACGCACCGGCGTCGCATACTGCAACACCAGGAACGGCCGGTGTTCCGGTGGGCAGGCGTCCAGGCGGCGTTGCCATTCCTGCTCGGCCTTGGCCAGTTCCTCGGCGCCAAACACCTCGGCGGCCGTGGGCACTTGCAATTGCGGGTCGGCGTCGGCCCATTGGGCGTAGGCCAGGTAGTGCACCGGGAACAACCGGTAGCCACCGAGAATCTGCCGGTCCATCTCCATGGCCAGTTGCTTGGTATCTTCGAACACTTCGGTGATCGGCGCGGCGAAGTTCACGTGGACCCGGCCCTTGTAGCCGGTGATGCCCTTGGCGATGCTCACGTCATCCTCGCCCGGCGCCTTGGTGTAGCTGCCGGTGGTGGCGCGGATGTACAGCTCGCGGGCCTTGGCCTGGTCGCAGGGATCGTACTCGTAACTGATGGACACCGGCGTCAGGTTCAGCGACCGGATGACCTCGCCGAACGGCTCGTCCTTGCGACTCATGTGGAACATCTTGAGGATTGCCGATTCGGTCCGGTCGTCACCGTCCTTGGCCCGACCCTCGGCCTGGGCGATCCAGATCGAGGCGCAATCGTTGCGGATCGAGTGGTTGATGTACGCCGACAGCAGCTGGTACGCCGCCAGTTTTTCCCGCCGCCCGGTGAGGGAGCGGTGCACGATGAAGCTCTTGTTCAGGCGCATCAGGTCGCTGACGAACGGCTTTTGCAGCAGGTTGTCGCCAATGGCAATGCGCGGTGTCGGCAGGCCGGCGTGGTATACGGCATAGTTGACGAACGCCGGGTCCATCACGATGTCGCGGTGGTTGGCGATGAACAGGTACGCACTGCCGGACTTGAATTGTTCCACCCCGGTGTAGGTCACACCGTCGGTGGCGCGCTCGATGGTGTGGTCGACGTAGAACTCCACTTTGTCCTGCAAAGTGGCGACCGACGTCACGCCGGCGAACTCACGCCGCAATCTTTGCGCTATAAGAGGTTTGAGCATCCAGCCGAGGGCCCCGGCCAGGCGCGGGAAGCGGAAGTGGGTGAGGATATCTAGAAACGCCTTGTCGCCGAGCAGCCGGGCCAGCACCGCTGGGACTTCGCTGTCGTCGTAAGGTCGGATGGCATCGAATTCGCCCATCATGCTCTCTTGTTGGAAACGGCTAGGGTAAGTAAAGGTTCGATCAAAAAAAGCCAGGGCCTGGTCTGGAAGATAAGCCAGATGAAAATAGCCCTGCAAATAGACCGGCGATTATACGCACAAGTCACCTGGGAGACCCGTGATGCTGGAAACCGCTGTGTACGATTGTCCTTATTGTGGTGAAGCAGTTGAGACCAGTGTGGACCTGTCCGGTGGCGACCAGACCTATATCGAGGATTGCCAGGTGTGTTGTCGACCGATTACGTTCGTCCTGCAGGTCGATGGTCAAGAGTGGTATCTGGAGGTCTACAGCGAGAATGACTGAAGGGGACGTCCATGCGGCGCATCTATGAGCTGGAAAACCTGATGGAAGGCGAACTGCTGCAAGGCATGCTCGCCAGCGAAGGCATCACGGCGCATCTGGTGGGTCGCGACCTGGTGGGCGGCGTTGGTGAATTGCCCATGCAAGGCCTGTTGGGGCTGGCGGTGGAGGACGACCAGGCGCAATACGCCCGGGAGCTCATCGCCGCTTACAATGCCGCGCTGCCGCTGCCCGGCGATGAACCGGACAGTTACCCCGGTACGCTGGTCTGCTAGGCTGGCGGTCGTTCGATCAAGAGTCGTGTTGCCCCATGTGTGGACGTTATGCCCTGTTTCGCTGGAACCCCGCTTTCGCGGCCTTGCCCGGCTTTCCTGCCGACCAGAAGGCCCAATGGAATATTTCGCCCAACGATTCGGTGCTGATGCTGCGTGCCGACGCCGAGGGCCGGCGTGAGCTAGCCCGGGCTCGCTGGGGGCTGACGCCGCCGTGGCTGACCGACCTTTCCCGCACGCCGGCCCATGCCCGGGCCGAAACCGTGGCCGAGCAGCCGATGTTCCGCGAAGCCTTGCGCCTGCGTCGCTGCCTGCTGCCGGCCAACGGCTTCTACGAGTGGCGCGGCGGCGCGCGCAAGCGTCCGTTCTGGCTGACGCCAGGGGAAGGGGCGTCGCTGTTTTTCGCGGCCATCTGGGAAGCCTACCCGGTGCAGGAACAGGTCTGGCTGAGCACCGCCGTCATCACCCAGCCCGCAGCGGGCCAGCGCCGCCCATTGATCCTGGACGAAGAAGGCCAGCGCCTGTGGCTCGACCCCGAAACGCCGCTGCATGCCCTGCAAGGACTGCTGGCCAGCGAACCGCTGCCACTGCGCGAGCGAGTGCTGGCCAACCTGATCAACGACCCGAAACTCAATGGGCCGGAGTGCCTGACCCCGGCTTGAGTGTGCGGTGCTTGGGCCGGCCTCATCGTCGGATCGCCGCCCGGAGCCGGCTCGCTCCCAGTGAATTGCGGATGTTCACCATCTCTGCGCCCGTCCCGAAAACTTTGTGGGAGCGAGCTTGCTCGCGATGGCGGTGGTTCAGTTGGCAGAGATGGTGGTTTTGCCATTGCTATCGCGAGCAAGCTCGCTCCCACATGGATGCTGTGGCAGAGAGTCGGTGTTCACCACCAACTCTCTGTGGGAGCGAGCCTGCTCGCGATAGGGACCTCGGATCAAACCCTGAACTGATTGATCAACCGCCGCTGCTGTTCCGCCAGTTTGGTCAGCCCGGCGCTGGCGGCGCTGGATTCGTCGGCGCCGCTGGCGACTTCGTTCGCCACCTGGCCGATGTTGATCACGTTGCGGTTGATGTCGTCGGCCACGGCGCTTTGCTCTTCGGCGGCACTGGCGATCTGGGTGTTCATGTCGTTGATCACCGAGACGGCCTGGGTAATGGTCTCCAGCGCCTGGGCCGCTTTCGCCGCGTGCTGCACGCTTTCATCGGTGCGGTGCTGGCTGTCTTCCATGACCCGCACCACGTCCCGCGTGCCCTGTTGCAGTTGCTGGATCATCGACTGGATTTCCTCCGTAGCCTGCTGAGTCTTCTGCGCCAGGTTGCGCACTTCATCGGCTACCACCGCAAACCCTCGACCCTGTTCGCCGGCTCGGGCCGCCTCGATGGCCGCGTTCAGCGCCAGCAGGTTGGTCTGTTCGGCAATCCCGCGGATGGCCGTCAGAATCGCATTGATGTTTTCGCTGTCCTTGGCCAGGTTCTGTACCACACCCACGGCCCGGCCGATTTCCTCGGCCAGGGCACCGATGGACATGGAGGTGTCCTGCACGATCTGCATGCCCTGACTGGCGGCCTGATCGGCATGACTGGCGGCTTGGGCGGCCTGGGTCGCGTTGCGTGCAACGTCCTGGGCGGTGGCGGTCATTTCCTGCACGGCGGTGGCGACCTGATCGATCTCCGACATCTGCTTGTGCACGCCCTGGTTGGTGCGGATCGCGATGTCGGCGGTGTGTTCCGACGAATCGCTGACGCTCTGCACCGACGTCACCACCTGGCTGATCATGCCCTGCAACTTGCTCAGGAAGGTGTTGAAGCCCCGGGCAATCGCGCCCAGCTCATCGGCGCGGTCACTCACCAGGCGCCGGGTCAGATCGCCTTCGCCCTGAGCGATGTCATCGAGCATCGCCACCATTTGCTTGAGCGGTCGGGCGATGCCGTGGCCCACCAGCCAGATCACCAGCAGGCCGATAGCGGCAATCGCCAGGCCGACCATGGCCATGCCGAAGATGTCGGTTTCGCGTTGTTCGTTGAGGTCTTTCTGCAAGGCTTGCAGGTCGGCCATTACCGCGTTCAGCGGCAATTGCAGCATCAGTGTCCAGCGTGCGCTGGTTTCGCCGATGCCGAACGGCATGTACACCTCGATATGGCCGTGCTCTTCATCGATGGTGTAACGCACTTCACCTGAGCCGAGTCTGCCCAGGTTGTCCAGTTCGCTGGCATCGAGCAGGTCGCTGGCCTTTTCCCCCAGTTTGCTCGGATCCTTGGTGAACGCCACGAACCGGTTATTACTGGACAGCAGGGCCATTTCCCCGGCGCCGTCGTACAGCTTGGCGTCGGCGGCAACGAGCATGTCTTGAATGAAGTTCACCGACAGGTCGGCACCGACGATGCCCTGGAACTTGCCATCGATCATGATCGGTTCGATGAACGAGGCGAGCATGGTCATGGTGGCGCCGACGCGGTAGGGCGCCGGGTCGATCACGCAGGCTTTCCTGCTGTCCTGGGAGCACAGATAGTACTCACTGGCGCGGATCCCGGTGGACAGCAGTTTCTGGTCGGCCACGTCGGCGAGTTTTTCCAGGCCCAGGGTGCCATCCTGATTACGAAACCACCACGGCAGGAAGCGCCCGTTGGTTTCCATGCCCGCCACCGGACTGTTCACGTAACTGGCATCGTCGTGGTCGATGGCGTTCGGTTCCCAGGCGATGTAGGCGCCGAGCACTTTCGGATTGCGTACCACGGTTTCGCGCAGCAGGCTGATCATCTGCTCGCGAGGCATCTTGAGTTGCGGATTGCCGTCCGTGCCATTCATGCCCATCAGCGCGTTGGTAGTGGCAAGACCCTTGGCAAGCTGCAGCGGGGCTTCCAATTCCCGTTGGATCTGGCTGGCCTGGGTGCGCGCCAAGGCGCTGAGGCGTTGCTCGATGAGTTGTTCGAACTGCGCCTTGGTGCGCTGCTGCACCATCTCCTGGGTGCGGGCGCCGGCGAACAGCGCATAGAGCACCAGGGCACCGACCACGCTGAGGACGATGGCACCGGCCAGGGCGGCGACGGAAAACTGGATCGATCTGAATTTCATATTGGCTCCGGACGCGGGAATGACGTCTGAAGCTTGTATCGGCGTCTTTGAGCAGCGACATGAGGCGCTGTTCGTCGGATGACTGTTTTGGAACCACGGGTGTCGCAAATGAACTGTGTGGGATCTGTCTGAAAAACCTGTAGTTGAGAAGTGTGTATCTGGCGCCGATACAAAACCGCGCATAGGATACGCCCACGTTTCCAGGGAGCTTCTTATATGAACAAGACTTTGATGGTGAGTGCTCTGAGTGCGGCTTTGCTGCTCGCCGGTTGCCAGTCGGTCAATACCACCAGCGGCGGAGCCGTGGGCGTGGAGCGCAAGCAGTACATGTTCAGCATGTTGTCGACCGATGAGGTCAACCAGATGTACGCCCAGTCCTACCAGAAGACCGTGGGCGAGGCGAGCACCCAGGGCGTGCTGGACAAGACCAGCAGCGAGGCCAAGCGGGTCCAGGCCATCGCTGACCGACTGATTGCCCAGGCACCGGTGTTCCGTCCTGATTCGGCGCAGTGGAACTGGGAAGTGAACCTGATCAAGAGCGACGAGCTCAACGCCAATTGCGGCCCTGGCGGCAAGATCATTTTCTACACCGGGCTAATCGATTCGCTGAAGCTGACCGATGATGAGATCGCGGCAGTCATGGGCCACGAAATCGCCCACGCGCTGCGTGAACACGGGCGCGAAGCGATGTCCAAGGCCTACGGCATCGAGATGGCCAAGCAGGGCGCCGGTGCCTTGTTCGGATTGGGCCAGGACAGCCTGGCGCTGGCCGACACCGTCGCCAACTATGGCATGACCTTGCCCAACAGCCGTGGCAACGAGAACGAGGCCGACCTGATCGGCCTGGAACTGGCTGCCCGCGCCGGCTACAACCCGAACGCCGCGATCACCTTGTGGAACAAGATGAGCAAGGCTTCCGAAGGCGCCCCGCCGGAATTCATGAGCACCCACCCGTCGTCGACCAGCCGGATCGCTTCGTTGCAAGCGGCGATTCCCAAGGTGATGCCGCTTTACCAGCAGGCCAAGAAGTAGGGCCAGGCTGGGCTGGCAGCTACAAGATGCAAGCTGCAAGCTACAAGCTGCAAGCTGCAAGCTACAAGCTAAGCAGAGCTGCTTTTTGCTTTCCCTTGCAGCTCGTAGCTTGCAGCTCATAGCTAGGCGCCAAGCGCCTTGTACACCGCAACGATCGCCAGGACGAAGAAGGCCGAGGCGGCCAGGCGGCGGATCAGGGTCAGGGGCAGTTTCTCGGCGGCGAAATTGCCCGCCAGGACCACCGGCACGTTGGCAATCAACATGCCCACGGTGGTGCCGATGATCACCAGCCACAGTTCCGGGTACTGCGCGGCAAGCATCACCGTGGCGATCTGGGTCTTGTCACCGATTTCCGCCAGGAAAAACGCAATCAGCGTGGTCAGGAACGGCCCGAACCTGCGCGCAGGGTTGGCTTCGTCATCATCCAGTTTGTCCGGGACCAGGGTCCACAGCGCCGTGGCGGCGAAGCTCGCGGCCAGGATCCAGTGCAACACGGCGTCCGAGAAAATACTGCCGACCCACGCCCCGACCGCCCCGGCGGCTGCATGGTTGGCAAGGGTCGCCGCGACGATGCCGGCAACGATCGGCCAAGGCTTGCGAAAACGCGCCGCCAGGACGAGCGCAAGCAATTGCGTCTTGTCGCCGATTTCGGCCAGCGCAACGATGGCGGTAGGTACGAGGAGAGAATCCAACATCAGGGGTTCCTAAAGGGGGCGGGTCGACACGGCTATGACACGTACAGCCTCCCCGCCCCGGGTAAGGTGTACGTGTCATAGGTCTTGTCAAACCCAGCGACCATCTGCGTGGACGCTTGGGCCGCATACGCCATGGTCTGCTGACCAAGTGTGTTGACGTATGCCGGGCGAGCATGGCGCTCGCGGGAGACTACTCCCCTAGGACGGAGCGGATTCTGCCTAGGCAAATCCTATTGGGCAAGTGCTGGTGGCTGAAAAAATTCAGCCGCGCTTGGCCCGGTAGATGCGAAAGCCCTGGCCTTCGGCCTTGATCGCGCAGATGCCCAGGTGCTCTTCGATCAGCGGTTGATACTTGAGGAAGCTGTTGGCAACCAGGCGAAGTTCGCCGCCGTTTTTCAGATGTTTGGCCGCTTTTCTCAGCAGATTCTCTGTGGCGTGGTAATCGGTGTGGACGCCGACATGGAACGGCGGGTTGCTCAGGATCGCGCTCAAGCCCATCGGTGCGGCGTCGATCCCGTCACCGGTCAGCACTTCGGCTTCCAGGCCATTGGCGGCCAGGGTCATGCGGCTGCTGGCGGCGGCGAAGGCATCCACGTCCAGCAGCGTGACAGTGTTGTGCGGATAGCGCCGCTTGACTGCGGCCCCCAGCACGCCGGCGCCGCAGCCGAAGTCCAGCAAATGGCCGCTGGGCAGTTTATCCAGGTGCTCCAGCAACAGTGCGCTGCCGCGATCCAGGCGACCGTGGCTGAACACCCCGGGCAGGCTGATGACTTTCAGCGGGCCTTCGGCCAGGGGTAGTTCGTAAGTCTGGGCCAGGCTTTCGAGCGTCTTGACTTCTGGCGCTTCGGCAACGGTGACTTGCCACAGCTGGCAGTGCCGGGCGCTGTCGAGCTTGCGTGGCTTGCCGAACGGGTTGAGCTGCTTGGACGCGCCCTCGATGCCGCTGCGTTTCTCACCCACCAGGTACACCTCGCGACCGGCCAGGCGTACGGCCACGGCATTGAGAATGTAGTCGGTGAGGTCCTTGGCCTTGGGCAAGAACACCACGGCGGTGTCGAAAGTGCGTTCAGGGACATTCACGCCAAAATGGCTGCGCTCGGGGAAGCGGGCGTCCAGTGCGGCCTGGTCACCCGCGTGCCAGCACCAGCCATGGGCGTCGGGCAGGCGGCCGAGCAGGTCGTCGGCGGGCAGGCCGGCCAGCAGGACCGAGCCCTGGAATAACTCGGCCTGACGAAGCAGTACTTCACTGCGCGGATCCATGGTCTGCTCCTTGAAAAAAAGTGCGGCAGTTTATCAACTGACGACCCGTCGTGCTGTACCGCTGAAAAAGGCCTGGGCGTTTTCGCTCATCTGGCCGACGATCCGCTGCCGCGCCTCGCGGCTGCCCCAGGCGTTGTGGGGCGTGACGATCAGCCGGGGAATATCGGTCGCCAGCAGTGGGTTGCCCTGGACCGGTGGTTCCACGCTCAGCACGTCGGTGGCCGCGCCGCCCAGGTGACCGTTGCGCAGGGCATCGGCCAGGGCCTGTTCGTCGATCAGGCCGCCGCGTGCGGTGTTGACCACGAAGGCGCCGGGTTTGAGCGATGCCAACTGCCGGGCGCCGATGAAGTTACGGGTGTGTTCGTTGAGCGGACAGTGCAAGGTCAAGGCATCGACCTGCGGCAACAGTTCATCCAGCGGCAAACGGTCGGGGCGCGCCGGGCGCCCTGGAATCTGTCCCAGCAGCACGCGCATGCCGAAGGCCTCGGCCAGGCGCCCGACGGCGCTGCCCAATTCGCCATGGCCCAGCAGCCCAAGGGTCTTGCCCTCCAATTCGACGATCGGATAGTCCAACAGGCAGAACTGCGAGGCCCGCTGCCAGCGACCTTCCCCTACAGCTTTTTGATAATCGCCCACGCGGGTCGCCAGGTTCAGCAACAGCATGAGGGTGTGCTGGGCCACGGATGGCGTGCCGTAGCCCTGGCAATTGCACACCGTGATACCGTGGCGGCGGGCAGCCTCCAGATCGACATTGTTGGTGCCGGTGGCGCTGATCAGGATCAGCTTGAGGTCTGGACTGGCGGCTAGGGCATTGGCATCGATCACGGCTTTGTTGGTGATCGCCACGGTAGCGCCCTTGAGCCGCTCGATCACTTGCTCCGGCGTGGTCCGGGCAAACAATTGCAGCTCTGAGAAGCAGGCGCGCAGCGGGCCTAGATCCAGGTCGCCGAGGTCCAGGGAAGGGTGGTCAAGGAAAACGGCGCGGGCGGTGTTCGTCATCAGCTGTACCTGTTCGATCAAGACTTGAAGGCGTAATGTGGCGAGCCTATCAGATGAACTGTGGCTGCGGCCTGGCTCGATGTCGGGCTTATGAAGGACCCTGTGGCGAGGGAGCTTGCTCCCGCTGGCCTGCGAAGCAGGCCTCGTCATAGGGCAAGCACCTGCTGCGCAGTCGAGCGGGAGCAAGCTCCCTCGCCACGGTAGTCATGGTAGTCATTTAGCAGAACCGCCAAGGAGCCCCCCATGTACCTCGCCGAATTCCTCACCGTCGCCCTGATCCACCTGCTGGCGGTCGCCAGTCCCGGGCCGGACTTTGCCGTGGTGGTGCGCGAGAGCGTGACCCATGGCCGGCGTGCCGGGACCTGGACGGCGCTGGGCGTGGGCACGGCGATTTTCCTGCACGTGGGTTATTCGCTGCTGGGCATCGGCTTGATCGTGTCGCAATCGATCGTGCTGTTCAACGCGCTCAAGTGGGCCGCCGCCGCGTACCTGCTGTACATCGGCTTCAAGGCCTTGCGCGCGCAGCCGGCCAAGGCCGCCGCGGACGATCTGCACAAGGAAACCGGCGAGCGTACCGCACGAGGTGCGTTCACTGCGGGCTTCGTCACCAACGGTTTGAATCCCAAGGCCACGCTGTTTTTCCTGTCGCTGTTCACCGTGGTGATCAACCCGCACACGCCCCTGGCCGTCCAGGCCGGCTACGGGGTGTACCTGGCGGTCGCAACGGCGGCCTGGTTCTGCCTGGTGGCGATGCTGTTCAGCCAACAGCGGGTGCGTGCCGGCTTCGCCCGCATGGGCCACTGGTTCGATCGGACCATGGGCGCCGTGCTCGTCGCCATCGGCGTCAAGCTGGCGTTCACCGAGATGCACTGACTGGCGCAGTCCTCCGTAAGCTGCAGAAAAGATGGCTCGAAGCCAGTACTTACGCACGGATCAAATCATTCCTTTGGCTGATTTGATCCGTGCGTAAGCGCTCTAAAGTGCCTCGCATGCCAAGAACGTGCAGCCAGAAAAGGGACCCCTATGTTGCAGACTCGCGTTATTACTCCAGCCGAAGGCGCTTATCGATATCCGTTGCTGATCAAGCGGCTGCTGATGTCCGGCACGCGTTACGAGAAAACCCGCGAGATCATCTACCGTGACCAGTTGCGCTACAGCTACCCGACGCTGATCGAGCGGGTCGCACGGCTGGCCAACGTGTTGACCGAGGCCGGGGTCAAGGCCGGCGATACCGTGGCGGTGATGGACTGGGACAGCCATCGCTACCTGGAATGCATGTTCGCGATCCCGATGATCGGCGCGGTGATCCACACCATCAACGTGCGCCTGTCACCGGAACAGATCGTCTATACCATGAACCACGCCGACGACCGCTTCGTGCTGGTCAACAGCGAGTTCGTCGGTCTGTACCAGGCGATTGCCGGGCACCTGACCTCGGTGCAGAAGACCTTGTTGCTGACCGACCTGCCGGAAAAGACTGCCGAGTTGCCGAACCTGGTGGGCGAGTACGAACAGTTGCTGGCCGCTGCCCCTCCGACCTACGACTTCCAGGATTTCGACGAAAACTCCGTCGCCACCACGTTCTACACCACCGGCACCACGGGCAATCCCAAGGGTGTGTATTTCACCCATCGGCAGCTGGTGCTGCACACCATGGGCGTGGCGACGATCATGGGGGCCGTCGACAGCGTGCGGCTGTTGGGCACCAACGACGTGTACATGCCGATCACGCCGATGTTCCATGTCCATGCCTGGGGCCTGCCCTACGTGGCGACCATGCTCGGGCTCAAGCAGGTCTATCCCGGCCGTTACGATCCTGAATTCCTGATCCAGCTGTGGCGCAAGGAGAAGGTCACCTTTTCCCACTGCGTGCCGACGATCCTGCAAATGGTCCTCAACGCCAAAGGCGCCCAGGGCACCGACTTCGGTGGCTGGAAAATCGTCATCGGTGGCAGCGCCCTGAATCGCAGCCTGTACGACGCAGCCAAGGAACGGGGCATCCAGCTCACCGCCGCCTATGGCATGTCCGAGACCGGGCCGCTGGTGTCCTGCGCCCACCTCAACGAGGAGTTGATGGCCGGCAGCGAAGACGAGCGCACCACTTATCGGATCAAGGCCGGCGTGCCGGGGCCCCTGGTGGAGGCGGCGATTGTCGACAGCGAGGGACGTTTCCTTCCGGCCGACGGCGAGACCCAGGGCGAACTGGTGTTGCGTGCGCCTTGGCTCACCGAGGGTTACTACAACGAACCGCAGAAAGGCACCGAGCTGTGGGCCGGCGGCTGGCTGCACACCGGTGACGTCGCCACGCTGGATGGCATGGGATTCATCGATATCCGTGATCGCATCAAGGACGTGATCAAGACCGGCGGCGAATGGATCTCTTCCCTCGACCTGGAAGACCTCATCAGTCGTCACGCGGCGGTACGCGAAGTAGCAGTGGTCGGCATCCCCGATCCGCAGTGGGGCGAGCGGCCGTTTGCCTTGCTGGTGGTGCGCGAAGGGCACCAGATCGGGGCGCGTGAGCTCAAGGAACACCTCAAGCCGTTCGTCGAGCTGGGGCACCTGAGCAAGTGGGCGATCCCGAGCCAGATCGCCCTTGTTACCGAAATTCCCAAGACCAGCGTCGGCAAGCTCGACAAGAAGCGCATCCGCGTTGACATCACCGAATGGCAGAGCAATAACAGCGCCTTCCTGTCCACGCTTTAAGCTGTTCTTGCGTGCCTGAAAGGGCACGCAAACCCCACCAAGCAAGCGCTTGCCTTGTCAAACCACGAATTTCAGCCATCCTTGCCGTGCCGACACCTGTCGGCCTGGCGAAAGGACTGTTCCAGAGTGGTCGAGGGCTGCAAATCACACTTTAGAGGGATCAAGCCGTACTACCTGCTGGCTATAGTCCGCTCACGGATCTCCAGGAACGGGGCGCACGCACGAAAGGGCGATGCGACTTCCGCGGATGTCGGGACGCTGCCGCTCCCAGCCGTCGAAGTGTTCCTGGAATATTCACTGCCATAACAATAATGCACATGGAGTAGCGTCGATGACCTCAGCAACCACGTTCTGGCGCCGGGCAAAATTGCCTCTGGCGGTCAGTCTCGCCTCTTCGCTCGCCGGGCCTGCATTCGGCGTCAGTTTCAATATCGGTGAAATCGAAGCCCAGTTCGACTCGTCCCTGTCGGTCGGCGCGAGCTGGTCCACGGCCAAGCCCAACAGAGACCTGATCGGTGTCAACAATGGCGGCAAGGGCCTGTCCCAGACCTCCGATGATGGTCACTTGAACTTCAAGCGCGGGGAAACCTTCTCGAAGATCTTCAAGGGCATCCACGACCTGGAACTGAAATACGGCGATACCGGCGTGTTCGTGCGTGGCAAGTACTGGTACGACTTTGAACTCAAGGACGAAAACCGCCTGTACAAGGACATCAGCGACAGCAACCGCAAGGAAGGCGCCAAGTCTTCCGGCGGGCAGATTCTCGATGCATTCGTCTACCACAACTACGCCATTGCCGATCAGCCGGGTTCGGTTCGCCTGGGCAAGCAGGTGGTCAGTTGGGGTGAAAGCACCTTCATCCAGGGCGGCATCAACTCCATCAACCCGGTCGACGTGTCCGCGTTCCGTCGCCCTGGCGCCGAGATCAAGGAAGGCCTGATCCCGGTCAACATGTTCTATGTGTCCCAGAGCCTGACCGATAACCTGTCGGCCGAGGCGTTCTACCAGATTGAATGGGATCAGACCGTTGTCGATAACTGCGGCACGTTCTTCTCCCAGCCGGATGTGATTGCCGATGGGTGTAACAATAACCTTCGGGTGCTGAACAAGCGTTCGACCATCCCGCTTCCGGGCGTGATCTTGCCAATACTGGAAGGCCAGGGCGTCAATATCAATGAGGAAGGCGTACTGGTACGTCGCGGCGCGGACCGCGACGCCCGCGACGGCGGCCAGTGGGGCGCATCGTTGAAATACATGTTCGAGCCGCTGGACACCGAGTTCGGTGCCTACTTCATGAACTATCACAGCCGTGCGCCGATTTTCAGCGCCCAGGGCGCTGCGCAGCAGTTCTACACGGCTGGGCCTATTGCCGCGTTGCGTCCGTTGATCGTGGCGGGTAACTCCAACTATTTCGTCGAGTATCCGGAAGACATCCGCCTCTATGGCCTGAGCTTCTCCACGACGCTGCCCACCGGCACGGCGTGGAGCGGTGAACTCAGCTATCGCCCGAATGCACCGGTGCAACTGAGCACCACGGACATTCTCTTCGCCGGTGTGACACCACTTCCCGGATTTGGCGATGCGTCAGTGCTCCAAGGCACGCCGGGCCAGGATCTGCACGGCTATCGTCGTAAAGAGATCACGCAGTTCCAAACCACCTTCACCCACTTCCTGGATCAGGTCATGGGCGCCAGCCGCCTGACCCTGGTGGGTGAAGTCGGGGTGACCCACGTCGGTGGGCTGGAAAGCAGATCCGACGCGCGCTATGGCCGTGACCCGGTGTTCGGTCCCGGCGAGTTGCCCAATGGCTTCTGTACTTCGCTCAACACCTCGACCGCCTCCGGCGGTGGTCAGACTCTCGGCAACGTGAACAGCAACTGCGACAACGATGGCTTCACCACCGCCACGTCCTGGGGCTATCGCGCTCGCGCCATCTGGGAATACCCGGACGTCTTCGCCGGGGTGAACCTCAAGCCCAACGTGGCCTGGTCTCACGACGTCAAAGGCTACTCGCCAGGCCCTGGCGGCAACTTCGAGGAAGGCCGCAAAGCCGTCAGCCTCGGGCTGGATGCCGAATACCAGAACACTTACAACGCCAGCCTGGCCTACACCAACTTCTTTGGTGGTGACTACAGCACCGTGGATGATCGCGATTTCCTGGCGCTCAGCGTCGGCGTGACTTTCTAAGCACCGTATTTCAGGACGACACACTATGAAAATAACAAAGAGTCTGTTGCAGGTCGGCGTACTGGGAGTCTCCCTGCTGGCCGCCAGCGTCATGGCCGCGGTGCCTGCCGCAGAAGCCGACAAACTGGGCAAGACCCTGACACCGATGGGCGCCGAGATGGCCGGTAACGCCGATGGTTCGATCTCGGCCTGGAAACCCATGGCCAAGAACGCCGGGTCCGTGGACAGCAAGGGCTTCCTTGCCGATCCGTACGCCAGTGAAAAACCGCTGTTCACCATCACCGCGCAGAACGTCGAGCAGTACAAGGACAAACTCGCGCCGGGCCAGTACGCGATGTTCAAGCGCTACCCGGAAACCTTCAAGATGCCGGTCTACCCGACCCATCGTGGCGCCACCGTGCCGGACGAGGTGTATGCCTCCATCAAGAAGAACGCGGTCAACACCAAGCTGGTGTCCGGCGGCAACGGCCTGGAAAACTTCGAGACGGCCATTCCGTTCCCGATCCCCCAGAGCGGCGTGGAAGTGATCTGGAACCACATCACCCGCTATCGCGGCGGCAGCGTGACGCGCCTGGTGACCCAGGCCACGCCTCAGCCCAATGGTTCGTACAGCCTGGTGTACTTCCGCGACCAGTTCGTGTTCCGCGACAAGATGAAGGATTTCGATCCGGCCAACCCTGGCAACATCCTGTTCTACTTCAAGCAGCAAGTCACCGCGCCGGCGCGCCTGGCCGGTGGCGTACTGCTGGTGCACGAGACCCTCGACCAAGTGAAGGAGCCGCGTTCGGCCTGGGTCTACAACGCCGGCCAGCGCCGTGTGCGCCGGGCGCCGCAAGTGTCCTATGACGGACCGGGTACCGCCGCCGACGGCCTGCGTACCTCCGACAACCTGGACATGTACAACGGTGCGCCGGACCGCTACGACTGGAAGCTGGAAGGCAAGAAAGAACTGTACATCGCCGCCAACAGCTACAAGATCGACTCGCCGCAACTCAAGTACGCCGACATCCTCAAGGCCGGCCACATCAACCAGGACCTGACCCGCTACGAGCTGCGTCGCGTCTGGCATGTGACCGCGACGCTGAAGGAAGGCCAGCGCCACATCTACGCCAAGCGTGACTTCTTCATCGACGAGGACACCTGGCAAGCGGCGGTGATCGACCATTACGACGGTCGCGGCCAACTGTGGCGCGTCGCCGAGGCCCATGCCGAGAACTACTACGACAAGCAAGTGCCGTGGTATGCCCTGGAAACCCTCTACGACCTGCAGTCCGGCCGCTACCTGGCCCTGGGCATGAAGAACGAAGAAAAATCGGCCTACGACTTCGGTTTCACCGCCAGCACCGCCGACTTCACCCCGAACGCACTGCGTCAGGATGGCATCCGCTAAACCGCTTTACCCCGAGGCCGCATCCTCGAATAAACGCCCCGACTGGTTCGGGGCGTTTATTTTTCCCTGCACGCACCGCCCACTGTGGCGAGGGAGCTTGCTCCCGCTGGGTTGCAACGCAACCCCAATCAGCGACCCCGTTATACCTGATGCAGCGCGATCTCGGTTCTCAGGGCTGCTGCGCCCGAACGCGGACCGGCCCAGCCGGAGCAAGCTCCCTCGCCACGAAAAGCGGTCCCGGCGTTCTTCAAAGAAGAATCAGCCTGTCGTCTTTTTGTAGCCATTTGTAGCACTCCCTTCAATACCTCCTCGTTTACCGCTAGTCTGCGGACATCTGCTACGCCGCCATTCGCATTTCAAAAGAGCCGGCCATGACTGATTTGTCCTCACTTCCGGATACAGCCCGCGCAGCCATCGCGGCACAGGACGGGCGCTTTTATCGCCCGCCCTTGCCTGACGGCCATGTACTACGGCCGCGGTTGTGCGAGCGACTGAGGGCAGGGCTCGGCGGAAGGTTGCTGTTGGTGAGTGCGCCGGCGGGGTTCGGCAAAAGCTCTCTGGCGGTGGAGTTTTGCCAGAGCCTGCCGGCGCGTTGGCAAAGCCTCTGGCTGGGCCTCAGCGCCCGGGACAACGATCCGGGGCGCTTCCTCGAACGGTTGTTGGAAGGGCTTCAGGCGTTCTTTCCAGAACTGGGGCGTCGGGCGCTGGGGCTGTTGAAAATGCGCCAGCGGCATCAACCCTTTGCTTTTGAAGAATGGCTCGACGGCCTGCTGGATGAACTGTCGAGTCACTTGTCGCCCCGTGATCCTCTGCTGCTGGTGCTCGACGATTATCATCTGGCCCAGAGCCCGGTGCTGGATCGCTGCCTGCAATTTTTTCTCAATCACCTGCCCGAGGGGTTGTTGCTGCTGGTCACCAGCCGCCAGCGTCCGGACTGGCACCTGGCACGCCTGCGCCTGTCGCGGCAGCTGCTGGAGCTCAATGAGCAAGACCTGCGTCTGACCCATGACGAGGCCCTGACGCTGCTGCAGCACCACAGCAGTTCGTTGCGCGGCGAGGCCATGGAAAGCCTCATCCAGCGCAGCGAAGGCTGGGTCGCGGGGTTGCGCTTCTGGCTGCTGGCTGCCTCCGAAGCCGGTACAGAAGGCTTGCTGCCCCAGGCCTTGCACGGCGGGGAAGGGCTGATCCGTGATTACCTGCTCGAGGAAGTCATCGACTGCCTGCCGGCCGACGTGCAAGCGTTTCTCTATGACACCGCGCCCCAGGATCGCTTTTGCAGCGAACTGTGCGACGCCGTGCGCGAAGCCCATGACAGCGCCGAGATCCTGGCTTATCTGGCGGCTCACCAGGTGTTTCTGGTGCCGCTGGACGAGCACGGCCACTGGTATCGCTACCACCACCTGTTCTCTGATCTATTGCGCAGTCGTCCCAGCGCACCGGCCATGGTCCCGGTCGCGACCTTGCATTTGCGGGCCTGTCGCTGGTTCAATGCCCAGGGCCTGATCGATGAAGCCGTGGAGCAGGCGCTGCGGGCCGGGCATCTGGATGTGGCGGCGAACCTGGTGCAAAACCTTTCGGAAGAACAGCTACTGGCCGAGCAGAACGTCGGCATGTTGTTGCGCTGGAAAATGGACTTGCCCGACAGCTTGCTCATCAGCACCCCGCGGCTGATCGTGTTGTATAGCTGGGCGCTGGGGCTGGCCTGCCAGCTGGACGCCGCCGAAGAACTTGCCGCCCACTTGAGTCGATTCCTGCCGGCGCCTTCGGCTACCGCGCAGAAGTCCATGCTCGCCCAATGGCTGGCACTGAGCGGGATCGTCGCCCGTGGCCGTGGCAATCGCGAGGCCACCGTGCGCTATTGCACCGAAGCCCTGGAGAGCCTGCCACAGAAGCGCTACGGCCAGCGGCTGATGTGCCTCTCGACACTGTCTAACCTGGCAATTGCCGACGGCGATCTGTGGCGTGCCCGCAACTTGAACCGCGATTCCCTGGAACTGGCGCAACGGGTGGGCAATCCGCTGTTCGAAGCCTTGGCGCATTATGATCGTGCCCGGGTCTTACAGGCGCGGGGCGAGATCCTGCGGGCGCTGGATGAAGTGCAGCAAGGCCTGCAACGGCTGCACAAGCTGTCGCCCCAGCGCCTGTACGCGGTGCGGGCGCGGTTGATTCTCTACGAAGGTTTCCTGTTGACCTTGCGCATGCAGCACCATGCCGGATTGGCGCGGTTGCAGGCGGGCCTCACCGAAGCCCGCGCCTGTCGCGACATCAGCGTGCTGATCGGCCACTGCGTGATCGCCCGTATCGAAGGCTACAGCGGCGAATTCGCCCGGGCCTTTGCCGAGCTGGCCGAAGCCGAGCGGCTGATGCACATCTGGGATGTTCCGCCGATCTATTATCTGGCGATGATCACCCTGGTCAAATGTGAACTCTGGCTCGCCCAGGGCCGCACCGACCTGGCCGAAGCCTGGCTGGCGCGCTTGGGCCAGACCTACACCGGCGAACGGGCTGCGGCACCGCCCGAGTTCCATCCGCAATTGCCATTGCATGTGGAGCTGCAACAGGCCGTGCTCGAATCGATCCGGGGCCAGCCGATGCTTGCCGAGGGACGGCTCAACGCCTTGCTCGAACACGGCCAGCAGACCGGACGGCAGATGCTCAGCGTGATGGCGTTGAACCAGAAAGTCGCGCTGCTGCTGGGCGTCGGGCGCGAAGCCGAAGCCCGCCGTACCTTGATCCAGGCTTTCGAAGCGGCTGCTGGTGGAGTGTTGCAACCTTTCGAGTGGCTGTTGGGCGAGCAGCGTGAGTGGCTGCGCGAACAATTGCTACAAGCCCCGCCCAGCCAGTTGCGCGAAGATCTGCTTGAGCGCTTGCCTTCTGTGCTGGCGCAACCTTGCGAGCCATCGGTGCCTGTCGAAACCCTCAGCAGCCGCGAACGGGCGGTGTTGCAGTTGATTGCCCAAGGGTGTTCGAACCAGGAGATCAGCGAGCAGCTGTTTATCTCGCTGCACACCGTCAAGACCCACGCCAGCCACATCAATAGCAAGCTGGGTGTGGAGCGCCGTACCCAGGCGGTGGCGCGGGCGAAGGCGCTGGGGTTGTTGGGTTGACGATGGTTTCTGACCCAGCGAGGCCCTTGGGGCGAGGGAGCTCGCTCCCGCTGGGTTGCGCAGCAACCCCATGACGGCGAACATGTGCGCCTGATACATCGCGTCGTCAGGCTTTGGGGGCGCTGCGCACCCCAGCGGGAGCAAGCTCCCTCGCCACAAAAGCCAGGCAAGTCAGCAGAGGAATGAGCCCTTGCTACCCCAATACAAAACCATCCAATCCCCCGTTGGCCAGTTGATCCTCGTCGCCCGGGATACTCGGCTGGCGGCCATTCTCTGGGAAAACGAGCGGCTCAATCGGGTACGCCTGGGGCCTCTGGAGGAAGACAACCAGCATCCGGTGCTCCTGGAAACCGAACGTCAGCTACTGGAGTATTTTGCCGGGCAGCGCAGCCGTTTCGAACTGGAGCTGGACTTCGCCGGCACTGATTTCCAGGTTCGGGTCTGGCAGGCACTGCTGACCATCCCCTTCGGCCAGACCCGCAGCTACCGCGACATCGCCATCCAGATCGGCCAACCGACAGCGGTTCGTGCGGTTGGCGCCGCCAATGGGCGCAACCCGATTTCGATCATCGCTCCTTGCCACCGCGTCATTGGCACCTCCGGCAGCCTCACCGGTTTCGCCGGCGGCCTCGCGGCCAAGCAATACCTACTGAGCCTCGAAGGGCAACAGACCCTGCAATTGGCCTTCTGACCCAAGCCCCGGTGGGAGCGAGTGGCCGCCGATATCACGCCATGCACTGGTCCCCTGTGGGAGCGAGCCTGCTCGCGACAGCGGTGTGTCAGCTCGCAGGGATGTTGGATGTGCCGCCTTATCGCGAGCAGGCTCGCTCCCACAAGTGCGCGGTGATTTTTCAGGGTTGGGATGGTTTGGGCGGCAACATCCGCGTCGCTGGTTTGCCGTCGGCGTTGTGTTGATAGATCTGCGCCGGTTGGCCTTGTTCGTTGAAGAACACCTGGCCAATCCCCGCGCTGTTCCACAGGCGTTCGCCGGCTTCGGCGTGTTCCGGGGTGTGGGGGATGATGCGCATGCTGCGGCGTTTGGTGAACCAGTTCAATGGCGAGCGCGGGGAATAGAGCCAGCGGTTGAGGCGGTCGAACCATTCCAGCAATGCTGGCGGGAATTCGTTCTTGATGCCGCTGCTGGTGATCTGCCAGAGGCGCGGGCCGCCCTTGCGGTGTGGGATCAGCACTTCATAGACGAAGGAATAATGCACATCCCCTGACAGCACCACGTAATTACCCGGTGTCCGCGAGTGTCGGAAAATGTTCAGGATGACCTGGGCCGCGCCGCGATGGGCCATCCAATTCTCCGCATCCACCAGCAGGGGATAGCCGCACCAGCTGAACGCGCGCTGCACGGTCTCGATCAGCTTCACCCCGAAGATCGGCGCCGGCGAAACGATGATCGCCGACGGATGATCCAACAATTGCTGCTGCAGTTCGCTCAGGGCTTCCCAATCCAGCAGGCCGGAAGGTTGCTTGAGGTTGTTCTCGCTGCGCCAGCGGCGGGTGCGGGTGTCGAGCACCACCAGGGCCGGGCTGCTTGGCAGCACGTAATGCCACTGCTGAAACCCCAGCAGCGAGTCGATCAGTTGGTCTTGCGGTGCGCTGTCGAGGTAGCGATCCCGGGCCGTTTCGCTCAATGCCCGGGTTTGCTCGATCACGCCAATGAAGGCGTCCGGGTTGTTGCCCCAGCCTTGGCAAAGCATGTAGGCAATCAGGGCGTTGCCAATGATGCGCTTGGAGAATGGATGGCCGTAGGCCGTTTCCTCCCACTGGGCGGACAAATTCCAGTCATCGGTGATGTCGTGATCGTCAAAGATCATCAGGCACGACAGATGAGCAAATACCCGCGCCACGCCGCTCAGACCGGTCTTGAACGCGTCGATGCGTTGTTGTTCCAGGTCGTAGCGCTGGCGTCGCTCGGCGGTCAATTCCGGCGGCTGCACATCAATCAGCGTCCACGGTACCGGCGACCACACCAGCAGGTACATTGCCATGCCTTCGGCGAACGTCACCAGGTGATTGTCGGCGCTGCTGCTGGTGAAAATCGGCTTACGCGCACCGCCGAAAAATCGCTCGCGCAGGGTTTCGTTGCTCTCAAGTGCCGGTAGCAAATCGGCGCGATGGTAGTAGCTGGCCGGGTGCTGGTACAGCCTGGCGCTGTCTTCCACCACCGCGCCGTCCAAACGTTCTTCGAACAGACCCAGGCGTTCGATCAACGCATGGATTGCCCGCAACATGGGGCCTGCGACATCGTCGGCATACACTTGGTCGCCGCTCATCATCAGCAGTGCCGGTCGTTGTTCCGGGACCTGAGCCAGCAGCCGGTCGACGCAGAGCAGGCCGTCATTGGCCGGGTAATGGGGTTTGCGGCAAGAACCGTGGACCAGTTGTTCGATGCGCGAATGCAGCATGAAGCTGGGGTGCTGCGTCTCTTTGTACAACAGATGCGGCGCCCAGTCGGCGATGGGCGCAGCGTCCACTCGCAGGTCGTAGCCGATCGTCACATCCCGGGGCAAGGGTGTGTCGAGTTGCACATCGATCAGATGCACAAATGCCTGCTGCCCCACCGGCACCACGGTGCAGCGCGTCGTATCCAGCACAATGTCGCCCACACCTTCGATCCACAGCGTCAGCGCCAACGGCCGCGTGCCCACCAGCCACATCACCAGTCGCGCAGGTTCCAGGCGCCGCAACAACGGGCCGACCAGGACAGGGGGCAGGGCAGGGGTGGTGTCGGGTGTGGACGGCAGCATTTGCGGGTAAAGCTCTGTTCAGGAGGAGGCGGGGATCATAGCGCAATGAGCTTTGTCGCTGGGGGTCGGGAAGACTCGCTTTTGTGGCGAGGGAGCTTGCTCCCGCTGGGGTGCGAAGCACCCCAGAAGAACGCGATGCTACGATGCGTCAGGTTAAGCCTCGGGACTGCTACGCCCGAACGCGGACCGGCCCAGCGGGAGCAAGGTTGTATTCCTGCCGTTGATTCAATGCCATCCGCTCAATCACTGGGTGGTGTTGGACGCCTCGGCAGCCTTGATCAGGTCCGGTCCGATCGCCTGTTCAAACTTCGCCCATACCGGCTTCATCTTGTCGCGCCAGGCGTTGCGCTCTTCAGGTGTGAGTTCGATGATTTCAGTGGTCTTGGCATCCAGGACCCGTTGCCGGTCCTTCTGGTTCAAGCGCAGCGCTTCATTGTTCGCATGGGCAGTGGACTCGACCACGATTTTTTCCAGCTCGGTGCGGATGTCCGGCGGCAGGCCGTTCCAGAAGTCCGAGGTGGTGATCAGCATGTAGTCGAGGATGCCGTGGTTGGTCTCGGTGACGTATTTCTGCACTTCATGGAGCTTCTGGTCGTAAAAGTTCGAATAAGGATTCTCCGTACCGTTGACTACACCGGTTCGCAGGGCCTGGTACACCACCGAGAAATTCATTGGTTGCGCCTTGGCCCCCACGGCGTTGAACTGCTGCTCCAGCACCGCGGACGCTTGGATTCGAAAGTTCAAGCCGTGGGCGTCCTCGGGTTTGCGCAGGGGCCGGTTGGCTGATAACTGCTTCATGCCGTTGTGCCAATAAGCCAGGCCGGTGATGTTCTTGCTCTCCATGGACTTGAGCAGCTTCTGCCCTTCGGGCCCCTGCTGGAAACGGTCCACTGCGCCAATGTCATCAAACAGGAACGGCAGGTCGAACAACTGGACCGTCCTGGTGTATTGGTCGAACTTGGCCAGCGACCGCGCGATGATCTGCACATCTCCCAGCAACAACGCTTCCATCTCCTTGTCATCGCTATACAGGGTCGAGTTCGGATACACCTCGACCTTCACGCGTCCTGGCAGTCGTTCTTCCACCAGCTTCTTGAACATCAGCGCACCCTGGCCCTTGGGCGTCTGTTCACCGACCACGTGGGAGAACTTGATGACAATCGGCTCAGCCGCCAGGGCACTGCCCAGTGCACTCAAGGCCAGCAGGCAGGCGAACGTTTTGCACAGGTATCTAAGCATCGCGGGGTCCTTTTTCATCCTTGTCGAGCGCGCGGGTGTTTCACCGGCGATACAGCAGCAAGTCTAGGAGAGAAACCCCGTGTCCATTGTTTTTGTGTCCGCCACCCATCCCCATTGTGGGAGCGAGCCTGCTCGCGATGGCGGTGGCACACCCAACATCACCGATCCAGGCAGACCGCTATCGCGAGCAGGCTCGCTCCCACAGGGGCTTCTTTTTGCAGGGCCGGCCAAGTAGCGTTCAGGCCTCCACCGTCGGGCCCTTCAACTCGATCTGGTTACCATCCGGATCGAAACAATAGATCGACCAGCCATTACCCTGTGCGCCATATCGCATCTGTGCTTTCTCGGCACTCAGGCCGTTCGACGCCAGGTGAGCCAGGATGGCTTGTTCATCAAACGGTTCAACGCGCAGGCAGAAGTGGTCGACATTGCGCCCCTGCCCACCGGCTGCCGGTCCGCCCTGGCGGCCCAGCGGCCCTTCGACAGCCACCAGGTCAATCATCGACGCGCCGGTGCCGAGGTGGATCATGCCTAGGTCATCCCGCCGTTTCTTCAGCTCGCAGCCGAGTACCGAGGTGTAGAACGCCAGGCTGCGCTCGATGTCTTTCACCCGCAGAACAATGTGGTCAATCTGTTGGATGGAGAAGTTACGCATACAGGCCTCCTGTCTTCATGCCGCCAGCGCCAGAGGGGGCTTCAATTAACCGATAGCGCGGATGTGTCATGTCGCGTGTCATGGTGCCCATTCCCACCAGGTGTTATAGCCGAAAGTTTCCAACAACTGTCAACTCTGACAGGCGTCGTGACATCCACCTTGCCCTATGCTCGGCCAGGCCGGGACCAGATCGACAGGTAGCTCTGCTGACGACTGCAATTCGAGCAGCTGACCCATGATATTTATAGATGGCGAGTTAGGTGAGATTGAAGAGCGTGTACTGATCGTACTGGAAAGATTCGTGCGACTCGATGCGCTGGGCGCTCCTGCACCTGTCTTGCACGATGGGCGCTGGAGGTACTTCGGCGTGGACGATTTTTATAAGGCAATCGAAGAGGAGTTTGAAATCGAAATTCCGGATTTCGACAGGCAGGATATATCTACCGGGCAAGCGCTAGCCGCTTATTTATATGCCCGCAAGCATTGCAACTGAGCTTCGCCTCGGACTCACTGGATCAACCGATCACCCACGGCGCCCCCCCACCATGAAAAATTTCCGGCAGCAGGTCCCTCATTCGAAATTCAGGATCTCAGTGCCCTTGCCTTCGACCATCTCCCCAAACCCCGGCAACCGCGCCACAAACTCGGTCTCGAACGCCAGGTAACGATCCTGCGCCGGCAGGTAACGGATCTGCGGCTTGATCCGGGCGATGTCCTTGCTCGACAGCTTCAGCACTTCATGGCTGTGCTGATTCCAGAACCACGCCAGGGTATGGGCGCCGAAGGTGTGGGTCTGGTAATTCCACACCCACCAATCGCCATGCCCGCGGGCGACGTGGAGCTGGCCGTGGAAGGTGCGCATGGTGATCACTTGCTTGGGTTGGGTGACGAGCAGGCGGGTGTCCTGGCGCACCTCGCTGCCGAAGCCGTCGAGCAGGGCCTTGGTCGTGGCGCCGGTGACGAAGTTGAAGCGCCAGGCCAGCAGTACGGTTTCCCGAAAGCCCGGATGCTCCAGGTTCTGGCGCCCGTCTTCACTGAACAACAGGACCTCATCGCCCCCCAGGTACGCGCTGGAGGCCCTGAGCTTGAAACCGTCCACCGGTAACGGCTTGGCAACCACAGTCTGGTGCGGTGGGTCCATGGACCAGATCCAGCACAGCGTGCCGTTGTCCTGCATGAAGAGCAAACGGCGCGGACCGATGGGCAGCAGCGTCAGGTCGGACGGGTGCTCGAAAATGACTTCACTGGAATCCGCGGTGATCCGCCAGATCCGAGTTTTATGCTCTGGTTGGTAGATGACCTGGCGCTCGAAGACTTCCCCGTCCACCACCACGCAGGGCTGGTCGAACTCAGGCCACTGCATCTGCGCCGGGCCGAACGCCTGGATCTCATCGCCCTGACGCCGTTCGTAGCGATAGCGGTCATCGCAACTGTAGGCCCCGGATTTGACTCGTCGTCGCCACAGGCTTCCCTCGGGGTTGGCGTCGACCAGCGCCAGGTCCGCGCCGTCCACGCCATCGGTGCGCTGTTCGAGCATGTCCTGTTCAGCGGGCGGCCACTGGTTGTAGTCGATCAGGAAGCACAGCCACTGTTCGTCATCCTGCTCGGTTATCGCGGCCCAGCCGTTGCGGTAGTTCAATTCATGCACATAGGTGGGGCCAGGATAGTCATGGACGTCCTGTAGCCAATTGAGTTTTTTGCGTTTGGACTTGGCCGGCTTTCGCTCGGTGGCGGCAGGCTTCGCCGGCTCGAACAACAGCGCCGTGTACCCGCTGCCCTGCGTCTGCCAATACCGGGCGAACGCCTCGCGCTGATCGAGCGGAACGATTACCGGCCGATAATCATCGCCGCCGGCATCCAGGTTCCACAGATCGAAACCGTCCCGCGCCAACACGGCCGCCAGTGCCTGGAAACAGACCTCGGGCATTTCATTGGATAGCTCATCCAGCAACGCCTCGAACGCCGCGCCGCTGAACGCCCCGAGGCCGGGGTAGTAATGCTGCAACAACCCAAGCAAGTCAGCGCCTGGCGTCTTCCAATCGATATGGACCAACGGATCGAACTTCGACTGCATGACGCGTGCCTTCCCTGTGATTTCCCAAGCTGCGCCATCTTAGCCGCACAGCAGAAAAATTTTCGCCAGTCACGTCACAACAAACACCACCCACTTCAGGCGAACACTGAACCCGTGGCGAGGGAGCTTGCTCCCGCTGGGCCGGTCCGCGTTCGGGCGAAGCAGCCCCAACCGACCCCACCTCACATCTGCGAAAACCCTGACAAATAACAAACCGGCGAACTCCCCTCCGCCCGCTTCTCCACCTCATCCTCCAACCACTGCGCCAACACCACGGCATTATTCTCAACAGTCGATCCGGCCGCATAAACCAGCGTCAGATTCCCATCCCGAGCCACATCCACCAGCCGCCACCAGAGCTCAGGCCGCGCCGCCAGCTCCCGCTGATAAGCCGCCCTGAACGCGTCGAAGGAAACCGCCCCCGCCTTGAACGCCTTGCGCAATTCATGGGAAGGCGCCACTTCCGGCAGCCACTCAGTTATCACCAACGCGTCCTTGCGACAGTTACGCGGCCACAAGCGGTCAACCAGGATACGGACGCCATCCTCGGCGCCAGCGGCTTCATAGGCGCGTTTGCACTGGATCATCAAGGCCTGCCATTCGTAAGGGACCGCTTGAGTCTAGGTCGATAGTGCACGGTCGACCAGGGTCGATCCGGTGTCTTCAAGTCTTCGCATGACCTGCCGCTATGGGTATAACGATTAATACCGATCCACCGACGAGCTTTGCGATACCTTTGCTTTCGGGCGATGACTTGGCAGCGGACACGATAAGAGAACGTAGCGAATGGACGACGGACGATACGAAGGGCGGGAAGCCGTGGCGGCAGGCGCAACGGCGTTGTCCGGCCCGCAGCCGCATATTCTGCTTATCGACGATGTGCCGGAGGATATCCGCGCCACGCTCGTCCTGCTCAAGACGCAACCCTGGCGCATCTCCCTGGCCAGCGATGCCCACCAAGGTTATCAGCGCGCCCTGGCGTTGCGTCCGGATCTGATCGTGCTGGATGTGCACATGCCGCACATGGACGGTTTCAGCCTCTGCCGTTTGCTGCGCGAGGCGCCCGCGACCCGACACACGCCGATCCTATTTCTGTCCTCGGCCAATAGCACCTTCGAGCGTCTGGAAGGGCTGTCCGTGGGCGGCGTCGATTACATCCCCAAATCCTGCGCGCCGGAGGAAGTGCTGGCGCGTATCAGGATCCACCTGCAATTGACTTGGCGCACACTGCCAGCCAGCCAGGACAACACAGCCCAACCGGAGCCGGAAGGCGACGAGATCGTGTTGCGCGCTGCGATGCGATTGATTGAAAACCAGCTCGACGAGACACCCTCCTTGGCGCAACTGGCGCACAAGGTCGGCACCCACGAAAAACGCCTGTCGCGGATATTTCGCGAGCACCTGGGCCTGACCGTTTTCGCCTACATCCGCGATGCCCGGTTGCGACGCGGCCAGGCCTTGCTGGCCGACAGCGCCATGAGCGTGCAAGACGTCGCCGAGCTGATCGGCTTTCGCAACGCCTGCAACTTCACCACCGCTTTTCGCCAACGAATCGGCATGACACCCAGCCAGTTTCGCCAGCAGACCTTGGGTGTTGCCGATGCAGAGTCGGCCGGGCGCGCCTGATGCGGCTGCTACAGGTTCTGTTATTGGCGATGGCATTGCTGCCTGCGAGCCTGTTACGGGCAGCGCCTGTGGATATCTGCCAGTCTGAGCAACTGGACTTGATGCCAGCGGTGCAGATTATCGAAGACATCCCGGCAACGTTGAGCGTGGAAGCGGTCGCTCAGTTGCCCGACACGCGATTCACCCCAGCCACCGAAGAATGGCCGGCCCAAGGCTATAGCCGCTCGGCCTTCTGGTTGAAACTGCAACTTTCCAACCCAAGCGATGCGGCCTGTTCGCGTCTGTTGGTGATCGGTGCGCCGCGCCTGGAAGACCTGCGCGTCTATCGATACACCGACGGCCGCTGGCGTGAAGCCCATGCCGGCGGCGCCCATCCCTTGGCCGAATGGCCCCAGCCGCCAGCGCGTCAGCCGGCGTTCCCGGTTACTCTGGCGGCAGGGCAGAGCAGCACTTTGTTCGTACGCGTGACGAGCAGCTTCCAGATGTTGGTGGAGCCGCAGCTGTGGTCGGAGCCGACCTTGCTGCGGGCGCAGCAGCAGACTTACCTGAGCGACGGGCTCACCCTGGGCATTGTTCTGCTGGTCGTGCCGTTCGGGCTGATCGTCGGCGGGATCCTGCGCTCGCGTTTGCTGACCGTGAATGCGGGCGCGGTTCTGAGCTATATCCTGCTGACCTGCCTGGTGAACGGCTACCTGATCTATTGGCCTGCGGCACTCGGCTGGACGCGAGAGCTGCTGGCCTGCGCGAGCGTGATGTCCTTCATCCTGTTCCTTGCCTACATGCGCGTGTTGCTACAGGTTGCCCGGCTGCCCAAGGTCATCGGCTGGAGCTATTGGCTGCCGCTGTTGGGATGCGCCGTCGGCCGGTTCTGGTGGTTGCAGGTCGATCCGGTCCAGGGTGCGCGGTTTATCCAGTTATCGCTCCTGAGTTTCTACGCCGTGCTGCTCGCTACGTTGTTCATGGCCTGGCGCAAACGGCTGAGCTACAACTGGATGGCCTGGCTGGTGCCGGGGTTGTTGCTGGGGCAATTGCTGATGCGCTATTTCTTCCCGCAGGAGCAATTGCCCTGGCAGTCGCCGCAAAGCAAACACAGCCTATCCTCGACCCTTCCGGGCGTGGCGCTGCTGGTGTGCACCTTGATCATGGAGGTCAACCGCAGTCGCCAGCGGGAAAGGCAGGCGCTGTCCACCCTCGACCAACAACGCCAGGCCGAGCACGAGCGCCTGGAGAGCACCGTCACGCTGCGCACGGCGCAGTTGCGTGAATCCCTGGCGGCCCGCAGTGCGCTGATGGCCCGCATCAGCCACGACCTGCGCTCGCCCCTGGTGCGCATTATCGACTATGCGCGGCTGTTGCAGGGGGCGCCGAACCGCGACTATCAGGCCACCATCGAGCGCAATGCCCGCCAGCAACTGGAATTGATCGACGAGATGCTCGAATTCTCCCGTGGCGAGCTGGAGCAAATGCAATTGGGCCTCGCGCCGGGTTATTTGTACGGATTTCTCAAGGAGATCGCCGAGGAGGCCGGTTTCCTCGCCGCACGGCAGGGCAACACGTTTGAATCCTCTGTGGCCGATGACCTGCCGGCGCTGGTGGAAGCCGATTTCAAACGCCTGCGGCAGATCCTCATGAACCTGTTGGCGAACGCGGCGAAGTTCACCCGAGACGGGCAGATCCGCTTTGAAGTGAGCGGTACCTCTGGGGACAGTCCTGAGACCGTCGAACTGTGCTTCAGCGTCGTCGACACTGGCATCGGCATCGATCCGCAAGAATTCGAACGGCTGCTGCAACCATTCCAGCGTGGGCGCAATGCGCAACGCTACGAAGGCAGCGGGCTGGGATTGTCGATCGTCACGCAGCTGCTGGAGCGCATGGGCAGTCACCTGGAACCACAAGCCACCGAGCAGGGCGGCAGCCGCTTCAGTTTTCGGCTGCAACTCAAATGCGCCCAGGAACACGACTTGGAAAACGGCATCGTCGACAATCATGCCGCGCCGCTTGATGGGCAGGGCAAGCACGTGCTGCTGGTGGACGATGTCGAGCAGAACAGCGAATGGCTTTACGACCTGCTGGCCGGCTATGGCTTTGACGTAAGCATCGCGGTCAACGGTGAAGAGGCCTTGGCCTGCCTGGCAGAGCAGCCGGTCGACCTGTTGATCAGCGACCAGATGATGCCCGGCATGGGCGGCTGGGAACTGCTGCGCCAGGTGCGCGAGGGCTGGGGCGATCTGCCGGTGATGCTCTATTCGGCATTACCGGCGCGCCGGCCACAGGAATATCCGCAGCACCTGACATTCGACGCCGTGTTGCTCAAGCCCGCCGACAGCCACGAGCTGCTGGCCTGGGTCAAGACGCTGATTTGCCCGGACCCGGTGCATCGTCCGATGGCGCGGGAGCACTAGCATGCGCGCTTCGGGACACCGGCTGCTGTTGCTTGGCGGCCTCTCGGCACTGCCTTGGGCGTCGGTCGGTGCCGAGCAAGCGCCGGCGCCCAGCGCCATCGTCCTCGATGCCACCACGGTGACCGCCCGACGCCGCGAGGAAGATCCGCAACAGGTGCCGATCCCGATCAACGTCCTCTACGGCGAGCAACTGGACGAGGCCGGTTTGCATACGTTGCGAGACATCCAGCAACGCGTGCCCGGGCTGGTGGTGTCCGGGCATGACGCCCGCTATGCCGGCTTCGGCCTGCGCGGCTTCGGCGCGACCGCCTACAACGATGGCCTGGAAGGCAGTGTCGGCACCTACGTCGATGGCGTTTACCAGGCGCGCCAAGGCATGGCCTTCACCGAGTTGATGGACATCGAACGCATCGAAGTGCTGCGCGGGCCTCAGGGCACTTTGTTCGGCAAGAACACCACTGCCGGCGCGCTGAACATCGTCACCCGCGCACCGACGTTCCAGCCCGAGGCCGGCCTAGAGGCCAGCTACGGCGAGCGCGGTCTGCGTGAGTATCGCGGGACGATTTCCGGGGCACTGCGCGACGACGTCCTGGCCGGACGGCTGAATGTCTTCGACCGCTCAGAGGATGGGCAAGTGGAAAATCTTGAAGACGGCTCCCGACTCGGTGACGCCGACAGCCAAGGCCTGCGCGGGCAGCTGCTGTGGACCCCGAATACGGATTTCAGTGCGCGATTGATCGCTGACCATGCTCGGCAGAACGAAGCCGGCAACGTCTTGCTGGTCAATCACTACAGCCAGCAAACCCGCAAGCGCGCTCAGTTCCTCGGCTATCCACTGACGCAGCCTGATCCGTACCAACGCGAGATCCGCGTCGACGCACCGGGGCGTCCGCAAACCTTGCAGAACGGTGTCTCGTTGGAATTGAACTGGGACCTGAACCAGGCGCTGCGCTTGACCAGCATCGCCGCCTATCGCGACTGGGACTACCGCGCCACTCGCGACGCAGACAGCACGGCGCTGTCGGTCGCCCAGTCCGAGACCGAGCTGGGGCACCGGCAGTTCAGCCAGGAATGGCGGCTGTCCGGCACGGCCGGCTCATCCATCGATTATGTCGTCGGGCTCTACTATCTGCGTCAGCAACTGGATCGGGACATCGACGTCCAATTCGGTAACGACGCTGCGGCCTGGTTCGTCGGCGATCAGTTGCAGCAACTGCAAAAACTCTACGGCATCACCTTCACCGACCCCAGGCAAGTGCCGGCGCAATTATTGGACGGCGCCCGGCAACACTACGACGGCCAGCAGAAGGGCGACAGCCGGGCGATTTTCGGTCAGCTTTCCTGGCGCCCGGTCGACCCGCTGGAGCTGACCGGCGGCCTGCGCTACAGCCAGGAGCGCAAGGACGGCTGGGTCTCGCGCGACGTCAGTAACCTTGCGCCGCTGGACGGTTTGCCTCCGATCTTCCAGGCCGGTGGACACGTGCTGCGCGACATCGCTCTCGGCGGTGGCTATTACCGCGAGGATTCGATTGAAGAACACAACCTCTCCAGCCTGCTTAGCGCCAGCTATCGCTTCAGCGAGACGGTGATGGGCTACGTCAGCTGGTCGCGGGGCTACAAGGCCGGCGGCATCAACTTCGACGTGGTCGGTCCGTTTGCTGCGCCCACCTTCGAGCCGGAGCGTGCCACGTCGTTGGAACTGGGCCTGAAGACACGCTTCTGGGATGAGCGTGCGATGCTCGACCTCGCCGTCTACCAGACTGACGTCGATAACTACCAGGCACTCACTTACAGCCCGCCGACCTCGATGTTTGCGCCACCGCTGCGGGATAACCTGATCAACGTCGGCAAGGTCCGCCTGCGCGGGATCGAATTGGATTCAGCCTGGCAACTTTCTTCGCGGCTCACCGGGCGCCTCGGCCTGGCCTGGAGCGATGCGCGCTATCGCAGCTTCTCCAACGCACCCTGCCCGCCGGAGACCGGCCAATGGACCTGCGACCTCAGCGGCGAGCGCCTCTACAACGCCCCGCAATGGAACCTCAGCAGCGGCCTGGACCACACCCATCCGCTGGCGAACGGGTTAGAGGTGTACAGCGGCGTCGACTACAGCTTCAGGACCGGTTACTACGGCACCCTCGAAGGCGGCGAAGGCAGCTATCAACCGAGCTACGGCCTCACCAACCTGCGCCTGGGCCTGCGCAGCCAGGACCATGGCTGGGAGGTGGAAGGTTGGGTGCGCAACGCCTTCGACCGGCACTACATCACCGCCGTTTACTCATTGTTGGGCGCTGGCGACTACGGCGTGATGACTGGCAGCGAAAGAACCCTCGGCACCACCCTCAGGCTTCGTTATTAAGCGAAATAAAACGCGTCGGACAGAACGCCAGGCGATTACCGCCAGCCTTTTTCGACAGGTACATGGCCTTGTCCGCCTTGCTGATCAGCCCATCGATTTCCTCACCGTGCTCGGGATAAAACGCCACCCCGATACTCGCGGCAATCTCCACCGTCTGCGCGCCAATCAGGATCGGTGCATTGGCCGCTTGCAGCATGCGCTTGAGCAACGGCTCGCACTCCTCCACTTCCTGCAAACCCACCAGCGCGGCCACGAACTCATCGCCACCGAGCCGCGCCAGTGTGTCGCGCTCACGCAGCGTCGCATTGATCCGCGTCGCGACAATCTGCAACACCCGATCCCCCCAGTCATGGCCGTAACTGTCGTTGAGCGCCTTGAACCCATCGAGGTCAATAAACGCGATGGCGACTTTCTGCTGATGGATACGCGCCGTGCCCAATGCCTGACGCATCCGCTCGGCCAACAGCAGCCGATTGGGCAGTTGTGTCAGCGCATCAAAACGAGCATCGCGTTCCAGCAACTGAAGCCGTTGCTTCATCTGCGTCATGTCGCTGAACAACACCACGTAATGCTGAACATTGCCGTGACGGTCGTGCACCGCACTGATGCTGATGCGCGACGTCATCTCCCGGCCATCCTTGTGGCTGCTCTGGATTTCACCGGACCAATGGCCATGGAAATCCAGCGCATTCCTCATAGGCCCATAAAAAGCCGCGAGCCGCCGCACCATGCGATGGGAATTCAAATCCCGGCCCACCACCTCGTCCTGCCCGTAACCGGTAAGCCGCGTAAACGCCTCGTTCGCGCTGATGACCCGACCGTAAGCGTCCACCAGAACAACCCCCTCCCGCGCATGACTGAACACCGTCGCCGCCAACTCCGGGCAAACCCCGCTACCGCGTCGCTCTAGCGCGTCCACGTCACAGGTGGCCGGCAGCGTCCTGGAATCAAAGCCCTGCTGCGCCAGGTAACCTGCCAGGAACGAAAAAAACCGGTGCAGGTGGGTCAGCGCATTTGTTGCAAGCCTGGAATCGAAGCAATAGCTACGGATGAAGGTGCGTAGGTTCATTTGGGTTTATGTGAGGCTGGCGGGTAAGGGGAATGCAAGCGAAGGGGGATTATCGCTGGGCGAATTCGGCAGGGGCTTTGCTGGAGCGGATGGGAGCTTTGCGGGAGGGGATGGAGGGAAAAGATTTTTGCTGGCGGGGGATGAGCGCGCTAGCCGGGGCTACCCTAAAGCTTCAGGAAAAACACAACCCCGTGGCGAGGGAGCTTGCTCCCGCTGGGCTGCGCAGCAGCCCCACATCGCAAAAGCGAAAAATGGATTAAATGATTAGGTCAGTTTCACCACTTGGTTCGGTGTCGAAATGCAATCTGATAGTCGAATTTTTCTGGATCGATTGGATGATCAAAGAAGGGCTGGAGTATAGGTATCCATCGAGCAAGCACATCAAAGCCTCCGTCATATATTTCTGGTTCGCTTTCCAGATCCAGCTCAGAGATTATCGACAAGTCATCCTCCATGTCCTTCGAATACTCTTTGCCTCCAGCCAGTTCGGTTTTTTTGTCGTACCAATCCAATCTAAGCTTCAAACCCATTGAAGTCCGCACAAATACTTTTTAATGCTGCTGTCTTTGTTTTTTAGACGCAGGGAAGGGGGCATACATTGGGTGTATGTAGTGTGTCTACCAACTGTCTCGATAATCGAACGAGACCTGATAGATGTAGGTGGTCCAGTCAATTGAATGCTTAAAGTAAGGTTGGAGGGTTTTTATCCATTCCTGGGGAACGTTGAAGCCTCCGTTGTTGATGTTGTTTTCGAATGGAATCCCCAGGGCTTCAATGACAGAACCGTCCTCGCCCAAATCGTTTGAGTGTTCCTCTCCTTCGTAGAATTCGGTTTTTTTGTTAAACCATTCGAGTCTAAGTTTGAGTCCCATTTCATCCTCACAAGTATTTTTTGATATTACGATTTTTTTTGGGGCCGTCTGTCTGCTCGCCAGTAATATGGTCGAATGCGCCTAAATGGCTTCCATCACTTGAACGATAGGCTTCCAATTCGCCATGTGAAGAATCCCATTCATAAATTGTTCTGCCTTTAGAATCAAACCAGCGATGCCGAAGGCCTCCACCTCCTTGCACGGGTGTCTTTTTTACGCCTGTTTTCAATCCAGGAAAGCCAACAATTTCGTGGGTTTTTGGGGCAGGATGGTAGTCGTGGCCGGTCTCGGCCAAGCCCTTTCGGCGAACACTCAAAACCACATAAACCGGCCGAACCCCCGAATCCGCCGGAAACACCAGAATAAAATCCCAGTACTCCGGCGGATAAATCGGGTCGACGATGATGCTGTCAGCCATCGGTGTCGGCGGATAAATCCATACGGGCGGCGCCTGGGGCGCGGCCTCCAGGGCAGGGATGCCAAGGGTGTCGGAAGGATCGGTGGCCGGCGTCCAGATCAGTTCGACGCCATCACCCAGATCGGCAATGAACTGGTCGGCTCGCGGAGTGAACTGCACAACGTCGACCATCTCCCAGCCGGGGTTCTGCCCGGTGTAGAAACCGTAACCCTTGAGACTGCCATCGGCCTCCTGCTCGATGCTCAGGCGCATGCGGCTGCGGGCCTGCTTGAGGTGACGTAGCTGATCCTCGCTGTAGAGCGCGCTGTCACCCAGGCTGGAGGGCCAGAGCAGGGCAACGATCCCCGTCAGCAGAGCTGCGCCAACGGTGCCGCTGGCAGCGGCAGCCGTAGACGTTGCCGAACCACCCAGCGCAAACCTGCCCAACGTAACGGGAACGGTGTTCGCGCCGATCCGCTTGAGGGGCACCGCGCCGGACGGGTCGGCACTGCGCCCGCCGAGCCACATGAGTTCGCCATACTGCTTGATCAGATCCGCCGGGACATAGCCGTTGGGGTTGGCGTAATCGATGATGCCGTTGGGGAGCTTGCAGCTCTTGGCAAACACGCATCCGGTTACCTCGGGTAGCGGTTTGTTATCCACCTTGGCCCAGCGCGCTTGTTCATAGGCAGCTTGCCGGGCGAGCATGGACTCATAGTCCCGCTGTCGAGTTTCGCGCTCGGCCAGTTCACTGGCGGTCATGTCCCTGTACGTGACGTGATGCCCATCGCCGGCGGGTGGGTTTCGGACCTGGGGGATGTCTTGTTTGCGTGTCACAGCGTTGTGAGTCTCGTCCGATAAAGGCAAGGACAGACGCTAACGCGGGAGCTCAAGAGAAGGTTGTAGGAGGTTTCCTGGAATGGCTGGTCCGTTTTCGCTAAATGCAGGACGGGACGGAGAGTGAAGGCCCTAAGTACCCACCACTGGGTTTATTGATTGACGGGCCTCGTCATCCTTCGGCTAGCACAACGCGGCCAAACCTGGCGTTCCTATCTTGCGGTGTAATCGCCAACAACCGATCGAGGCGGATCTCCTGACGACCATCAGCGCTCTGCACTTCAAGAAACTCTTCTCGCGTAGGAGAAGTGCGCGTGGTGATTGCACGGACTGTCAGACGTCGGCCATCAGTCAGCTCGATGTCTAGCGCATAGCCGTATAGGCAGGCAATTTCCAGGTAATCATGCAGGTCGCAATTCAAGGGTTTGTAGGTATCCATTTCATGCCTCGCAACGGTACAGCCTGGGAGTGGGAGTCGCCCTGCCGGGCGACGGCTTCGACGGTTCGGACAGGAGGCATCCATGTAGCCTCCTGTCCGACCGCGAGGGGAGCGTGCAGCGCTCTGCTTGGATCAGAGCAATTGTTTCAACATAGTCGTCAGTTGGCTGTTTCGCGCCGCATCAAGCGGAAACACCGGTAGGCGCGGATCGCCGACCTCCAGCCCTAGGGTGCGCAAACCGGCCTTGATCGTGGCCGGTAAGCCGCCCTTGAGGATGAAGTCCAGCAGCGGCAACTGACGATAGAACAACGTCCGGGCCTGGTTCAGGTCGTTGGCGAGAACGGCTGCGTAGAGATCGAGGTTGAGCTGCGGGATCAGGTTCGGCGCCGCAGTGCACCAGCCCTTCGCGCCGGCCGCGAAGGCTTCCAGCGCCAGCGGATTGCAACCGTTGTAGAACGGCACCTGGCCCTCGCCCAGCAATTGCAGCTTGTGCATGCGCTGGATGTCGCCAGTGCTCTCCTTGACCATGGTGACGTTTTCCACCGCGTTGAAAATCCGCAGGATCAGTTCCACCGACATATCGATGCCGCTGGTGGCGGGGTTGTTGTAAAGCATGATGGGCAGGTCGATGCTGGCGCCGATGGCCTGGTAGTGCGCGAGGATTTCCGCCTCGCTCAGTTTCCAGTAAGAGGCTGGCAATACCATCACCGCATCGGCGCCTTTCGCTTGGGCAAAACGCGCGCGGCGGATCGCCTTGGCGGTGGTCAGGTCAGACACGCTGACCACGGTCGGCACCCTGCCGGCAACGCGAGCGATGCTGAATTCGCTGACCTGGTCCCACTCCGCGTCGCTCAAGTAGGCGCCTTCACCGGTACTGCCCAAGGGCGCGATGGCATGAACGCCACTGTCGATCAAACGGTCGATGGACTGGCCCAGCGCGTCCAGGTCGAGGCTCTGGCCGTCGGCGGAAAAGGGCGTGATGGTGTAACCGATGATGCCGTGGATGCTAGGGGTAGACATGGCTTGGCTCCTGGTGGGTTCAGTTCAGGCAATCGGCGTGCTGACGCAGGTTCTGCCGGGCGTGGTAGTTAAAGGCGGCTGCGTGACGCTTGGGGCGGGCGATCCAGTCGTGGGCTTCGCGCCCCAGGTGAGGCAGGATCGGTTTCACCTCGCCGGCGGCCATGGCCAACAATTGCAACTTTGCGGCGCGTTCGATCAGTTGGGCGATGTTGCAGGCTTCTTCCACGGTGGCACCGGTGGATAACTGGCCGTGGTGGGAAAGCAGGATGGCGCGCTTGTTGCCCAGGGCCCCGGCGATCAGTTCGCCTTCTTCATTGCCCACAGGCACGCCCGGCCAGCCCTCCAGGAACGCGCAGTCTTCGTACAGCGGACACAGGTCCATGTGAGAGATCTGCAAGGGCACTTCCAGCATCGACAGCGCGGCGACGTGGGTCGGGTGGGTGTGAATGATGCAATTCACATCCGGCCGGGCGCGGTACACCCAGGTGTGAAAACGGTTGGCCGGGTTAGGAATGCCGTGGCCCTCCAGCACCTCAAGGTCTTCATTGATCAGCAGCAGGTTGCCGGCGGTGATTTCGTCAAACCCCAGGCCCAACTGCTGGGTGTAGTAGGTGCCGGGTTGCGGCCCGCGCGCGGTAATCTGCCCGGCCAGCCCTGAATCGTGACCGTTCTCGAACAGGATACGGCAGGTCAGGGCCAGCTTTTGTCGCACAGTCCACGTATTATCCGGCAGTGTTTTCTGCATCTGGTTGACTGCATGCTGGACCAATTGGTCCTTCGGCGTCGTCAGTGTCTTGCTCATCTCCGTTCTCCTGATTCGTTCATCGGGCGTTCTTGATCCGCGTCATGGAAGCTATGAAGCAAAGGTGCTAATGACACTAAATAGACTATATGACACAAAGTGTCATTTGCAATCGCAGATTGTCCGTTTCTCTGGAAATGTTGGTTACCTATGTCCATTCGCTTGAAATTGCTCAGGAAAAAACTCGGCATGACACTGGACGTCCTCGCCGATAAAACCGGGATGACCAAGAGCTACCTGTCCAAGGTGGAACGCGGGCTGAGCACGCCCTCCATCGCCACGGCACTCAAGCTCGCCAAGGCGCTGAACGTGAACGTCGAGGAATTGTTCTCCGAAGAAAACGTTTCCCTCGACAGCTACAGCCTGGTGCGCTGTGAAGACCGCCAATCGTTGGCGGCGAGCAGTGGCAGCTCCGAATACGCGGTACTGGCCCATCAGGTGTCCGAGCGCAGCCTGCTGCCCTTCATCCTCTATCCCGCGAGCGAATTCACGGCGCATCACGCGTTCAAGGAACACACGGGGGAGGAGTTCCTGTTCGTGCATGAGGGCCAGGTGGAAGTGGATTTCATGAACGAGCGCGTGTTGCTGAATCGCGGGGATGCGCTGCATTTCAATGCACAGAAGCCCCATCGGCTGCGTTCGGTGGGGGAGGTTCAGGCGCAGTTGTTGGTGGTGGTCCACAGCGATGAATCGGTGGGGAAGGGTGAGGACGTTTAGTGCGTCGCCTCGTCAAATGGGTCGGACGTGCAAACGACTGATGGCGAGTCGCTGGTGGAGTTCGCCAACGGAAAGCGCCACGACGTGGACCTGCGCGAGTACATTCGCCAGTTTCCGGTGCTCCAGCCCCTGGAGGATCTGTCTTTGTTCGGGGCCGCGCAGGTGGGCGAATGGGGGTTCGATGTGAGCTGGGGTAATGATCTGGAGCTGGCGGGTGTCACCTTGCATCGGTTGGCGCTGGAGCAGGCCGGTGAGGTGATGCCGACTCAGGCATTCAAAGGCTGGATGGCTGCCAACAAACTTTCGCTGACAACCGCCGCACAGGAATTGGGCTTTACCCGTCGTACCATTACCGCCTACAGCAGCGGTACTTCGCTGATTCCCAAGCACGTGGCCCTGGCTTGCAAGGGCTGGGAGTTTGAATACAAACGCAAGAGAGTGGCAAAAACTGGAAGCGCAAAGACCCAGCAGACGGGTTGCTGATCAGCAGCGTCTGCCGAGTGAGCTAACCTCAGCGGGCGACTAGACGATGGGAGTGGACAAATATCGCAGTGTGCTGCAACGACTCCCGTATATCCGGCTTGGCTATCCCATGCCTGTTCGCAAATTGTTCGACCGCCGCCGTATCAAAACGCGTGGTCTGGATAAAGTCCAAGGCCTCGGCGCTTGTATTCAAGAACCGCGCAACGGGAGGAATCCTCAGTAGCCACTTCAGCAATCGCAGCGGCATGTAATGCTTGGGAGACTTCAAGCCGATGGGTTGCGCCACCTCTGCCAGGAGTTCTCGCAAGTTGGGCGTCTGGGCGTCCAGCGCCAGCAATTCCTGGCCCGCCATGGCAGGATCAAAAGCACTGACCGCCACCAGCTCAACCAGGTAATCCACGGTGACCATCGGCAGCCAGTGCTCGGCGGTACCGGGCACTGCGGTCAGCTTTCTCTGTATCAGGTTGCGTATCAGCGCCACCAGCGGCTGACCGTCAAGGATATGCCCCGTGCGACTGTGGCCAGACACCGTCGCGGGATGGACCACGGTCATTTCCCCGCCCTTGGCGGACATGAGCGCCAGGGTCGCAAAATGCGCCTCCAGCTTGCTCGCCTCATAACTGCCGACACGCCGGTAGACCGCAGGCCAATCCGTCAGCTCCGGACAACGAAGATCAATGCCGATGCGTTGCAGATGTTCATGATTCTTCAGCATGTAGCCGCCGATCATCACCAACCGGTTCTGTTGCTCAGCCGCCAACAGCGCCACGCGCTTCGCCCCTTCCACATTCACCGCACGCGCCTGCCCCAATGAAAGCCCCCAAGCGAAGTGCGCGCCCAGATGGAACACGACTTTGACCCGCCTCAACACTTCCCGGTCAACAAGACGCAGCCCGAGGTTGTCCTGTTCCAGATCGCCGGCTACGGCAAATACCCGGGATGCGTCCCCGCCCAAATGAGCGACTTGCTCGCGCAGTGCCGCCAGTCGCTCAGGACGACGCATCAACACCTGTACCGTGTGACCTTTGGCACTCAGGTTCGCCAACAAATGTTGACCGATAAAGCCGGTACCCCCCGTGACAAAGCACTCCACGCTCATTTCCCTGCTCCTGTTGTAAGGTGAGGAGCCAAGCGTAAACTGTCGACCCAACTCTACAGTCAAGCGGTGTTTTCATGAAAATCGGCGAACTCGAAGCCCGCAGCGGCGCCAGCCGCCATACGCTGCGTTACTACGAGCAAATCGGCCTCATCTCACCGCAGCGGCGAACCAACAACTATCGCGATTACTCAGCGCAAACCCTGCAGGACCTGGACTTTATCCAGCGCGCGCAAAGCATGGGGTTCTCCCTGGGGGAAATAGGCGAGATCCTGAATGCGCAGCGCAACCAGCTGATCGACTGTGCTGACGGCGCCAGGCTGATTGAAAAGAAGATGGCGGAGATCAAACAGAAAATCGCCAACCTTCAAGGCATTTATCAGTATCTGGATCAGGAGCGTGCGAACCTTGAAGACAGTGCTGCCAGGCAGCTTGAGCTTCAGCAGATGAACAGCGCTGCCAACTGAACGTTGCGCTTCAGAAGGCCTGTAAATCATCGCTTATGCCCGTCGAAGAGAAGGCGGCGTCAGAATTGGCTGACGTCCGTGGCGCTATCAGCTCCTTCCTTCCACGCTCAGCCGACATCGCCTTGCGCCTTTGCCTACAACTACGCCAGAATCCGCCGGCTTGTGCGCCCTGGGCTACGTCGGTAGTTTAAGTCCTGTCACTGCTCATCAGTGATCGGGTTTAGTCGCCCGTCTCAACCTAAGGCGTATCACGTCCCTGTCCGTCAGGCTTTGCTGTTCCTGTATCGATGGTGGCTGTGCGCAGGGCGCCCTCGGGCGCGCCGGGATTCTTAGGTTCACCGGTCGACTAACCTGCGTACAGCTGCCGCCCCCTCGTTTAGTCGCGAGGTGGTTTCAGCCTCACTTACAGGAACCTAAGTAGATGGCAAAAATTACTCCAAATCCGCCAGGGACAGACGAAGCTGTATCCCGCGTCCAAACAGCCCGGAACAAAGAACTCGACGACGCAGCCACGCGAGCGTTGGATTTCTACCTCAAACCAAAGCCTCGGAAAGAAACGTCTGGCAATCCCAATACTATTTTTCGCATCGCGGCTGATGTGGATTCTGAGTGTTTGCTTGCCAGCCTCAGTGAGAACCTGGCTTCGGCCAATGCCATGATTGATGATTTGGCGTCTGATCTGGATGGGTCGCGACGGCGCGTGGCGTTGGGGATTCAGCAGATGATTGAGCTGAGTGAGCTGATGGCGAATCGGGCGTTGGATATTGTTGAGGTGAGATAGCGGGCCGGCCGCATTCAGCAACAAGAAAAAAAGGTCTTGTTCAGCAAGACCTTTTCCAATCAGTCCGTGTATTTGACGTTAGACGTGAGCTGCGCGCTCAAACACCTCATCAGCCCATTGGTTCAGGCTTTTGCCGGCGGTTTGAGCTGCAATGGTAGCAGCAGCATGCACCTCAGGACGAATGCGCAGCATCACCTTGCCGGACGCAGGCTTCTCAGGGCTGACGCCTTGCTCGGCACAGTCCGCCAGATAATCCTCAACAGCACTGGCAAACTCGGCACGCAGCTCGGTCACGGAATCAGCGTGAAAGCTGATGATGTCACGCACGCCCAGAATCCGACCGACGAAAATGTCATCACGCTCATCAAACTCAATTCGGGCTGTATAGCCCTTATAGGTCATGCTGTTCATAGCTCAACTCCTGCTCGCTGGAAAAATTCGCGAGCCTCTTCTACCTGATATTTCTTGGCCTCTTTCCCAGGGTGTGGCCGATGGCAACGCCATTGGACCGCACCCAGCACCAGCTTGATCCGCGAACCTTCGCGCTCAAGCACTTGGCCACCCAAATGGATCACCAAGGCTTCAATGTCAGCAAACACTATCGCCGCGCTCGTTGGCGTGCGGTGGATCGCTTCAAGGGTTTTCCGGTGCCTGTTTTTCATGCGGTTGATGCTATCAAAAAAAGATAGCACTATCTAGCCAGTTTGGCGCGTTGCCCCTCTCAGCATTCTGTCCTCGTGTTCTTTATTGCCGAGGTTCTCGCTACGTGTGAACCTGGATAGGCTCGCTGCTCAGCCGGGAGTCATTTAACATCTCGACCTCGTTCAATACGTGGTCTCATCTATGCAGTCTCTCGAAAATACGCTGCTTTCCTATGCCACACAGCACTTGCCATCACTTCCTCATATCTATACTTGGAAGTTCGATACCGCTCTCGTCCACCATTCGTTTAAATGGGAGATCGATGGCTCGAACTGGTACGAAAAAGCGCGCGCACTGAAGCGACACGTCGCCCAGGAGTGGGATTCGTCGCCCGAACAACGAATGGTCCTCGCAGACTACGCGGTGCGCGTGTGGGGAGGTGTTAAGGGAAACGCGCTCGCAACGATGCAAGGCTACGTTCAGACCGTGTCGCAGGGGCGGGTGCCGGACAAGCACAAGGGCATCGCCTCATGGTCGAAGGTGGCGGCATTCTCGAATCCAACCGAACACGCCATCTTCGACGCGCGGGTTGCATTTTCCCTGAACGTTCTACAAATGCTTCACAGCGATGAGCAACGCTGGTGGTTTCCGCATTTGGCGGGCCGAAACACGCACCTCAACGCATGTTGGCCCCGCTTGAAAACCCAGGCGCGTCAACAGCGGTGGATTCGAATTGCAACGACCGATGTCTACTCGACATACATCCAGTTGCTGGTGAGCGTCTCCCGAAAACTGGGGGTGGAGATCGGTGACGTGGAGATGCTGCTATTTTCGAAGGCTGAAGATTTTGCCGGGGCGTTTAACGAGGCCTATCCTCCATCTTGACGACGAAAGCAGCCTGCGAAGCCAGCCTCGGCACTTATTCAAAAGGGGGCGTAGGAGTGTCACTCAGTTCTCCCCGTGGCGAGGGAGCGTAATTCCGCTGTAAGGAAGGGGCGACTTTATTTTTCTAGCTGATCGAAAATATATCTGTCCTCTTTTCGGTCCGGTCGCTTTTCGACCGAAGCCCGAGCCCAAGGACGAAACGTCCTACTCTCCCAGTTCAATTGTTCGTATAGCTTCGGGTGTCGATTCGGAGTGCTTGCTTGCCAACCTAAGCAAAAACCTGTCGTTGGCGAATGCGATGATCAGCGATCTGGCGGTTGACCTGGAGGGTCATGGCGGTATGTGGCGTTGGGGATTCAGCAGGTGGTTGAACTGGTGAGCTGATGAATCGGGCGTTGGATATTGTTGAGGTGGGGTAGGAACTGTCACTCAGCTTAAAAGGCCTTGCCGGCAAGGACTTTTAAGCGAGCGAATGATCTACAAGCAGTTCAGTTCGGCGTCCATACAGCGATCGATACATCGATCGGAACAGGGGGTGACGCCTCAGACCACTCTTTTTGAATAAGCGGCAGAGTGCCTGTGTAATGCTTGTTTCGCGGCAAATTTGGATTGTCGGCATCGACATAGTAAATTCTTAAATATAAGTCAGGGCCACTTTGGCATCTGTAAGCCCAGTGCAATTGATAGTATGCACAACCTCCATTTGCCCGAGTGCCGCGCAGCCGTACCATGTATCGCTGAGTGCTTCCTTCAGCTGTAACAAATGCCGCTAGCTGAGTGTATTCTCCGTCAGGCGTATTTATTGGGGCGGTGGGACCGTTATCTGGCGATCGAGACAGTACATAGGGGGCCAATCCTTCGGGTACGCTCAGGCGCAACTCAGCTACTCGGTGCCCGACAAGTATCAATCGTTTACCCGAAGGTTCGACATTGCTATTGACGAGTCTTGCAGTGTTTTCACGCCATACTCGTGCTGTGTCACCTTTAACGGTGCTACCCATCACGACACCAAAAAAATTGGTGTAGTGAGGGTTGGAGTAAACGCCTTGGTATTCGTTTCCACATAAAATAGTATAAAAATCATCCATAAGCGGGCGGCTGCCTTTATAGCCTTGGGCGTAGTCGCTCGCCTCACCACAATGGCTCGCCCCCGCATTATGTGCCACTTCATGCCTGAGCACGGTGCTTTCATCCAGTACTGCGTTAAGGCTTGTAAATCCGGGTTTGTAAGCTATTCCATACTCATAGCCGTTCCAGAAACTACCGCCCTTGCCGGTGAATACAACATTCATATCGGTCTTCAATAGCGACTTGTAGGGGGCGAGAAAATTTTGCCAGCTGGTTAGGCCTGCACTGGATACGGAAGTGTTGTTATGAAAGACAGTAACCGCCGCAAGCCTTAGTGCGATCTCGTTGTTACCTGTTCTTCTAAGCGCCGTATTGACCGTTTCAACTTGCCCCAGGGCAAAAGCAATAGGGTCGGAAACCTTGTTGTAAATTGTATTGCCATAGGCAACCAGAACATCAGCATAGGACATTGCCTTCGGTGTATTGTCGTCAACTGGTGCGGCGACATCAGATGGCAGGGACTCCGTTATGTCTGTTTCTACCGTATCCGAGGTCATGGGGTCGTATGATGCATCTGCTGTGAATTTGCTTTTGCCATTCGGATCAATTTCAAGCAATCCACGCTTATTTGGTCCATCAATAAACGCTGTGACAGAACCGTCAGGTGAGCGTACCAATACCATAGAGCCTGTCTCTTGCTTTGCGTCATTACGCAAAGAACCGCTTTCCACTGTATAACCTTGCTGGCTACCGAGAGCCAAGCGCTCGAAATGGGCTCCTCCTATTGCGGAGGAGTAGAGTTTGGGATCGGTTGGTAAATTGGCTCTATCAACCGATACATCGCGCACAACTTTTTCATCCGGTCCTAGAGCGGCTAGCTGAGTCGCCGAACCTTCAGGCGCGAAGATAAAAAACCAGACGATGATGAAAGCCGGCCTATGTTTCATGGGATTTTTTCCTTGCTTTAGAGAGCGTTGAGGTGAGGTGGCATAGCAACACGATTACGGTGATAAAAAATCCAGTGCGTACGGTTGGAACATAATCCAGTGTCGGGCTTAGCCGTTTAGGCGATGGACTTAAAGAGAGTTATCCGCGGACGTTAGGATGCCTACTGTTAAAGTTGACAGTCTCGACGAGTGGCTATTGAATATTTCCTATTGGTTGCCGTCGTAGCCAATGGCGCAGCCCTTCTGGGGATACGAACGTCGGCATGATGGTTTCGGGGCAAACGCAGCAAGTTATCGGCCCAGCGGACATCCGTTGGGCCGATGAGCTGAATTAATGCTTAGTCAAATTTTACTTGGGAGACTAACTCTGGATACTCGAGTTCATGTCTGTCTGGCGGTTTTGCATATGTTCCGCGTCCCCAGGCAAACGCTTGGACAGCTTGTATTAAGGAAAGAAAAGGGAAGGAAAGGGGACGGATTTATTTATCAGCTGTCCCGCGTACTAGGTTCGGCGCCCGCTCGTCGGGCACGAGTCCGAAAACACGCAAGGCTATCGGCTCCGCATATGTCCGTTAGGCAATGTCATTTTCATGGTGGAGCGCGAGCACCAGTAGCGTCTACCAACACAGTACGCTCGGCTGCTTGAGCACAAGCGGCTGCACGCTCTGGATATTCCGAACTCCCCGATCAGCACCTTCTCAATGGCTAGGCGAAACGATCAACCTCACAGGTAACTCCCCCCGCAATTTCCGATAACTCCGCTCGTAATGCCACAAAGTTTTTAACCAGGCCGCGAGGGTCGTAAATGAAGAAAACGGGACAAAAAAGGGACAGATTTCTTTTCGTTGATCAACGCTACTCTGGCCCCTTCGCTACGTAGATTGGCTTGTTGCGGTGCACCCTTCGCCCACTGCGTCTAACCGCAAATGTCAGTCCCTCAGTGTCATCTGCGTCTTGAGCAATCTGAAAACGCGGATCGCCGCCGTCCATGCCAATTGACCGACACCTGCCAGCAGGCGCCACAGTACGCCAACCCACTGCCCCAACCTTCGCCGTACAACCCTTAGAACCCGACGCCGATCAGCCGCAGGCCGCGCATCAATCAAGCATAGCTTGGTAGTCGCAAGCGCCACTTTCGCTCCGACCGCTACGGCGACAGCAAGGAAATACAGCCAACGCTGATTCTTGGCTTTGCCGTGTTGGTTGACTAGCACCGACAACTGCTTCAGGGAAGGCTTTGCACCGGCGAGCCAGGGAATGATGCATTCGCTGGCCAATGCGACGGTGTGACTGCTGATATTTTTGTCTACCAGACCCGGTGGACCATCAGGATTGACCGAGCAATAGCCATGCGGGACGTATTCGCAGGTACTGGAGAGGGGGGACGAGCGTGAGATGGCACTGGATAAATATTTCACGGGACACAGTCGTTGGTTGTAGTCGTTGATCTCTTTGCGAATGGCGATCACATCCTCGTCGCTTATGGTTCTTCTATTCGCGGCGTAGTAGCCCTTGGAGTCGTTCGGTGCGAAATCCAGGAAGTAGCTGGCCTCACCTTCCTTGATGTGGGTAAAGGTCCACTGCGAATCACTGCTCCATTGGCATGACTTCAATTTATCCAGGCCGTTAGCCTTGCAGTAATCATCGTAGCGCCTGATCTGGCTTAGTAGGAACGCGCTGGCGTCTTGGATGCTTGCTGTCGCCTCTTTCAGCAATGCGGCATCTTCATTGGCGCCATTATCCGCCACAAAAAACACCGCTGCGACCAATGCCAGCGGAAACCAGAAGTGATCGTATAGTTGTCGGAAGCGTTCGGTGAGGTTGAGGTTGTCATAAACAAGAACCATGACAGCCCAACCGGTGAGGGCGCAAAGCATCAACAAGGGAATCAGCCCAACTTCGCTGCCCAGCTTTCCAACGCCACTGATGGTGTAGCGTATGGGCAGGTAATTGATAGTGGCGAAAAGACCCAGGCAGTTCAACACACCCGGTAGGAGCAACAGCGCGAAGAAAATGAGCACACCTCGCTTTTTGCCCACCGTATAGGCCGCTGCTGCCAGCAAGGGAATCAGCAACATGGACAGCATCATCAGATAGCCAAGCGTGATCATCATGGCTTCATCTGGGGACCAGTAAGTTCCGATGAAATTTCCCGCGTCGTCACGCCCGGTGAAGGTCGATGATACGAGGCCGAGGCCTTCGAGGATTTGGTGAAGGTTGTAGGCGGCGCCGTGTAGGAACTTTGCGTAAGGGTAGAAAAAATCCCCTGTCGAAATTGACATCAGTTTGATTCCTTCAATTCTGTAGTCTTCCTTGGTTACTGCTTAATCTGACCTTTCCCCAAGGGGGGTTTAAGCTTTTGTCTCAGACAAAGCGGCTGTCACCGTTTCCAGCAGTCGAGTAAGGGTGGAAATTGCGAAGTACAGGTCGTCCTGACTATCCCCATCCCACTCCTCAACTGTCTCAAGTTCCGCTCTTAGCTTGATGATGCATTCTTGAATCTCTGCGATTTCAGCGGTGCCACATTGCCTGGCAATTGTCTGCCAGCCTGCATCTGAGATGTTCTCTTGGACAGATAAGCCTGATCTCGCTCTATCAATCAACTCTTGAAGTTTGCTCATCCGGCAGTCCAGCGAAGGTTGGGGGAGGATACTCATTGAATATTCTTCAGATAACCTTTAAGCGCGATCAGCGATGTCTCCAGCTGGGTCACCGTTGGCACGGCGTGCAGATTTTCGGTCAGGCGCTTCAGCTCCCGCCCTAGCACTGTATCTAACCCTCCAACTGCGCCCAACGCCAGATCCAAGCACCGACCTATCTCGGCTTGAATCCCAGCCAAATCCCCCCGCCGCACCAACAACCCAAACACCTCCCGATCACAACCGCCCATCAACGGATCATCCCGCAAAATCGGACTATGCCCCTCCGTCTCATAAGCCAGCTTCAGCGAGTAAAGAGCGACCGTTTCCAGCAGCAATTCCATGGGGTGAAATCCTTTGTCAGCGGATGAGGAGGGGCGGTGGATCAACTGGGCGTCGCAAGGCGGAGCATTGGTTGGGGCTGTGACATTTTTGTGAGCGCTTTGCGCTCAAGCGGGAGCAAGCTCCCTCGCCACGGGTTCCTACTAGCCACAGATTCTTCCTTGCCAGAGGTTTGGTCGTTGTGGCCGCTTCGCGACCCAGCAGGGATAAATCCCCTCGCCACAAATGGATCGGGTGACTTTCCTGTAGACGAAAAAAAAGACCTTGAATTTCAAGGTCTTTCTTTAAGATGGTGCCCCGAGGGAGACTCGAACTCCCACTCCTTTCGAAAACGGATTTTGAATCCGCCGCGTCTACCAATTCCGCCATCAGGGCTCAATGGCGGCGAAGTATAGAGAGGTGACTACCGTTGGTCAATCACGTTTCATGGTCAATTTTTGATATTTCCGCTAGACTTTCCGGCCCTGCTAGACGAACCCCATCATGCGTGTTGCTGACTTTACCTTCGAACTCCCTGATTCGCTGATCGCTCGCCACCCCCTGGCGGAGCGTCGCGCCAGTCGACTGTTGACCCTGGACGGGGTCAGCGGTGCCATGGCTCACCGTCAATTCACTGATTTGCTTGAGCATTTGCGCCCGGGCGATTTGATGGTGTTCAACAATACCCGGGTGATTCCGGCGCGGTTGTTTGGCCAGAAAGCCTCCGGCGGCAAGCTGGAGATTCTGGTGGAGCGGGTGCTGGACAGTCATCGCGTGCTGGCCCATGTGCGCTCCAGCAAGTCGCCCAAGCCGGGTTCGTCGATCTTGATCGACGGCGGGGGCGAGGCGGTGATGGTGGCGCGGCATGATGCGTTGTTCGAGCTGGAGTTTGCCGAAGAGGTGTTGCCGCTGCTCGACCGTGTCGGGCACATGCCGCTGCCTCCTTATATAGATCGCCCGGACGAAGGTTCGGATCGCGAGCGCTATCAGACCGTGTACGCCGAGCGCCTGGGGGCGGTGGCGGCGCCGACGGCGGGGCTGCATTTCGACCAGCCGTTGCTGGAAGCGATTGCCGCCAAGGGCGTGGAGACCACGTTCGTGACGCTGCACGTCGGCGCCGGGACGTTCCAGCCGGTGCGGGTCGAGCGCATCGAAGACCACCACATGCACAGCGAATGGCTGGAAGTGAGCCAGGAAGTGGTCGACGCGGTGGCAGCCTGTCGCGCCCGCGGCGGTCGGGTGGTGGCGGTGGGGACTACCAGCGTGCGTTCCCTGGAAAGCGCTGCCCGTGACGGCGTACTCAAGCCGTTCAGTGGCGACACCGATATCTTCATCTACCCAGGCCGGCCGTTTCACGTGGTCGATGCCCTGGTCACTAACTTTCATTTGCCCGAATCCACGCTGTTGATGCTGGTTTCGGCGTTCGCCGGTTATCCCGAAGCCATGGCCGCCTACAAGGCCGCCGTCGAGCATGGATACCGCTTTTTCAGCTACGGTGATGCGATGTTCATCACCCGTAACCCCGCGCCACGCGGACCCGAGGAAACAGTATGAGTCGCACCTGTCGCATGTCCTTCGAGTTGCTCGCCACCGATGGCAAGGCTCGTCGTGGTCGTCTGACCTTCCCGCGCGGTACGGTGGAAACACCTGCGTTCATGCCGGTGGGCACCTACGGCACGGTCAAGGGCATGCTGCCACGGGACATCGAGGCCATCGGCGCGGAAATCATCCTGGGCAACACCTTCCACCTGTGGCTGCGTCCGGGCATGGAAGTGATCAAGGCCCACGGCGACCTGCACGATTTCATGCAGTGGAAAGGCCCGATTCTGACCGACTCCGGCGGCTTCCAGGTGTTCAGCCTGGGCGCGATGCGCAAGATCAAGGAGGAGGGCGTGACCTTCGCCTCGCCGGTGGACGGTTCCAAGGTGTTCATGGGCCCGGAAGAGTCGATGCAGGTGCAGCGCGACCTGGGCTCGGACATCGTGATGATCTTCGACGAATGCACGCCGTACCCGGCCGATGAAGACGTGGCGCGGGTGTCCATGGAGCTGTCGTTGCGCTGGGCCCAGCGCTCCAAGAACGCCCATGGCGACAACACCGCCGCGCTGTTCGGCATCGTCCAGGGCGGCATGCACCAGGACCTGCGCATGCGCTCGCTCGAAGGCCTGGACAAGATCGGTTTCGACGGCCTGGCGATTGGCGGCCTGTCGGTAGGCGAACCCAAGCATGAAATGATCAAGGTGCTGGATTACCTGCCGGGCCAGATGCCTGCTGACAAACCTCGTTACCTTATGGGCGTTGGCAAACCGGAAGATCTGGTTGAGGGTGTGCGCCGCGGGGTGGACATGTTCGATTGCGTGATGCCAACCCGTAATGCCCGCAATGGGCATCTGTTCATCGACACGGGCGTGCTGAAGATCCGTAACGCGTTCCATCGCCATGATGATTCGCCGCTGGATCCGACCTGCGACTGCTACACGTGCAAGAACTTCTCCCGCGCTTATCTGCATCATTTGGACAAGTGCGGCGAAATGCTCGGTAGCATGTTGAATACGATCCACAATTTGCGTCATTACCAGGTACTTATGGCTGGTTTGCGCGAGGCTATTCAACAGGGTACATTGGCCGCCTTCGTCGAGGCCTTCTATGCCAAGCGCGGGTTGCCTGTACCGCCCTTGGACTGAGTTTTCCGATCCTAAGATTCAATACTTGCAACTGGAGTGCTAAATGAGCTTTTTTATCTCTAACGCCATGGCTGATGCCGCTGCCCCTGCAGCTGCGCCTATGGGTGGCGGTTTCGAGTGGATTTTCCTGGTCGGCTTCCTGGTCATCTTCTACCTGATGATCTGGCGTCCACAGGCCAAGCGCGCCAAAGAGCAGAAGAACCTGCTGAGCAACCTGCAGAAGGGCGACGAAGTGGTCACCACCGGCGGCATCGCTGGCAAGATCACCAAAGTGGCGGACGATTTCGTGGTTCTGGAAGTGTCCGACACTGTTGAAATGAAGTTCCAGAAGGGCGCTATCGCGGCCACGCTGCCAAAGGGCACGCTGAAAGCGATCTAAGGTTTTCAACTTCTCTTCAATCGACGGGGCGCGCAAGGCGCCCCGCGTCATAAGCGGGCGGCGTGATGCTGAACAAATACCCTCTGTGGAAATATGTACTGATCCTGGCGGTGCTGGCGATCGGTCTGATTTATTCCGCTCCCAATCTCTACCCGGATGACCCGGCCATCCAGGTCAGTGGCGCAAGCACTGCCTTGCAGGTCACCCAGGCGGATCTGGACCGTGCGAGCGCTGCGCTCAAGGCTTCGGGAATCGAAGTCAAGGCGGCGTCCATCGCCGAAAACGGCAAGGGCGGCCTGTTGCGCCTGGTCAAGGCTGAAGACCAGTTGCCGGCCAAGGACGTGGTACGCAAGGCCATGGGCGACGATTACGTTGTAGCCCTGAACCTGGCCCAGACCACCCCGCAATGGCTGCGCAAATTCGGCGCGCACCCGATGAAGCTCGGCCTGGACTTGTCCGGTGGTGTGCACTTCCTGCTGGAAGTGGACATGGACAAAGCCCTCGACGCGCGCATGAAAGTCTACGAAGGCGACGTCAAGAGCCTGTTGCGTAAAGAGCGCGTGCGCTACCGCAGCCTGCCGGCCTTCAACGGTGCCATTCAGCTGGGCTTCAGCGATGAAGATACCCGCGAGCAGGCCCGTGCACTGATCCGCAAGACCTTCAACGATTTCGACATTGTACCGGCCGACCTCAATGGTCAGGCGGTGCTGCGTCTGGCGATGACCCCGGCCAAGCTGGCGGAAATCCGCGAATACTCCATCAAGCAGAACTTGACCACGGTCCGTAACCGCGTCAACGAGCTGGGTGTGGCCGAACCGATCGTGCAACGCCAGGGTGCCAACCGCATCGTGGTCGAACTGCCGGGCGTGCAGGACACTGCCGAAGCCAAGCGTATCCTCGGCAAGACCGCCAACCTGGAATTCCGCCTCGCGGCCGAGCCGGGTGCCTCCAAGGCGACGTCCGAAAGCTTCGAATTCCGTGAGGGCAATCGTCCGGCGGCGCAGATCGAGCGTGGCCTGATCATCACCGGTGACCAGGTCACCGACGCCCAGGCGAGCTTCGACGAGCACGGTCGTCCACAGGTGAACATCCACCTCGACGGCCACGGCGGCGAACTGATGAGCCGCGCCACGCGCAGCAACGTCGGTCGCAGCATGGCGGTGATCTTCATCGAGCAGAAGCCGACCACCACCTACACCAGGCAAGTGGTCAATGGTGTCGAAAAAGACGTTCCGGTGCAGACCTTCAAGGAAGAGAAGAAGATCATCAGCCTGGCGACCATCCAGTCGCCACTGGGCAGCCAGTTCCGCATCACCGGCCTGAACGGCCAGGGTGAATCCTCGGAGCTGGCCCTGTTGCTGCGTGCCGGTGGCCTGGCCGCGCCGATGTACTTCGCTGAAGAGCGCACCATCGGCCCGAGCCTGGGTGCCGACAACATCACCAAGGGTATCGACGCTTCGTTGTGGGGCATGCTGTTCGTGTCGCTGTTCATCATCGCCATCTACCGCTTCTTCGGCCTCATCGCCACGGTCGCGCTGGCGGTGAACATGGTGATGCTGCTGGCGCTGATGTCGCTGCTGGGGGCTACACTGACCCTGCCGGGTATCGCCGGTATCGTGCTGACCATGGGTATGGCGGTGGACGCCAACGTGCTGATCTTCTCGCGGATCCGTGAAGAGATCGCCGCCGGGATGTCGATCCAACGGGCAATCAATGAAGGCTTCGGCCGGGCATTCACCGCGATCCTCGACGCCAACCTGACCACGTTGCTGGTCGGCGGGATTCTCTTCGCCATGGGCACCGGCCCGGTCAAGGGCTTCGCAGTGACCATGTCCCTCGGGATCTTTACCTCGATGTTCACGGCCATCATGGTGACCCGCGCAATGGTCAACCTGATCTTTGGCGGTCGTGACTTCAAGAAGTTGTGGATTTAAGGGGCTGCCATGTTACGTACAATCAACTTCATGGGCGTTCGCAACGTTGCGTTCGGCGTCACATTGTTTCTTACCGTACTGGCGTTGTTCAGTTGGGCCACCAAGGGCCTGAACTACGGCCTGGACTTCACCGGCGGTACGCTCATCGAGCTGACCTACGAGCGTCCGGCCGACGTCACCAAGGTGCGTGAGCAGCTGGCGACGTCCGGTTACCACGAAGCCATCGTGCAGAGCTTCGGTGCAACCACCGACCTGCTGGTGCGTATGCCTGGCGAAGATCCGCAACTGGGTCACCAGGTTGCCGAAGCCCTGCAGCAGGCCGGCGGCGACAACCCGGCGCAGGTCAAGCGCGTCGAGTTCGTCGGTCCGCAAGTCGGTGAAGAGCTGCGCGACCAGGGCGGCCTCGGCATGCTGATGGCGCTGGGCGGCATCCTGATCTACCTGGCTTTCCGCTTTCAGTGGAAGTTCGCGGTGGGGGCGATTGTCTCGCTGATCCACGACGTGATCGTGACCGTGGGCATCCTCTCGTTCTTCCAGATCACTTTCGACCTGACAGTGCTGGCGGCGGTGCTGGCGATCATCGGCTACTCGCTCAACGACACCATCGTGGTGTTCGACCGGGTCCGTGAGAACTTTCGGGTGCTGCGCAAGGCCTCGTTGATCGAGAACATCAACATCTCGACCACCCAGACCCTGCTGCGGACCATGGCAACGTCGATCTCCACCTTGCTGGCGATTGCCGCGCTGTTGTTCTTTGGTGGCGACAACCTATTCGGTTTCTCCATCGCGCTGTTCGTCGGTGTGTTGGCGGGTACCTACTCGTCGATCTACATCGCCAACGTGGTGCTGATCTGGCTGAACCTGAGCACCGAGGACCTGATTCCTCCAGCGGCCACTGAGACTCAGGTGGACGACCGCCCATAAGGCTCGGCTTCCCGCCCGTCACCCCTTGAAAGGCGCGAGTTGAACTCGCGCCTTTTTTTATGCTCCAAGGCTGGGAGAAGCGCGGATTATTCCGCTTGTGATGGTCAGGAGGTTCAAGTGAACAAGTCGATGCTGGTTGGTGCGGTATTGGGTGCTGTCGGTGTAACTGCCGGTGGTGCGGTCGCGACCTACAGCTTGGTGAATAGTGGTCCTGAGTATGCACAAGTGTTGGCCGTGGAGCCGGTCAAGACTCAGATCAAGACTCCACGTGAAGTATGTAAGGATGTCACCGTGACCCGGCAGAAACCGGTTCAGGATCAACACCAGATCGCCGGCACCGTGATCGGCGCCCTGGCGGGTGGCCTGCTCGGTAACCAGGTCGGCGGCGGCACCGGCAAGAAAATCGCCACCGTGGCCGGTGCGGCAGGCGGCGGTTACGCCGGCAACAAGATTCAGGAAGGCATGCAGGAACGCGACACCTACACCACCACCCAGACTCGCTGCAATACCGTCAACGACATCAGCGACAAGGTGGTCGGCTACGACGTACGCTACATGCTCGACGGCAAAGAAGGCAAAGTCCGCATGGATCGCGACCCGGGCAACCAGATCCCGGTGAACAAGGAAGGCCAGCTGATCCTGTCGCAGGCGCAGCAGTGATTGGCCTGAGCCGGCTGTAACGAAAAGCACCCTACGGGCAATGCCGATCAGTTAAGCCCTCTTGCTTGACCTTCAGCCGCAAGAAAACAAAATCCGATGCCTATGCGGGCATCGGATTTTTTATGCTTCACGCTCGGCTTTGGAGTACCGCTCTAGAAGTGGTAGGCGCTTAACAGTCAATCAAACGTATATTTGCCTTCTAGCATGAATGCTGGCTCTCTCCAGTTTTTCCCTCTGACAATCCCAGAGCCGCTATATTTTATAAATCCAGCGTCACACATTTGTTTAACGATTCTTAATAGGCCCATATTATCCGAAACATGTGCCCATTTAGCTCGGCTATACAGGCCGTCTAGTTGGGGAAGAGAAATGCCTCGCTCATATTTTGTGACAAATAGAATCACTTCCTCAGGCTTTTCGTTAAGCACAATTTCCTCAATGACGCTCATTATTTTCTCCTCCTATTTTTTTTGTACTCTCTTTCTCGTTGTTTATTGTCTGCTTCTATGGCGTCAGGTGTATAGAGTAATTCAAAAGCGTCTTTGAGTTTGTAATCTTCTAGGGTTGCCGCGTGAGCGTTATTCCAAGTGACACCTTCATCATTGGGGTCAACGCCATCCGCTACCCCTAGGTTTCTGAAGCGTTCAAGCTCTCTGAGTTCATGAGTATAGAAGCGTTTGTCGGTAGCTGTGATTGCTAGTTCACCTCTAAGAATTTTTTCAAGACGATCAACCATGATCACATTGGCATCCGCAACGGGGAAACGCCTAATATGCAATTTGACTAGGCTTATACCCGCTTTCGTCACGATAGCATTGGTCCAATCTAAATTCTGGATTGCGCCTCCAGCTTTAGCTGGATTAAAGAATCGACCACTGTACTTCCCTCTCGTGGTGGCCCCTTCATAAGGGCTGTTGAAAACAACGTAAATCGGTGGCAGGCCACTGTCGATTGGAAAGCAGTAAATACAATCCCTGAAGTCAGGTGGCTCGATAGCTGGTAATGGTACAGGTTGTGCGTGCAGCGGTAACAGATCAACTCCAGTGTATCTCGGTATTTCCACTGGTCTGGCAGGTGAGATTGTCGAACTGTTTTCCCAGTGGATAATGGGAAAACTGAGGGTGATGGGCGGTGTGTCGGTGGAGGTGAAGCTGTAGCTGTTGGTCTTCTGGTCAAACTCCAGCGCCCGAACTGGCACCGCTGGCGAAATGTTCCCACCCGTCGGTGTTGCAACGAGTGTGTATTGGTTGAGGTCACCATAAATCCGATAGGGAAGATCGACGGTTCCTTCGGCAGCGGCAATTTCATTCAGGTTAGACGGTGCATCTGGCAAGACTGTGCTACCAGATAGCTTGAGGACCGTTTGAGGAAAACGCTCGCCGTTACCCAGAGCAGGTGAATAGAACAACGCACCAATACCAATCGCCGTTGCACGACTCAGAAGTGCTTCTCCCAGCCCTGTTAATAACAGAATGCTTTTGCGGAGCGCGGCCTCGAAGGTCCAACCGTCTGCATTTTGGACAGTGGCAGTGCCCGCCACGGTTACCAACTGTGCAGATTGACCAAGGGGTAAATTGAAGCTGTAGACAGTTTCGCCTCTAGCCAAGGCATTCTGGATTGCAGCATCTATGGCTGGAGAAGCGTCCTCTAACGCAGACACAGCCTCGACAAGAATTCGTTTAACGTAGGCGGCTGTCAGAGATCTCAGGAAATTTTCGTAATAACCTAGGCGTTCATACTCGTGTTCTGCAGTGTCGACATATGCCGCGAACATCTCACCCATTTCAGTGCTGTCCAGCGACAGTGGGTCTACACCGAATAAGATGTCCGCTTCATACCAGCTCCTATTCATTTCAATTCGTTGTAGGAGCTCGACAATGATTGCTTTCTTTTTTAAGGTGCCTTCAAACTCATTGAATGGGTGGGTATCAATAGCCGAATTTATGCGTATATCAATTTCATTTCGCACTCCCGTCGTGCTGTTCGAGAAGGCGCTTTCTATCTGATCTTGGACAGAATGCGCTATGGCTACCAACTTTGAATATGCGTCGTGCTCTCTATCGATAGTTTCAATGCGGGTGATCCACAGTAACTGGCGGATGAGTGCCGTCCCAATTCAGAGCAGCATCAAGATTTGAAAAGAATCCGGTATGTATTTTGTTAAAGTTGGGCGGAATGTTTGGCAATTTCAACGGTGAAGGAGGGGAAATCGACTTTTGCATGCAGCATCCTTGCTGTAGTTTGAGTTTTTTTTATTGAAATAAGCACCTTAAGTTATGCCGTAGCAATGGCGCCTGAGCAATAATGAAATTTTTACTGCATGTGAAATGGTTGGAATTCAATACCAATTAATACCCATATATTTCTTGCATGGCTTGACTGGTTGGTATCAGGGCTTGCCTGCGATGGCGGTATTAATTGGAGTACATGTGGAGAGTGACTCGCCGCTATCGTTGGCGAACCCCCACAAGGAATGAGGTCGTTGGTGGGGTGGAATGACAGGCACAAAAAAGCACCCCGAAGGGTGCTCTTTTCTGCAGCCAGTCGCTCAGCGTTTCAGCGAAGCCGGCAGGTGTGGCTGGATGGCGGTCAACACGGCCTTGAAGCACTTGGTGTTGCCGGCGACGATGTGACCTTTTTCAAGGAAGTCATGGCCGCCAGTGAAGTCGCTCACCAAGCCGCCGGCTTCCTGGATCAGCAGGGCGCCTGCCGCCATGTCCCACTCGGACAGGCCCGATTCCCAGAACGCATCGAAACGACCCGCCGCCACATAAGCCAGGTCCAGGCTGGCAGCGCCGGCGCGGCGGATGCCGGCGGTCTGGCCGACGAGGGCGCGGAACATGCCCAGGTAGTTGTCCAGGTTGTCCATCTGGTCGTCACGGAACGGGAAGCCGGTACCCAGCAGGGCGCCGTCCAGGCTGGTGCGGCCACTGACGCGCAGGCGACGGCCGTTCAGTTGGGCGCCACGGCCACGGCTGGCGGTGAATTCTTCCTGGCGAACCGGGTCCAGCACGACGGCGTGTTCCAGGCGACCACGGTATTTGCAGGCGATGCTGACCGCGAAGTGAGGGATGCCGCGCAGGAAGTTGGTGGTGCCGTCCAGCGGATCGATGATCCACAGGTACTCTTCGCCTTCGATGCCTGTACCGGCATGCATGCCGGTCTCTTCACCGAGGATGGAGTGGTTCGGGTAAGCCTTGCGCAGGGCGTCGACGATTTTCTGTTCGGCGGCGCGATCGACCTCGGACACGTAGTCCTTGGCGTCTTTTTCATCGACCTTGATGGTATCCAGGCGCTCGATGGAGCGGAAGATCAGTTCACTGGCGCTGCGGGCGGCGCGCAGCGCGATATTCAGCATGGGCTGCATGGATGTGTCACCTAAGGTTGTTAAAGAAAGCCGCGCATTCTATCAGAAAGTTTTCTCAGGTGAAGGTTGCTGTTCGCTTTCATAGCTTAACGGTAGGTGCTTATGTAAGATTTGCTCCCTTTATCGTGTTCGAGAGCGCCTCCCTTGTTGCAGAACATTCGTGTCGTCCTGGTCAATACCAGCCATCCGGGTAACATCGGCGGAGCTGCGCGGGCCATGAAGAACATGGGCCTGTCGCGCCTGGTGCTGGTCGAGCCGCGGCTGTTTCCCCATCACGAAGCCGATGCCCGGGCGTCCGGTGCCGATGATGTCCTGACGGGCGCGCAAGTGGTCGCCACCCTGGAAGACGCCTTGGTCGGGTGCAATCTGGTGCTCGGCACCAGTGCCCGTGACCGACGCATCCCCTGGCCGCTGCTCGACCCCCGTGAGTGCGGGACCAGGGTCGTCGAGGAAGCGGGGCAGGGCGGCGAGATTGCCTTGGTGTTCGGTCGTGAAGACTCCGGCCTGACCAACGAAGAGCTGCAGCGATGTCACTTTCACGTGCATATCCCTTCCGACCCGACGTTCAGTTCCCTGAACCTCGCGGCGGCGGTGCAGGTATTGGGTTATGAAGTGCGCATGGCCTGGCTGGCAGCTGAAGGCCAGCCAAGCAAGGTCGAGAAAACCGAGGTGACGTCGCCGCGCAGTGAGACACTGGCGACCATGGATGAGCTGGAACGATACTTTGAACACCTGGAACAGACCCTGGTGGACATCGAGTTCCTCGACCCGGAGAAACCGCGACACTTGATGGCGCGCCTGCGTCGGTTGTACGGACGAAGCTCGGTCAGCCGGGCGGAGATGAATATATTGCGCGGCATCCTCACGGAAACCCAGAAAGCGGCCCGTGGCGAGCTGATTAAGCGGAAGAAATAAAATGTTCGAACGTTTGCGTGAAGATATCCAGAGCGTTTTCCATCGTGACCCAGCGGCGCGCAATGCCTTTGAAGTGCTGACCTGCTACCCGGGGATGCACGCCATCTGGATCCACCGGCTGTCCGGCGCGTTGTGGAACCTGGGCTGGAAGTGGCTGGCGCGGCTGGTCTCCAACTTCGGACGCTGGCTGACCGGGATCGAGATCCATCCTGGGGCCAAGGTCGGTCGCCGGTTCTTCATCGACCATGGCATGGGCATCGTCATCGGTGAAACCGCCGAGATCGGCGACGACGTGACGCTGTACCAGGGCGTGACCCTCGGCGGTACCAGCTGGAACAAGGGCAAGCGCCACCCGACGCTGGAAGACGGTGTGGTAGTGGGGGCCGGCGCCAAGGTGCTCGGGCCGTTCACCGTGGGCGCTGGGGCGAAAGTCGGCTCCAACGCCGTGGTGACCAAGGCTGTGCCGCCAGGGGCGACCGTGGTCGGTATTCCGGGGCGGATCATCGTCAAGTCCGATGATGAGCAGGACGCCCGCCGCAAGGCCATGGCCGAGAAGATCGGCTTCGATGCCTATGGTGTCGGCGAAGACATGCCCGACCCGGTGGCCCGCGCCATCAATCAACTGCTCGATCACCTGCAGGCCGTCGATGGGCGCTTGGAGGGGATGTGTGGCGCCCTGAAAGACCTGGGCAGTAATTACTGTGCCAAGGACCTGCCGGAGCTGCGCGAGGAAGATTTCGCGTGTGTGAAGGACAAGGATGAAACCCAGGCCAGCTGAAACCTGGCTGGCCTCATCGCGAGCCGGCTCGCTCCCACATTGAATCGTGGCGTTTATGCGATCCCTGAGGGAGCGAGCCTGTTCGCGATGAGCGATCACGCGGTATCGCTGGTCCCCGGCGATCACCCTTTGCTATCATGCGCCCGCTCTTTCGCGGGTAAACCTGAGTAACCCACTAGGTCTTATACTTGACTTAAATACTCGGGAATTGCATACTCGCCCCCATTCCGAACTCCGTGGTAATTGTCCATGCGACTGACTACAAAAGGCCGATACGCCGTGACCGCGATGCTGGATCTGGCATTGCACGCGCAGCACGGGCCGGTGTCCCTGGCCGATATCTCCGAGCGCCAGGGCATTTCCCTGTCTTATCTGGAGCAGCTGTTCGCCAAGCTGCGCCGCAGCAACCTGGTTTCCAGCGTCCGCGGTCCCGGCGGCGGTTATCAGCTGTCCCGTGACATGCAGGGCATCCAGGTCGCCCAGGTGATCGATGCGGTAAACGAATCGGTCGATGCGACCAAATGCCAGGGCCTTGGCGACTGCCATGGCGGTGATACTTGCCTGACCCACCACTTGTGGTGCGACCTGAGCTTGCAGATCCACGAATTTCTGAGCGGTATCAGCTTGGCTGACCTTGTCACCCGCCGTGAGGTGCAAGAAGTAGCCCAGCGTCAGGACCAGCGCCGTTGCAATGGCAAGGCGCCGCACCTGGACAAGATTGAAGCGTCCGCCGTCGAATGACCGCCGCAGAGCAAGCGGAACGCCAGCCAGCCTGATTTAGGAGAGAGTCCATGAAATTGCCGATTTACCTTGATTACTCTGCGACCACCCCGGTTGATCCGCGTGTTGCGCAAAAAATGAGTGAATGCCTGCTGGTCGACGGAAACTTCGGTAACCCGGCGTCCCGCTCCCACGTGTTCGGCTGGAAAGCCGAAGAGTCGGTCGAGAATGCCCGTCGCCAAGTGGCTGACCTGGTCAACGCCGACCCGCGGGAAATCGTCTGGACTTCCGGTGCCACCGAGTCCGACAACCTGGCCATCAAGGGTGTCGCGCATTTCTACCACACCAAGGGCAAGCACCTGATCACCTCCAAGATCGAGCACAAGGCGGTCCTGGACACCACGCGCCAACTGGAGCGTGAAGGCTTCGAAGTCACCTACATCGAGCCCGGTGAAGACGGCCTGATCACCCCGGCCATGGTTGAAGCCGCGTTGCGCGACGACACCATCCTGGTTTCGATCATGCACGTGAACAACGAAATCGGCACCGTCAATGACATCGAAGCCATCGGCGAACTGACCCGCTCCAGGGGCGTGCTGTTCCACGTCGATGCGGCCCAGTCCACCGGCAAGGTCGACATCGACCTGTCCAAGCTCAAAGTCGACCTGATGTCGTTCTCCGCCCACAAGACTTACGGCCCTAAAGGCATCGGCGCGCTGTACGTGAGCCGCAAGCCGCGTGTTCGCCTCGAAGCGACCATGCATGGCGGCGGTCACGAGCGCGGCATGCGTTCCGGCACCCTGGCGACCCACCAGATCGTCGGCATGGGCGAAGCGTTCCGTGTTGCCAAGGAAGACATGGCCGCCGAGAACGTGCGCATCAAGGCCTTGAGCGACCGTTTCTTCAAGCAGGTCGAGCACCTGGAAGAGCTCTACGTCAACGGCAGCATGACCGCCCGCGTCCCGCACAACCTGAACCTGAGCTTCAACTACGTTGAGGGCGAGTCGCTGATCATGGCGCTCAAGGATCTGGCCGTGTCGTCCGGTTCGGCATGCACCTCGGCATCGCTTGAGCCTTCGTATGTACTGCGCGCCCTGGGCCGCAACGACGAACTGGCCCATAGCTCGATCCGCTTCACCTTCGGCCGCTTCACTACCGAAGAAGAAATCGATTACGCCGCGCAGAAAGTCTGCGAGGCTGTGACCAAGCTGCGCGCTCTGTCGCCGCTCTGGGACATGTACAAAGACGGCGTCGACATCTCGAAGATCGAGTGGGCGGCGCACTGAAGAAGTCGCCACCAGAGCGACTCACTGATGAGGATTGAAGCAAATGGCATATAGCGAAAAGGTCATCGACCACTACGAGAACCCGCGTAACGTCGGCAAGATGGACGCGCAGGATCCTGATGTCGGCACCGGCATGGTCGGCGCCCCGGCGTGCGGCGACGTGATGCGCCTGCAGATCAAGGTCAACGAGCAAGGCATCATCGAAGATGCCAAGTTCAAGACCTACGGCTGCGGCTCGGCCATCGCGTCCAGCTCCCTGGCCACCGAGTGGATGAAGGGCAAGACCCTTGATGAAGCTGAAACCATCAAGAACACTCAGCTGGCCGAAGAACTGGCCCTGCCGCCAGTGAAGATCCACTGCTCGGTACTCGCCGAAGACGCCATCAAGGCCGCCGTCCGCGATTACAAGCAGAAGAAAGGCTTGATCTGATCCGCGCACCGGTAAGGAGTTTTCATGGCTATCCAGATGACAGAAGCGGCAGCTAGACATGTGCAGCGTTCCCTCGCGGGACGCGGCAAGGGCGAGGGTATCCGCCTGGGTGTTCGCACCACGGGCTGCTCTGGCCTTGCCTACGTGCTGGAGTTCGTCGACGAAGTCGGCGAAGACGATCAGGTGTTCGAGAGTCACGGTCAGAAAGTGATCATCGACCCGAAGAGTCTGACGTACCTGGACGGCACCGAGCTGGATTTCGTCAAGGAAGGGTTGAACGAAGGCTTCAAGTTCAACAACCCCAACGTGCGCGGTGAATGTGGCTGCGGCGAAAGCTTCAACATCTGAGGCAGCTCGTGGGTACTCCTTGTCATTTTGCGTTGTTCCAGTTGCAGCCTGCTTTCCAGCTGGATCTCGATCAGTTGTCTGCGCGTTACCTGGAACTGGCCCGTGGTGTTCATCCGGACCGCTTCGCCGACGCCTCCGAGGCCGAGCAGCGGCGGGCGCTGGAGCAGTCGGCGAACCTCAACGAGGCCTACCAGACGCTCAAGCACCCGGCCAAGCGCGCGCGATATCTGCTCGCCATCAGCGGCCACGAGTTGCCGCTGGAAGTCACTGTTCACGATCCCGAGTTTCTTTTGCAGCAGATGCAATGGCGCGAAGAACTCGAAGACCTGCAGGACAGTGCCGACTTGAGCGGTGTCGCCGCGTTCAAGCGCCGCTTGAAGGACGCCCAGCAAACCCTGAACGAAAGCTTCGCAGCCTGCTGGAACGATGCCGCGCAGCGCGAACAGGCTGAACGCCTGATGCGGCGCATGCAGTTCCTCGACAAGCTCACCTACGAAGTGCGCCAGCTCGAAGAGCGCCTCGACGATTAACCCAGTGCCGCTCCGGTCGCACGCCTGATTACAGATAAGTCCTGATTACGATGGCCCTACTGCAGATCGCCGAACCCGGCCAAAGTCCACAACCCCACCAGCGTCGCCTGGCAGTGGGAATCGACTTGGGTACCACCAATTCCCTGGTCGCTGCCTTGCGCAGCGGCCTTTGCGAACCGCTCGCCGACGAGCAGGGGCGGGTGATCCTGCCGTCTGCCGTGCGCTACCACGCCGACCGCGTCGAAGTCGGCGAGTCGGCCAAGCTGGCTGCCGCGACCGATCCGTTGAACACCATTGTTTCGGTCAAGCGCTTGATGGGTCGTGGTCTGTCCGACGTCAAGCAATTGGGCGATCAGCTGCCGTACCGCTTCGTCGGTGGCGAATCCCACATGCCGTTCATCGAGACCGTGCAGGGCCCGAAAAGCCCGGTGGAAGTCTCCGCCGACATCCTCAAGGTCCTGCGCCAGCGCGCCGAAGCGGCGTTGGGTGGTGAGCTGGTGGGTGCGGTCATCACCGTCCCGGCCTATTTCGACGACGCCCAGCGCCAGGCCACCAAGGATGCGGCCAAGCTGGCCGGCCTGAATGTACTGCGTTTGCTCAACGAGCCGACTGCTGCGGCGGTGGCCTATGGTCTGGACCAGCACGCCGAAGGCCTAGTCGCCATCTATGACCTGGGCGGCGGCACCTTCGATATTTCTATCCTGCGCCTGACCGGCGGTGTGTTCGAAGTTCTAGCCACCGGCGGCGACAGCGCCTTGGGCGGCGATGACTTCGACCACGCCATTGCCGGCTGGATCATCGAGCATGCAGGCCTGTCCGCTGACCTCGATCCAGGTGCGCAACGCCATCTGTTGCAAACCGCCTGCGCCGCGAAAGAAGCTCTGACCGATGCGGCGAGTGTCGAGGTGGTCTACGGCGAGTGGAAAGCCTCCCTGAGTCGCGAAGTCTTCGACGCGCTGATCGAGCCGATGGTCGCCCGTAGCCTCAAGGCCTGCCGCCGCGCCGTGCGTGATTCTGGCGTGGAGCTGGAAGACGTCAAGGCAGTGGTCATGGTCGGTGGTTCGACCCGCGTGCCTCGGGTTCGCGAAGCCGTGGCCCAGGCTTTTGGCCGCCAGCCGTTGACCGAAATCGACCCGGACCAAGTGGTCGCCATCGGTGCCGCGATCCAGGCCGACACCCTGGCCGGCAACAAGCGCGACGGTGGCGAACTGTTACTGCTCGACGTGATTCCTTTGTCCCTGGGCCTGGAAACCATGGGTGGCCTGATGGAGAAGGTGATTCCGCGCAACACCACCATCCCCGTCGCCCGCGCCCAGGACTTCACCACCTATAAAGACGGCCAGTCGGCCATGATGATCCACGTGCTGCAAGGCGAGCGTGAACTGATCAGCGACTGCCGTTCCCTGGCGCGTTTCGAATTGCGCGGTATCCCGGCGATGGTGGCCGGTGCGGCGAAGATCCGCGTGACCTTTCAGGTCGACGCCGATGGTTTGCTCAATGTTTCCGCCCGCGAACTGGCGTCCGGTGTCGAGGCGAGCATCCAGGTCAAGCCGTCCTACGGCCTGACCGACGGCGAAATCGCCCGGATGCTCAAGGATTCCTTCCAGTATGCCGGCGACGACAAGGTAGCCCGCGTGTTGCGCGAGCAGCAAGTCGACGCCCAGCGCCTGATCGAAGCCGTGCAGGGCGCCCTGGAGGCCGACGGCGACCGTCTGCTCGACGCCGAAGAGCGCATGGTCATCGAATTGCAGATGCAGGAATTGTCCGAACTGATCAAAGGCACCGATGGCTATGCCATCGAGCAGCAGACCAAGCGTCTGTCGAGCGTCACCGATGCCTTTGCCGCCCGCCGCCTGGATTCAACGGTCAAAGCCGCCCTGGCGGGGCGTAACCTGAATGAAATCGAGGAGTAATTGATGCCGCAGGTGATTTTTTTGCCCCACGAGAAGTTCTGCCCCGAGGGCATGGTGGTGGAGGCTGAGCCTGGGATATCCATCCTTGATCTGGCCCATGAACACGATATTGAAATGGAAAGCGCCTGTGGCGGTGTCTGCGCCTGCACGACCTGCCATTGCATCATTCGTGAAGGCTTCGATTCGCTGGAAGAAGCGGACGAACTGGAGGAAGATTTCCTCGATCGCGCCTGGGGTCTTGAGGCGCAATCGCGCCTGGGTTGCCAGGCCATCGTCGGTACGGAAGACCTGACCGTCGAGATCCCGAAATATTCGCTTAACCATGCGGCCGAGGCGCCGCATTGATTCAAAGGAACCGTCATGGGCCTGAAGTGGGTTGATGTACAAGAGATCGCTATTCTGTTGGCCGATGGTCACCCGGATACGGATCCCTATTCGGTGAACTTTGTAGCGTTGCGTGACATGGTCATGGCGCTGCCAGGGTTCGAAGATGAGCGCGATCGCGGCGGTGAAAAGGTCCTTGAAGCCATCCAGACGGCCTGGAAAGACGAGCAGGACTGAAGCCCTCCCTTACGCAGTTAGGCAATACCCAGGAACCCGCGTATAATTCGCGGGTTTAATTTTTCACACATTACCGATTCTGGAGCTACACCATGGCTGTTCAACGTACTTTCTCCATCATCAAGCCTGACGCCGTTGCTAAAAACGTGATCGGCAAGATCGTTTCCCGCTTCGAAGACGCTGGCCTGCGCGTTGTAGCTTCGAAAATGAAGCAACTGTCCAAGGCCGAAGCCGAAGGCTTCTACGCTGAGCACAGCGAGCGCGGTTTCTTCGGTGAGCTGGTTGCGTTCATGACTTCCGGTCCGGTTGTCGTTCAGGTGCTGGAAGGCGAAAACGCCATCGCTCGCAACCGTGAGCTGATGGGCGCCACCAACCCTAAAGAAGCGGCTGCCGGCACCATCCGCGCCGACTTCGCCGAGTCCATCGACGCCAACGCCGTCCACGGTTCGGACTCCGAAGCCGCTGCTGCTCGCGAAATCGCTTACTTCTTCGCAGCTACTGAAGTAACCACTCGCTAAGCATTGGCTTGAGAGTGAAGGTGAATCCATGACGACATCGACTGTTAAAACCAACCTGCTGGGGCTGACCCAGAAGGAAATGGAAAAATTCTTCGACTCAATCGGGGAGAAGCGTTTCCGTGCCGGCCAGGTGATGAAATGGATTCACCACTTTGGCGTCGACGATTTCGACGCCATGACGAATGTCGGCAAAGCCTTGCGTGAAAAGCTCAAGGCGGTTGCCGAGATTCGCGGCCCCGAAGTGGTCAGCCAGGACATTTCCAGCGACGGCACCCGCAAGTGGGTGGTGCGCGTGGCGTCCGGCAGCTGCGTCGAGACTGTGTATATTCCCCAGGGCAAGCGCGGCACCTTGTGCGTTTCGTCCCAGGCAGGCTGTGCCCTGGATTGCAGTTTCTGCTCCACCGGCAAGCAAGGCTTCAACAGCAACCTCACTGCCGCCGAAGTGATCGGCCAGGTGTGGATTGCCAACAAATCCTTTGGCAGCGTCCCGGCGACCGTCGACCGTGCCATCACCAACGTGGTGATGATGGGCATGGGTGAGCCGCTGCTGAACTTCGACAACGTCGTATCCGCCATGCACCTGATGATGGATGACCTGGGCTATGGCATTTCCAAGCGCCGGGTGACCCTGTCCACGTCCGGCGTGGTGCCGATGATCGATGAGCTGGCCAAGCACATCGACGTCTCCCTGGCGTTGTCGCTGCACGCACCCAATGACGCATTGCGTAATCAATTGGTGCCGATCAACAAGAAGTACCCACTGAAGATGCTGCTGGAGTCGTGCCAGCGCTACATGTCGGCCCTGGGCGAGAAGCGCGTACTGACCATCGAGTACACCCTGCTCAAGGATGTGAACGACAAGGTCGAGCATGCGGTCGAGATGATCGAGCTGCTCAAGGACATCCCGTGCAAGATCAACCTGATCCCGTTCAACCCGTTCCCGCATTCGGGCTACGAGCGTCCGAGCAACAACGCGATCCGGCGCTTCCAGGATCAGCTTCACCACGCTGGCTTCAATGTCACCGTGCGCACCACCCGTGGCGAAGACATCGATGCCGCGTGTGGCCAGTTGGTAGGGCAGGTGCTGGATCGCACCCGTCGCAGTGAGCGCTACATTGCCGTGCGCGAGCTGAACGCCGCCGACGATGTCGTGAACGCGGCGAACCGTCACTAAGAGAGGATCTCTATGTCCCTGCGCTTCGCGCTCGTTTTGCTGTTGTCCGGTCTTTGCACCGGTTGTGTTCTGTCGGGTGACTACAATCCGATGAAAACCAGCAAGGGACGCGAGGAAGCACGTGTGGCTTATGTGCAGTTGGGCATCGGCTATTTGCAACAAGGTATGACCGAGCGGGCCAAGGTGCCGCTCAAGAAGGCCCTGGAGCTGGACGATTCCGACGCCGATGCCAACGCAGCCCTGGCCCTGGTGTTTCAGGCCGAGCTGGAGCCGGAACTGGCCGACCAGCATTTTCGCAAGGCGTTGTCGGCTCGTGCGCAGGATGCTCGGATCCTGAACAACTACGGCAGTTTTCTTTACGAGCAGAAGCGTTACAAGGAAGCTTACGAGCGCTTCGAACAGGCCGCCGCCGACACGCTTTATCCGGAGCGCTCGCGGGTTTTCGAGAACCTGGGCATGACCGCCGCGCAACTCGGCCAGCGTGACCTGGCCCGCCAGCAGTTGGAAAAGGCCCTGCGGCTCAACCGCCAGCAGCCGCGGGCATTGCTGGAAATGGCTGAGTTGTCTTACGAAGACAGGCATTATGTGCCCGCGCGCGACTACTACGAGCGGTTTAGCCTGCTCAGCGAGCAAAATGCACGTAGTCTATTGCTCGGTGTCCGGCTGGCCCGTGTATTCGAAGACCGTGACAAAGCCGCAAGCTATGGCCTGCAACTAAAAAGACTCTATCCCGGTACGCCGGAATATCAGCAATACCTGTCGGAGCAATGATGAAAGCGGCGCATCCCGAAGTTGTAGCAGCCTCTCGCGTAAACCCAGGTGAGACCCTGCGTCAGGCCCGTGAAAGCAATGGTTGGTCGCTGGCCCAGGTGGCCGTCAAGCTCAATCTCACGGTGACTTCCCTGAGCAATCTGGAAGCGGGCGCGTTCGACAAGCTGCCGGGGCATACCTTTGCCCGCGGCTACATCCGCGCCTACGCCAAGCTGCTCGATATGGACCAGACGGTCCTGGTCCAGCAATTCGACCAATACACCGGTTCCGATGCCCAGGGCAGCAGCGTGCACAGCCTGGGTCGCATCGAAGAGCCGGTTCGCGTTTCCCACACTATTCTGCGGCTGGTCAGCCTGTTGTTGCTGATCGGCGTGATTGGCGGCGGTTTCGTCTGGTGGCAGGATCAAACCGCCCTGCGCACCAAGGAACCAGTGGCCCTGGCCCCTGAGCATGTGGAAGTGGAGGGCGCCGACGGTACCACTCGGATCCATCCGCTGGACGAGCCGGAAGACCAGGCCGTGCTGGAAGGCCAGGCCGAAGGCGAAACCGCGCTCGCGCTGCCGCAGGGTCAGGAAGGTGCCGAAGCCGGTACCGAGCCAGGCGTGCCCGCCGCCCCTGTCGCGCCTGCCGCTGCTCCAACCACACCGACCGCTCCGGCGCCGGCCACCAGCACACCGGTGGTCCCGGCGCCGGCCGCTCCTGCCACCCATGCGCCGACCGCAGCGGCTCCGGCTGCTCCAGCTGCCGCGCCGGCTGCACCAGTGGCTCCCGTGACGCCCGCAGCACCCGCCGCCGGTGAAGGCCAGGTACAGATTCAGTTCACTGCCGATTGCTGGACGCAAATCACCGACGGCAATGGCAAAGTCTTGTTCAGCGGCCTCAAGCGCAAGGGCGACAGCACCTCCGTCAACGGCAAGCCACCGTTTGCCGTGCGCCTGGGCTATGCCCGTGGCGCGCAGGTCAGCTACAACGGCCAGCCGGTCGATGTGGCTCCGTTCACCAGTGGCGAGACTGCTCGCCTGAAGTTGGGTCAATAAGTCATGCACGGCGAATCTCCAATCAAACGTCGCGAATCGCGCAAGATCTGGGTCGGTAACGTGCCCGTGGGCGGCGATGCGCCTATCGCTGTGCAGAGCATGACCAACAGCGACACCAACGATGTGGCCGCCACCGTGGCCCAGATCAATCGCCTGGAAGCCGCCGGTGTCGACATCGTGCGGGTCTCGGTGCCGGACATGGACGCCGCCGAGGCGTTCGGCAAGATCAAGCAGTTGGTCAAGGTGCCGCTGGTAGCCGACATTCATTTCGACTACCGCATCGCCCTGCGCGTGGCCGAGCTGGGTGTGGACTGCCTGCGCATCAACCCGGGCAACATCGGTCGCGAAGACCGTGTGCGCGCGGTGGTGGATGCCGCCCGCGACCGTGGTATTCCGATCCGCATCGGCGTGAACGCCGGATCCCTGGAAAAAGACCTGCAAAAGAAATATGGCGAACCGACCCCGGCGGCGCTGGTAGAGTCGGCGCTGCGCCATGTCGAGCACCTCGAACGCCTGAATTTCCAGGACTTCAAGGTGAGCGTGAAGGCCTCCGACGTGTTCATGGCTGTCGAGGCCTACCGGCTGCTGGCCAAGGAAATCGTCCAGCCGCTGCACCTGGGCATCACCGAAGCCGGTGGGTTGCGCTCGGGTACGGTGAAATCCGCCGTTGGCCTCGGTATGCTGCTCGCCGAAGGGATTGGCGATACCATTCGCATCTCGTTGGCGGCGGATCCGGTCGAGGAAGTGAAAGTCGGCTATGACATTCTCAAGTCCCTGCACCTGCGTTCCCGTGGGATCAACTTCATCGCCTGCCCGAGCTGCTCGCGGCAGAACTTCGATGTGGTCAAGACCATGAACGAGCTGGAAGGGCGTCTCGAAGACCTGCTGGTGCCGCTGGATGTCGCGGTGATCGGTTGCGTGGTCAACGGGCCGGGCGAAGCCAAGGAGGCCCATATCGGCCTGACGGGCGGCACGCCGAACCTGATTTACATCGACGGCAAGCCGTCGCAGAAACTGACGAATGACAATCTGGTGGATGAGCTGGAACGGCTGATCCGCGAGAAAGCGGCCGAAAAGGTCGAAGCCGACGCAGCGCTCATCGCCCGCGGCTGATCGAACGAATTAAGGAATTTTTGTGAGCAAGTCTCTGCAAGCCATTCGTGGCATGAACGACATCCTGCCCGAACAGACGCCGCTGTGGCGCTATTTCGAAAGCACCGTGGCGCGTTTGCTGGATAACTACGGTTACCGACAAATCCGCATGCCGATCGTCGAGTTCACCGAGCTGTTCAAACGCTCCATCGGTGAAGTGACCGACATCGTCGAAAAGGAGATGTACACCTTCGACGACCGCAACGGCGATTCCCTGACCCTGCGCCCCGAAGGCACGGCGGCTTGCGTGCGTGCGGTGCTGGAGCACGGCATCACTGGTGGTGGTCAGGTGCAGAAACTCTGGTACATCGGCCCGATGTTCCGCCACGAACGTCCGCAGAAAGGTCGTTATCGACAGTTCCACCAGATCGGCCTGGAGGTGTTCAACCTCGACGGCCCGGACATCGACGCCGAGCTGATCGTCATGACCTGGCGCCTGTGGGGCGAGCTGGGCCTTCGTGACGCGGTCAAGCTTGAACTCAACAGCCTGGGCACCAGCGAGTCCCGTGGTCGCTACCGTGAAGCACTGGTGGAGTTTCTTTCCGCGCACCTGGACAAGCTCGACGAAGACAGCCAGCGCCGCCTGAAGACCAATCCACTGCGCGTGCTCGACACCAAGAATGCCGACACCCAGGCGGTCCTGGCCGACGCGCCGAAAATGGCCGACTACCTCGACGACGAATCCCGTGCGCACTTCGAAGGGTTGAAGGCGCGCCTGGACGCCGTGGGCATTCCCTACGTGATCAACCCCAAGCTGGTCCGTGGCCTCGACTACTACAGCAAGACCGTCTTCGAATGGGTCACCGACAAACTCGGGGCCCAGGGCACCGTATGCGCCGGCGGCCGTTACGACGGGCTGGTGGAGCAGATGGGCGGCAAGCCGACCCCGGGCGTGGGCTTTGCCATGGGCATCGAGCGTCTGGTGCTGATGCTGGAGGCGCTGGACAAGGTGCCTGAAGAACTGGCCCGTCAGGTCGACGTCTACCTGTGCGCTTTCGGCGAGGCCGCCGAACTGGCCGCGCTGGCGTTGAGCGAGCGGGTGCGCGATCAGTTGCCCAACCTGCGCCTGCAGATCAACGCCGGCGCCGGCAGTTTCAAGAGCCAGTTCAAGAAAGCCGACAAGAGCGGTGCGCTGTATGCACTGATCCTGGGTGACGACGAACTGGCCCAACAAGTGGTAGGTTTCAAACCCCTGCGTGGCCAGGGCGAACAACAAAGTATTGCCTGGGATGCGCTCGCCGCACACCTGGCCACCTGCGTCGTGCAGGGTTGAAGCTGTTAAACAGCCGATTTAGCGATTAAGGAGTATTGGGGTGTCGAGTACCGAAGATGAACAGCTGGCGGATTTGAAGGACTGGTGGACGCGCAACGGCAAGCCGCTGGTCACTGGCGGCCTGTTGGCGCTGGTCATCGTGTTCGGCTGGCAGGCCTACCAGAAATACCAGAGCAACCAGTCGCAAGGCGCCTCGATGCTCTATCAGCAACTGCTGGAGACCACCCTGACCCCGGACGGCAAGCCTGATGCGGCGCGTGTGGCGGACCTGGCCGGCAAGCTGGACAAGGAGTTCGGCGGCAGCGCCTACGCCCAGTACGGTCGCCTGTTCGTGGCCAAGGTCGCCGTAGACAGCGGCAAGCTGGACGACGCGGCCAGCGAGCTCAAGGGCATCGTCGACAAACCGGCCAACCCGACCCTGGGCGAAGTGGCGCGTCAGCGCCTGGCACAGGTGCTGGCGGCGCAGAACAAGACCGAAGATGCACTGAAACTGCTCGAAGGCGATGCCGACAAGGCGTTCCTGGCGACCCGCGAAGAGCTCAAGGGCGACCTGCTGGTACAGCTGGGCCGTGCCGACGAGGCCCATGCGGCCTACCAAAAAGCCAAGGCTGCGCTGTCGGATGAAGCGGCGGTCGGTGGCTTGCAAATCAAGCTGGACGACCTGGCCAAAGGGGATGCATGACGTGATCCGTTGGAAACATGCAGCATTGCTGGCCCTGGCCATTCTGGCCGCGGGTTGCAGCAGCAACAGCAAGAAAGAACTGCCTCCGGCCGAACTGACCGATTTCAAAGAAGAAGTCGTGCTGCAGAAGCAATGGAGCCGTTCCATCGGCGAAGGCCAGGGCGAAACCTACAACATGCTGGTGCCGGCCATCGACGGCGACACCATCTATGCCGGTGACGTCACCGGCGTGGTCATGGCGATGGATCGCGGCAATGGCGACGTGAAATGGAAGCAGGATCTTGAACTGCCAGTGTCCGGCGCCGTGGGCGTGGGTTATGGGCTGGTTATGATCGGCACGCTCAAGGGCGAGATCGTGGCCCTCGACGCCAGCAATGGCGAAGAAAAGTGGCGTTCCCGTGTGACCAGTGAGGTGCTTGCACCGCCCGCCACCAACGGTGACGTGGTGGTGGTCCAGACCCAGGACGACCGTCTGATCGGCCTGGATGCCGCCACCGGCAACCAGCGCTGGGTATATGACAGCACTCCGGCGGTGCTGACCCTGCGTGGCACCAGCGCGCCGATCGTCACCAACCGTCTCGCGGTCGCGGGCTTGTCCACCGGTAAAGTGGTTGCCCTGGATGTGTCCAACGGCGTGCCGGTGTGGGAGCAACGTGTCGCGATCCCGCAAGGTCGTTCGGAGCTGGAGCGCGTGGTCGACATCGATGGCGGCCTGCTGCTGTCCGGCGGCACGTTGTACGTCGCCAGCTACCAGGGCCGCGTCGCCGCACTGGACCTGGAAAGCGGTCGCCCGCTGTGGCAGCGCGACGCGTCCAGTTACGCCGGCGTCGCCCAGGGTTTCGGTAGCGTCTACGTGAGCCTGGCCTCGGGCACCGTCGAGGGCGTCGACGAGCGTTCCACCACCGCGCTGTGGAGCAACGATTCCCTGGCCCGTCGTCAACTGTCGGCCCCGGAAGTGTTCTCCAGCTACGTTGCTGTGGGTGACCTGGAAGGTTACCTGCACCTGCTCAGTCAAGTGGACGGTCGCTTCGTCGGTCGCGAGCGTATCGACAGCGACGGCTTGCGTGCCCGTCCGCTGGTGGCGGGCAACATGATCTATGTGTATGGCAACAGCGGCAAACTGGAAGCCCTGACCATCAAGTAAGACTATGCTTGGGCTGACCCCCAAGCGGCTTGTTCCATTGTGGGAGCGAGCCTGCTCGCGAAAGCGGTGTATCAGACGTGTATGCGTGAACTGACCCACCGCTTTCGCGAACAAGCCCGCTCCCACAGGACTGCCTCCGAGCACCAGCCGCTGCCTCGCAGCGGCTTTTGTATTTTCTGAAATAACGAAGTGGAGAGCCGCATGGTTCCCGTAATCGCCTTGGTGGGCCGACCTAACGTCGGCAAGTCCACCTTGTTCAACCGCCTGACCAGGACTCGCGACGCCATCGTCGGCGACTTGTCCGGTCTGACCCGTGATCGCCAATACGGTGAGGCCAAGTGGCAAGGGCGTACCTATATTCTGGTCGACACCGGCGGCATCTCCGGTGATGAACACGGCATGGACGAAAAAATGGCCGAGCAATCGCTGCTCGCCATCGAAGAAGCCGATGTGGTGCTGTTCCTGGTGGACGCGAAGGCCGGTTTTACCGCCGCCGACCAGATGATCGCCGAGCATTTGCGCAAACGTAACAAGCGCTCCCACGTGGTCGCCAACAAGGTCGACAACATCGACCCGGACATGGCCCGCGCCGAGTTCGCACCACTGGGCATGGGCCAGGCGATCCCGATCGCCGGTGCACACGGCCGTGGTATCAGCCAGTTGCTGGAAATCGCCCTGGCGGACTTCCCGAAAGACGATAACGACGAGCCGGAAGAGGGCGAAGAAGAAATCGTCGCCGAAGGCGAGGAAGCCAAGCGCATTCCGGGTCCGAGCGAAAAAGACGGGATCAAGATCGCCATCATCGGCCGCCCGAACGTGGGCAAGTCGACGCTGGTCAACCGCATGCTCGGTGAAGACCGGGTCATTGTGTACGACCAACCCGGCACCACCCGTGACAGCATCTACATCCCGTTCGAGCGCAACGAGGAGAAGTACACGCTGATCGACACCGCTGGCGTGCGCAAGCGCGGCAAGATCCACGAAGAAGTCGAGAAGTTCTCCGTGGTCAAGACGTTGCAGGCGATCAAGGACGCCAACGTGGTGATCTTCGTGATGGACGCCCGCGAAGGCGTGGTCGACCACGACCTGAACCTGCTGGGCTTCGCCTTGGAAGCCGGGCGTGCGCTGGTGATCGCGATCAACAAGTGGGACGGCATGACCCCGAGCGAGCGGGATTTCGTGAAGGTCGAATTGCAGCGCCGGCTGTTTTTCGTCGACTTCGCCGACATCCACTTCATCTCGGCCTTGCACGGCACGGGCGTGGGCAACCTCTACGCCTCGGTGCAGAACTCGTTCAAGTCGGCGGTGACCCGCTGGCCGACCAACCGCCTGACCCAGATCCTCGAGGACGCGGTCAGCGAGCACGCGCCACCGATGGTCAACAACCGCCGGATCAAGCTGCGCTACGCCCACTTGGGCGGTGCCAACCCGCCGATCATCGTGATCCACGGTAACCAGATCGAGAAGGTGCCCAAGTCGTACGTCCGTTACCTGGAAAACACCTATCGCCGCGTCCTGAAGCTGGTCGGCACGCCGATTCGCATCGAGTTCAAGGGCGGCGAGAACCCGTACGAAGGCAACAAGAACACGCTCACCGACCGCCAGGTCAACAAGAAGCGCCGCTTGATGTCGCACCACAAGAAGGCTGATAAGAAGCGCCGGGACAAGCGCTGAGTCGCCGGCGATTTGAGAGCTTTATGTGGCGAGGGAGCTTGCTCCCGCTGGGTTGCGAAGCAACCCCAAGATGTATCTGCCATCGCAGTGCGTCAGGCAGAACCCAAGGGGCTGCTGCGCAGCCCAGCGGGAGCAAGCTCCCTCGCCACGGTTGTCTGGATAGATGAAAGGGTGCCCACCGAGGCACCCTTTTTCATGCCCGGCGATTGGGCTATCCTCGATCTCTCCCGCGCCGCGCCAGAGCCGGGCGCAGACGCAGAGAAGCCTTGATGATCACCAGCAAGCTGCCGAATGTCGGCATCACCATTTTCACCCAGATGTCCCAGCTGGCCGCGCAGACTGGCGCGCTGAACCTGTCCCAGGGCTTTCCTGATTTCGATGGTCCGCAGGCCTTGCGCGATGCGGTCGGCCGGCACATTGCCCAAGGCCACAACCAATATTCCCCGATGACTGGCCTGCCGGCCCTGCGTCAGCAGATTGCGGCGAAGATCGCCCGCAGCTACGGCGCCAGCGTCGATGCCGATCAGGAAGTCACCGTGACCCCCGGCGCGACCCAGGGGATTTTCTGCGCCATTGCCGCGGTGGTCCACAGCGGTGATGAAGTGATCGTGTTCGACCCGTGCTACGACAGCTACGAGCCCGCCGTCGAGCTGGCCGGCGGGCGTTGCGTGCACGTGCAACTGGGCCTGGAAGACTTCGCCATCGACTTCCAGAGACTCGGCGAAGCCCTGAGCCCGCGTACGCGCATGATCATCCTCAACACCCCGCACAATCCCAGCGGCGCCCTGATCAGCCGGGCTGAACTGGACCAGTTGGCGGCTCTGATCCGAGGCCGCGACATCTACCTGGTCAGCGATGAAGTCTATGAACACCTGGTGTTCGACGGCGTGCCCCATGCCAGCGTGCTGGCCCACGAAGAACTGTACCGACGAGCGTTTGTCGTCAGTTCGTTCGGCAAGACCTATCACGTCACCGGCTGGAAAACCGGCTACGTCGTGGCGCCGCCGGCCCTGACCGCGGAACTGCGCAAGGTCCACCAGTACGTCAGTTTCTGCGGCGTGACGCCACTGCAATACGCCCTCGCCGACTATATGGCCGAGCATCCGCAACATGTGGACGAGCTGCCGGATTTCTACCAGGCCAAGCGCGATCTGTTCTGCGATCTGCTGGCGCCGTCGCGGTTCAGTTTCAAACGAGTCACCGGGACCTATTTCCAGCTGGTGGACTATTCCCGGATCCGTCCGGACCTGAACGACGTCGACATGGCGGTGTGGATGACCCGCGAACACGGGGTGGCGACGATTCCGGTCTCGGTGTTCTACCAGGACCCACCCCAAGGCCAGCGCCTGGTGCGCCTGTGCTTTGCCAAGCGCGAGGAGACGCTGCGTGAAGCGGCGGAAAAACTATGCGTGATCTGAGTGCGTTGCCGAACCTGAACATTGCCCTGGTCCAGACCACCCTGGCCTGGCACGACCGTCGGGCCAACCTGGAGCATTTCGAGGCGCTGCTGGAGCAGGCGCACGGGGCTGACCTGATTATCCTGCCGGAAATGTTCACCACCGGCTTCTCCATGGAATCCGAGACACTGGCCGAGCCGGAAAACGGTCCGACCCATCACTGGCTCAAGGCTCAGGCGGCGAAGCTGAACGCGGTCATCACCGGTAGCGTGATTGTTCAGGCCGGCGACCGCAGCCATCGCAATCGCTTGCTCTGGGCGCGGCCGGACGGCGAGGTGTTGCATTACGACAAGCGCCATTTGTTTCGCATGGCCGGGGAGCACAATCACTACACCCCCGGCGGGCGGCAGGTGCTGTTGGAACTCAAGGGTTGGCGGATTCGTCCGTTGATCTGCTACGACCTGCGTTTTCCGGTCTGGAGCCGCGACGCCACGGACACCGACCTGCTGCTGTACACCGCCAACTGGCCGGGAGCGCGGCGCCAGCATTGGAATCGCCTGTTGCCGGCTCGGGCAATCGAGAACCTGTGCTACGTGGCGGCCGTGAACCGCGTCGGCACCGACGGTAAGGGTTTTGCCTACACCGGTGACAGCCAGGTGCTGGATTTCCAGGGCGAGACCCTGCTCAGTGCCGGCGAAGCGGACGGCGTGTTCATGGTCTGCTTGAATTCGGCGGACCTGGCGGCCTATCGCACGCGGTTCCCGGCGAACCTGGATGCCGATCAGTTCGAATTCATCTGATTGATACGATTCAGCCCTCAAAAAGCGCCAGGGTAGTCCGATATACGGGGCAGCCAAGGAGGAGTCCCTATGACCACAATTAGTGCAACCACATTAACCCTTACCTGCCATCGACGCCGAAAGTCACGCTTAAAGGAGCAGAGCAAGAGCCGGCGAGTGCGACCAGCCTCACGGTATCGTTGGGCCTCAAAGAGACCAAAGATCCTGCCAAGACGCCTACCGCTGAAGGCGCCGGCAGTGCAAGCAGTCCAACAGAACAAGTGATCGAACAGCTGAAGAAGCAGATCGAGCAGACCGAGAAACTGTTGGCTCAACAGCAGGCTCAGTTGGCCCAGATCCAGAACAGCCGGGCCAATGAACAGCAAAAGGCCCAGCAGGCCATGGCGCTGCAAAATCAGATCATGGGTACCCAAGCCACGTTGATGACCCTGCGCGGGGCGCTGTTGCAGGCTATGACCGTGGAGATTGATACCCACGCCTGACAATTTTGTTGCCTGATTGGCCTCATCGCGAGCAGGCTCGCTCCCACAGGGTTTTGCAAACGACGCCCACTGTGGGAGCAAGCCTGCTCGCGATGAGGCCAGCGCAGTCAGCACAAAACGATCAGCCAAACAAAAAGGCCCCAGGGTTCACACCCCAGGGCCTTTTTGCATTTCAGCGATGGATCAGGCCGCTTTGGCTTCAGGCTGGCTCAGCGAGCGGTTCAGGGCGCTGAACAGTGCCTTGAAGCTGGCCGTGGTGATGTTTTCATCGATGCCCACGCCGTGTACGGCACGTTCACCGTTGACCCGCAGTTCGATGTACGCCGCGGCCTTGGCGTTGGTGCCGGCGCCGATGGCGTGTTCGTTGTAATCCATGATCTCCACGGGAATCGGCAGGCCGGCCACCAGCGCTTCCAGCGCGCCGTTGCCCTTGCCACGCCAGTGCAGGTTGGTCTCGCCCTGGCCTTTGCTCGCCACTTCCACTTCCACGGCGCTGTTGCCGTTTTCTTCCTGCAAGCGATGGCTGACCAGCGCGTACGGAGTGTTGGCTTGCAGGTATTCGCGTTGCAGCAAGCTGTAGATCTGCTGGGCAGTCATTTCCAGGCCGAGACGATCAGTTTCACCTTGTACCACCTGGCTGAACTCGATCTGCATGCGACGCGGCAGGCTGATGCCGTATTCCTGTTCCAGCAGGTAAGCGATGCCGCCTTTGCCGGACTGGCTGTTCACCCGGATCACGGCTTCATAGCTGCGGCCGATGTCGGCCGGGTCGATCGGCAGGTACGGTACTTCCCACAGACCATCGGATTTCTGCTGGGCGAAGCCTTTGCGGATCGCGTCCTGGTGCGATCCGGAAAACGCAGTGTGAACCAGGTCGCCAACATACGGATGACGCGGGTGCACCGGGATCTGGTTGCACTCTTCCACGACCTTTCGCACGCCGTCGATGTCGGAGAAGTCCAGTTCAGGGTCGACGCCCTGGGTGTAGAGGTTCAGGGCCACGGTCACCAGGTCGACGTTACCGGTGCGCTCGCCGTTGCCGAACAGGCAGCCTTCGACGCGGTCGGCGCCGGCCATCAGGCCCAGTTCGGTGGCGGCCACGCCGGTGCCACGGTCGTTGTGGGTGTGCAGGCTGATGAGCACGCTGTCGCGACGGCTGATGTTGCGGTGGAACCACTCGATCTGGTCGGCGTAGACGTTCGGGGTGGCGACTTCCACGGTGGCCGGCAGGTTGAGGATGATCTTGCGCTCGGGCGTCGGGTTCCAGACTTCGATGACGGCGTCGCAGACTTCCTTGGCGAACTCCAGCTCGGTGGCGCTGAAGGTCTCTGGCGAGTATTCGAACTGCCACTGGGTTTCCGGCTGCTGGGCGGCGTATTTGACGAACAGCTTGGCCGCGTTCACCGCAATTTCCTTCACGCCTTCCTTGTCCTGGTTGAACACAATGCGGCGGAATGATGGGCAGGTGGCGTTGTAGAGGTGGACGATGGCTTTCTTCGCGCCGCGCAGGGATTCGAAAGTCCGGGCGATCAGGTCTTCACGGGCCTGGGTCAGCACCTGGATGGTGGTGTCGTCCGGGATGTGGCCCTCTTCGATGAGGGTGCGCACGAAGTCGAAGTCGGTTTGCGAAGCCGCCGGGAACGACGCCTCGATTTCCTTCACGCCGACGGCGACCAGGGTTTTCCAGAAGCGCAGCTTCTTGACCGCGTCCATCGGCTCGATCAGCGACTGATTACCGTCACGCAGGTCGGAACTGCACCAGATCGGCGCGGTGGTGATGGTCTTCGATGGCCAGGTGCGGTCGGGCAGGTTGATGGTCGGAAAAGCGCGGTATTTGGAAGACGGGTCTTTGAGCATGCTCATCGTGGGAATCCTTTTATTGTCGTGGCCGGAAAAAAGGCGGCCTGCCGGTGGTTCGAACGGGGTGGCTTCAGAGCCTGGACGAGGTGCCGCGATTCAGCCCGGCAGTCGTGCGCTGACGAGGCACAGGCTGCGGTGCTGGCGAAGCTGAATGAGGGTGTGAGAGGTTTTCATGCCCTCAACCCTAACCGCGTGATGAAAGGATCGCAAGCAGTCGGGAAAAATTGAGAGAAGTTCTGCTTTTGGACGGTTCTGCGAGATTTAATCGCAATTTATCGAAGGATTTATGGTTTTATTGCGTCGATGTTTCTGGATCGGCAATTCAGAGAGAGGCGGTGCTATTGCCGGCCCCATCGCGAGCAAGCTCGGCTCCCACAGGGTAGCTCGGTACTTTTGAAATAGCGCTGTACCTGTGGGAGCCGAGCTTGCTCGCGATGAGGCTGGTCGCTTCAGCACAAGGCTCAGGGCTGAAACGCCCCAATGAAAATCGCCGGATCCACCCGCGCATCGTTCAGGCTGACATTCCAGTGCATATGCGGCCCGGTCGCCCGACCGGTGGAGCCGACCTTGCCCACGACCGTGCCCCGGGCCAGTTGCTGGCCGACCTTCACGTCAATCTTCGACATGTGGCAGAACATGCTGATGAAGCCTTGTCCGTGGTCGACGAACACCGTGTTGCCATTGAAAAAATAGTTACCGGTCAGGATCACCTTGCCGGCGGCCGGGGTCTTGATCGGCGTACCGGCGGGCACGGCGAAATCCAGGCCTGCGTGGGGGTTGCGCTCTTCGCCGTTGAAGAAGCGGCGCACGCCGAACTTGCTCGACAGCGGGCCGTTGACCGGTTTGTCCAGCAGCAGGTTGCTGGGGATATTCGGACTGAAGCTACGGTAGGCCTTCAATTGCACGGCCATCTCGGTGTCGATGCGCTTGAGGTCCGCCGGGTTCGGGTTGACCTGGCGCTTGTTCTTGAGAGTGATGTGCTGCTCGGGGTACTTCTTGTAGCCGACCACGAACGGCTGTGTGCTGCCGCCGCTCTTGACCTGCTGGGTACCGGGCTGGACGGTCAGCGGAATGCCGACAATCGCCAGCCAGTTGTCCTGTTCCTTGACCACCAGCACCGGCTTGCCCTGATAACTGGCTTTCGGCGCCTGGGCAGCGCTGCCCAGGTCCACGACCGCGACGCCGCCGGGCACCGGCTTGTTCAGCAGGCGGGTGATGTAACTGTCGGCGTGGGCATTGAAAGTCAGACAGAGCAACAGCAGGGGCGCTAGAAATCGCGGCATGGATCAATCCAGTAGAGAAAGGGTGACCGGTGTCAGGTGATTGTCTTCGACCCGCACCAACAGCTCGCCTTCGCCGAGACGGGCGCTCAGACGCTGGCCGGTCTGGGTCTGGCTGGCGCTGCGGATGGCATGGCCGCGCTCGTCCAGCAGAATGCTGTAGCCACGGCCCAAGGTCGCCAAGGGGCTGACGATGTGCAGGGTCTGCATCTGGTTGTGCAATTGCAGCCGTCGCGCTTTCAAGCCTTCGCGCATGGCCCGGGGCAAGCGTTCGGCGAGGCTGTCCAGGCGATGACGCAGCAAGGCCAGGTGCCGGCCGGGATGTTGCCCGGCCAGGCGGGTTTCCAGGCGGATCAGGCGTTCGCGGCGAGTGTTGAGGCTGCGCTCGAAGGCCCGGCGCAGGCGCATGTCCAGGTCATCCAGGCGTTGGGCTTGCTGGCGCAGGCGTTCGCCCGGATGGCGCAGGCGCCGGGTCAGGCCTTCGAGGCGCAGTTGATCGCGCATCAGCCGGTCGCGCATGCGCATCACCAACCGGCGATGCAGGCTTTCGACCCGGCGCACCAGGTCTGCGGCGTCCGGCGCCAGGAGTTCAGCGGCGGCTGAGGGCGTCGGGGCGCGCACGTCGGCGACGAAATCGCTGATGGACACGTCGGTTTCATGGCCCACGGCACTGACGATGGGCGTGACACAGGCGTCCACGGCCCGGGCTACGGCTTCTTCGTTGAAGCACCACAGGTCTTCCAGCGAACCACCGCCCCGAGCCAGGATCAGTGCATCGAAGCCCCGGGCGTCCGCCAGTTTCAAGGCACGGACGATCTGCGCGGTGGCCTCGCGGCCTTGTACGGCGGTGGGAATCAAAGTCAGCGAGATCTGCGGTGCGCGGCGGCGGAAGACGCTGATGATGTCGCGGATCACCGCGCCGGTGGGCGAACTGATGATGCCGATGCGTTGCGGATGGGCCGGCAGTGGCACCTTTCGCTCGGCGCTGAACAGGCCTTCGGCGCTGAGCTTGTCTTTCAAGGCATCGAAGGCCAGGCGCAGGGCGCCGTCGCCGGCCGGCTCCACCGTGTCGAGGATCAATTGATAGTCGCCACGGCCCTCGAACAGCGAGACCTTGCCGCGAACCTTGACCGCCAGCCCGTCCTTCAGCGCCTGGCGCACCCGCGCGGCGTTCTGCCGGAACAACGCGCAACGCACCTGGGCGCCGCTGTCCTTGAGGGTGAAGTACACGTGCCCGGAAGCAGGGCGGGCAAGGTTGGAAATTTCGCCCTCGACCCAGATGTTGCTGAACACGTCTTCGAGCAACACCCGCGCACGGCCGTTGAGCTGGCTGACAGTCAGGACCTCGCGGTCCAGGCCCAGTCGGGCAAAGGGATCTTTAATCATGGACGGCATGATAAGGGCATTTGTGGTTGAAGCTCCATGCGTGCAAATAATTTGATCGAGTCGCCTTCATCGCGAGCAAGCTCGCTCCCACAGGAGATCTAAGTCGCACTGAAGATCAAATGTGGGAGCGAGCTTGCTCGCGATAGCGGCGGTGCAGCCAGCACAAATGCTGGATAAGCCCCCAACGTCTGGCTAAAGTCGCCGCTTCGTCATCAAGGAAGTGCCGGATGAACCTTTTCTCGTGGTTGGGCCAATGGGCATTTGCGCCCATGGAATGGCTGGTGATCGGCCTGGCCATCGCTCTGGCTTACATTGTGTTTGGTATTGCCGGCTTCGGCACGGCGCTGGTGGCGGCGCCGATTCTGCTGCTGTTCATGCCGCTGTCGAAGATCGTCCCGCTGCTGGTGCTGCTGGATTTTGTCGCGGCATTCGGCAATCTGCTGCCATCGCGGCGGGACGTTTCCCGGCCCGAGTTGCTGCGCTTGCTGCCGTGTATGGCACTGGGCTGCACCCTGGGAGTAATTTTCCTACTCAACCTCAAATCCGACCTGCTGTTGTTGCTGATGGGGCTATTTATCAGCTGCTATGCAATCTATAGCCTGCTGATCAAGACCCGACCGACGCAGTTGGCATCGCTGTGGGCCTTCCCGATGGGTGCGGTGGGCGGGATGTTCGGCGCGTTGTTCGGCAGTGGGGGCTTCTTATATGCCATCTACTTGAACAGCCGACTGCCCAAGGAACCGGCCCGCGCCACTCAAAGTGCGTTGATCAGTTGCAGCACCGTAGTGCGCTTGAGCCTGTTTGTCATCGCCGGTGTGTATGCCGAGCTACCCTTGTTGGTATTGGCGTTGTGCCTGTTGCCGGCCATGGCGCTGGGACTCTGGATTGGTCGCCGCCTGACCATGAAAATGTCCCGCGAGGCATTCGTGCGCCTGGTGACCTGGCTGGTGCTGGCCAGCGGCATCGCCTTGATCGGGCGCTACCTGAGTGCTTGACCTGACTGGGCCAGAGATTAAGCTGCCCGGCCTTGCACTGCATCGCCACGCCAACCGTCAGGCCACACCATGAATTCGCAAAGCATCATCGTCCCGAGAATCTCCACCCTGCCGATCCACGAGCCCCGGGCCCGGGCGATCGTGCGTTGGCTGGTGCGCAAGAATATCGTCGAGGAGCAACTGAGCACCTGCGGGCGCACCGGTAACCGCATGGCCCACGCCATCGCCCTCGGCGCCCGTGAGGTGGTGTTGCATCCTGAAGCCTTGCCATTTGGTGAGGCGATCAATGGTCTGGAAATCATCACCAAGCGCTGCATCTATACCCCGGCCAAGGGCTTCCTCGAAGAAGCCGGCTGCGCCGAGTGCCGCAAGGAGGTCGGCGAAGCGCTGTTCGAAAGCCTGGAAGACTGGATGCCCGAGCGCACCGACAACTTCACCTGCCCCGAATGCGGGCATGAAGACGACATCAATGGCTTCCTGTTCTTGCAGCCGTGCGGTTTCTCCAACCTGGGCTTCATCTTCAACAACTGGCTCGAGGCGGGGTTCAAGCAAACGTTTCTCGACGAATTCGCCGATTGGCTGGACCAGCCGGTGAGTTGGGTGAGGGTTGAGTTGTAGGTGAGGGGGCATGCAGTCCCGTGGCGAGGGAGCTTGCTCCCGCTCGGTTGCGCAGCAACCGCCAAAAGCCGGGGCCGCTTCGCAGCCCAGCGGGAGCAAGCTCCCTCGCCACAGGGGTTCTGTGTTGTATAAGAGTGTGGTGGTTTTGCCCGTCAATCAGCCCGCCAATATTAGACAGAGTTTTACATTGAGCCAGGCGGGGTGCATGAGTATAATGGCGCGCTTCCATTTTCCCGCTCGGGAGCCCCCGCGATGCTGCGTATCAGCCAAGAAGCCCTGACCTTCGACGACATTCTCCTAGTGCCCGGTTATTCCGAGGTACTGCCTAACGAAGTCAGTCTCAAAACCCGTCTCACCCGTGGCATCGAGCTGAATATTCCGCTGGTGTCCGCCGCCATGGACACCGTGACCGAAGCCCGTCTGGCCATTGCCATGGCCCAGGAAGGCGGTATCGGTATCATCCACAAGAACATGACCATCGAACAGCAGGCCGCCGAAGTGCGCAAGGTCAAGCGGTTCGAGGCTGGCGTGGTCAAGGATCCGATCACCATCGAGGCTGACGCCACGGTTCGCGATCTGTTCGAACTGACCCGCATGCACAACATCTCGGGCGTTCCGGTGCTGCACGATGGCGACCTGGTCGGCATCGTCACTTCCCGCGACGTGCGCTTCGAGAACCGTCTGGACGCCACCGTCCGTCAGGTGATGACGCCCAAGGAGCGCCTGGTCACGGTCAAGGAAGGCACCAGCAAGGACGAAGTCCGCGAGCTGCTGCACAAGAATCGTATCGAGCGCGTGCTGATCGTCGACGACAAGTTCGCCCTCAAGGGCATGATGACCGTTAACGACATCGAAAAAGCCAAGGCCTACCCACTTGCCAGCAAGGACGACCAAGGCCGCCTGCGCGTCGGCGCTGCGGTCGGCACCGGCAAGGACACCGGTGACCGCGTCGCCGCCCTGGTCAATGCCGGCGTGGACGTGGTGGTCGTCGACACCGCCCATGGCCATTCCAAAGGCGTGATCGACCGTGTTCGCTGGGTCAAGCAGAACTTCCCTGACGTGCAGGTCATCGGCGGCAACATCGCCACCGGCGCTGCCGCGAAGGCCCTGGTCGAAGCCGGCGCAGACGCGGTCAAGGTCGGTATCGGCCCTGGCTCGATCTGCACCACTCGCATCGTCGCCGGCGTCGGCGTCCCGCAGATCAGCGCCATCGCCAACGTTGCCGCTGCCCTTGAAGGCACGGGTGTCCCGTTGATCGCCGACGGCGGCATCCGTTTCTCCGGTGATCTGTCCAAGGCCATCGTTGCCGGTGCCTACAGCGTGATGATGGGTTCGATGTTCGCCGGTACCGAAGAAGCACCGGGTGAGATCGAGCTGTTCCAGGGCCGTAGCTACAAGGCTTACCGCGGCATGGGTTCGCTGGGCGCCATGTCCCAGGCCCAGGGTTCTTCCGACCGTTACTTCCAGGACTCCTCTGCGGGCGCCGAGAAGCTGGTACCGGAAGGCATCGAAGGTCGCGTGCCGTACAAAGGCACCCTGACCGCCATCATCCATCAGCTGATGGGCGGCCTGCGTTCTTCCATGGGCTACACCGGCAGCGCCAACATCGAAGAGATGCGCACCCAGCCGGAGTTCGTACGCATCACCGGTGCCGGCATGGCCGAGTCCCACGTCCACGATGTGCAGATCACCAAGGAAGCGCCGAACTACCGGGTCGGCTGATGCCGACAGCGGCAGGCTACAAGCTACAAGCTACAAGCGGTAGTTGCGCTGCAGCGACTACCGCGTTCTCCCCGATCAACTGGCAGCTTGCGGCTTGAAGCTTGCAGCTGCATCAGAGAATGAGTCATGGCCCTCGACATTCACGCTCACCGCATCCTGATCCTCGACTTCGGTTCCCAGTACACCCAGCTGATCGCCCGCCGCGTGCGTGAAATCGGCGTGTATTGCGAACTGCATCCGTTCGACATGGATGACGAAGCGATTCGCGAATTCGCGCCCAAGGGCGTCATCCTCGCTGGCGGCCCCGAGTCCGTGCACGAAGCCAACAGCCCGCGCTGCCCGCAAGCGGTGTTCGACCTGGGCGTACCGGTTTTCGGTATCTGCTACGGCATGCAGACCATGGCCGAGCAACTGGGCGGCAAGGTCGAGGGTTCCGACCTGCGTGAGTTCGGTTATGCCCGCGTCGACGTGGTCGGCAAGAGCCGCCTGCTGGACGGCATCGAAGATCATATCGATGCCGACGGCCTGTTCGGCCTGGACGTGTGGATGAGCCACGGTGACAAAGTCACCAAGATGCCGGAAGACTTCCACATCCTCGCCAGCACCCCAAGCTGCCCGATTGCCGGCATGTTCAGCGACGAGCGTCGCTACTATGGCGTGCAATTCCACCCTGAAGTGACTCACACCAAGCAGGGCGGCCGGATCCTGTCGCGTTTCATCCTCGACATCTGCGAGTGTGAAGCGCTGTGGACCCCCTCGAAGATCGCGGAAGACGCCATCGCCCAGGTACGCGCGCAGGTCGGCACCGACAACGTGCTGCTGGGCCTGTCCGGCGGCGTCGATTCCTCGGTGGTTGCCGCGCTGCTGCACAAGGCCATCGGCGACCAACTGACCTGCGTCTTCGTCGACAATGGCCTGCTGCGCCTGCACGAAGGCGAGCAAGTGATGGCCATGTTCGCCGAGAACATGGGCGTCAAGGTGATCCGCGCCAACGCCGAAGAGCAGTTCCTGGCCAACCTGGCCGGCGAGTCCGACCCGGAGAAGAAGCGCAAGATCATCGGCCGTACCTTCATCGACGTGTTCGATGCCGAATCCTGCAAGTTGGACAACATCAAGTACCTGGCCCAAGGCACCATCTACCCCGACGTGATCGAGTCGGCCGGCGCCAAGAGCGGCAAGGCCCACGTGATCAAGTCCCACCACAACGTCGGTGGCCTGCCGGAAGAAATGAACCTCAAGCTGGTCGAGCCGCTGCGCGAATTGTTCAAGGACGAAGTGCGTCGCCTCGGCCTTGAACTGGGCCTGCCGTACGACATGGTCTACCGCCACCCCTTCCCGGGCCCGGGCCTGGGTGTGCGGATCCTCGGTGAAGTGAAGAAGGAATACGCCGACCTGCTGCGTCGCGCCGACCACATCTTCATCGAAGAACTGCGCAAGGCCGACTGGTACCACAAGGTCAGCCAGGCCTTTGTGGTGTTCCAGCCGGTGAAATCCGTTGGCGTGGTTGGCGATGGTCGTCGTTACGCCTGGGTCGTGGCGCTGCGTGCGGTGGAAACCATCGACTTCATGACCGCTCGCTGGGCACACCTGCCGTATGAGCTGCTGGAGACTGTCTCCGGGCGGATCATCAACGAAATCGACGGCATCTCCCGCGTCACCTATGACGTGTCGAGCAAGCCGCCGGCGACGATTGAGTGGGAATGATCCCGCGTCCGGCACTGCCCGGCACGATCTAGCAAAAAATGCCCTGGAGCCCGCGTAATTGCGGGCTTTTAGCTTTTTGGGTCTGGCAAGTTCAGGCAGCTTTTTGCATCGCCAAGCATGGTTTTTTTATGGCATGGTACGGGGTACCAACTGCATCCGATGCCATGCATGACGCTTGATACCATGTCCCTTGTTTCAGGATGGGCATGGTATCGGGATAGCCAAGAGGCCCGGTTTTACTGGGGTTAAGCCCATTCTCCCGCGCTTTTCAGAGCATGGTATTTTTTCATGGAATAAATGGAAGCCATGCTTACTGATACCAAGCTTCGAAACCTCAAGCCGCAAGACAAGCTCTACAAGGTGATTGACCGCGATGGCTTGTACGTGGCGGTCACACCGGCCGGCTCAATCTCCTTCCGCTACAACTACTCCATCAATGGCCGGCAGGAGACCATCACTTTCGGTCGTTATGGCTTGGGCGGGATCACCCTGGCAGAGGCACGTGAGCGGCTAGGGGAGGCGAAGAAGATGATCGCCGCAGGTAAGTCCCCTGCTAAGGAAAAGGCGCGTGCGAAGGCTCGTACCAAGGGCGCAGAGACCTTTGATGATTGGGCTGAAAAATGGCTGCGCGGCTATCAGATGGCGGACTCGACACGAGATATGCGGCGGTCAGTCTATGAGCGCGAATTGAAGCCGAAGTTTGGCAATCAGAAGCTCGCTGAAATCACTCATGAGGATCTGCGGGCGCTGACTGATGCGATAGTGGAGCGGGGGGCGCCTGCAACTGCTGTCCACTCCCGTGAGATCGTGCTACAGGTCTATCGCTGGGCCATTGAGCGTGGCCAGAAGGTTGAAAACCCAGCGGATCTAGTGAGGTCTGCCAGCATCGCCAAATTTGAGCCACGTGATCGGGCGCTGACGCCTGATGAAATTGCGCTGATGTACCAGTACATGGATCGGATCGGAACAGCGACGTCGGTTCGTGCCGCAGCCAAACTCTTGCTGCTGACGATGGTGCGCAAAAGCGAGCTGACCAATGCGACGTGGAGTGAAATCAATTTCAGCGAGGCGCTATGGACGATCCCCAAAGAGCGGATGAAGCGCCGAAACCCTCATTTGGTGTTTCTGTCCCGGCAGGCATTGGATTTCTTCATTGCGTTGAAAACTTTGGCCGGAGGTTCTGATTACATCCTGCCGTCACGCTACGACTCCGATTTGCCAATGAGTGCCGCCACGATCAACCAGGTACTGACACTCACCTATCGCCTTGCCCAAAAGGAGGGGGTGCCGCTAGGTAAATTCGGCCCCCACGACCTGCGCCGCACGGCTAGCACGCTGTTGCATGAGGCGGGCTACAACTCCGACTGGATCGAGAAGTGCCTCGCGCACGAACAGAAAGGTGTGCGAGCCGTTTACAACAAGGCCGAGTATCGGGATCAGCGCCGTGCGATGTTGCAGGATTGGGCGGACATGATTGACGAGTGGACGCTTAGGAAACCTCGTGTAGCGGACTGATTCTGAGCCTCACTGGCCAAACAGAGCACACGACTTCGCATGTGTTTGTGGCGACATACCCCTTCGGTGGGTTTTTTTTCGTCCCGAAATAGGCGTTTTAGGGACACTTTTTTTCTATCGAATTTCCTTAATAAAACTGCAGATAAAACAAGGCATTGCGTGACTGTCCCTGTCCCGAAACCAGACGTTTGTAGGATGTATAAGTTATTGATTTGTAAGGGAAAAACGAGAATGCATGCTGGAAATTACCGGAAATGTGGGGCAATAATCGAACCTCGAGTGATGACGGAACGAGGTATTCGGTGTGGAAAAAGAATCGAGAAAAGAGAGCAAAGTATTGATCAGTAAGAAACAGTTGCTGGCAATGATTCCGCTATGCGAGCGCACGATCTACAACTTTGAAAAGCAGGGAAAATTCCCTCGCCGGATTGCGCTCAGTAGCCGCAAGGTCGTGTGGGATCTGTGCGAGGTCGAAGAATGGATTGATGCATGCAAGGGCAGTGGCCCGGCTCCGCGGCCAGGAATGGGAGCCTGAATTGTGGCAATTGACTTACGGGAAGCGTTCGAGAGTGAGCCTCCCACTCTAGACTTCATTTGGCCGGGATTCCTCGCTGGTACAGTAGGAGCTTTGGTAGCTCCCGGAGCTACAGGCAAAAGCTTTTGGGCTTTGGAAGCTGCAATGGCCATCGCATGCAGCGTTGCAGGCGGGGATCTTGTAGGGCTCGCCCCAGCATGTACTGGCCGCGTCGTCTACTTCGCAGGAGAAGACCCAGAAGCCGCACTCGTGCGCCGGATTCATGCCATCGGTCGGCACCTGAATCAGCAGGCACGTGAATCCATCGCGAGGAACCTTACCCTTGAGCCAATAATGGGTAAGCGGCTGAACGTAATGGATGATCGGCATCTTGCCCGGGTCAACGAGTTTTGCGACGGTGCCCGGTTGATCGTACTGGACACACTCAGCCGGATTCACGACCGTGACGAGAATAGCAACGGTGACATGTCGCGGCTTGTCGCTACGCTTGAGCACGTTGCTGCCAACACCGGAGCATCGGTGTTGTACCTTCATCATGTCAGTAAGGGTAGCGCCCGCGAGGGGCAAACCGATCAGCAGCAGGCAGCGCGTGGTGCATCAGCTCTAATCGACAATGCCCGTTGGTGCGGCTTCGTGGCCAAGATGACCGAGGACGAAGCAAAGCGACTGAGTGACCGCACCTATGAGCGACAGCCTATTGGCAACGACAGGCGCAGTTTTTTTGTCCGTTTTGGTGTAAGCAAGCAGAACTACGATGCCACCCCGCTCGACCAGTGGTACCAACGCCAGGAAGGAGGCGTTCTTGTGCCGGTTGAACTGGCGGAAGTGAGGAAGGGGAGCCCACTGCAATTCGCAAACGGAAGTGATGATGAGCGGTGGTAACTCCGTGGTCCCCACCAGTACTATCGCACAGGCCAGAGTGATGCTTTATCAGCCTAGCCAGCGCCCGCGTCTGCGCGAAGGTGATTGGGCTGAGACATCATTTGGGCGCTGCCGTGTAGCAGGTCGACTGGGGCAGAGACACGCGGATGTATTGGAAGCGGTCCTGTACTGCGCAGAACGTCGGCGGCCTGTCTCCGATGGTGGCGTAGAACTTCTGGTAGATCCCGCGCGAGTGAGAAAGACACTTTCCGATAGCCGCTACAGCTTCTCACAGCTCGAAAAGCTGCTGGCCGAGCTTCGCGCTGCAACGATCACAATTGAAACGACGCAATTTGATTTTCCCATCATCGGCGGGTTGATTGATCACGTTATCCCTTCCCCCATGACACGTCCCGATCCTCTGACAGGAGGAGAGCGGAACCTATGGCGGGTGCGGCTCGGAATTGCGTTGATGATGCTCCTTGAACATGATCTGAGCCTGTATTACGACCCGGCCCCAATAGCTCGCCTCCGGCACGGCATCAGTCAAGCGATAGCTCGGCACCTTTTAAGCCACAAAGTAGTTCCAGCGGGCGGTTGGTATCTAGACACCGTTATCGTGGCGGTTGCCGGACAAGCCTCAAGTCAAGACATGCGCAATGCGCGAAAGAGGCTTAGGGAGGATGCTGAAGATCTACGACGAATTGGGCTTGTGCTCAATGGTGATCGTATTACAAAGGCGGTGCTCGCAACTCATGAAGCGTTTCACACTCGCCCGATGGCGTGTCACATCCGCCCGGAAGCGTTTCACACCCGCCCGGTGCGTGCCACACCCGCCCGGAGTTAACAGGATATTCAGGATATTCAGTCCTGCGCGGCACAGCCCGCGCTTAGGCGCGGTCAGGCCTTGCACAGTCGGCCTACGGCCGTTTTAGCACCAAAAGGAAAGGGCGATTATCCGTCGAGGCGCCACAGGAGTGCCTAGACGCTTACGTGATGGTCAGTGTTGCTGAACGGCTAGAAGTTGATCAGACCGCGGCGTATGGCCAAGCAGCAATGTTTGGTCAATGGGGGCTGAGACAAGTCCGTGCGTATTACTAATCTTGCAGCTTCGGGGTAGGTGTACGAAGGCCGTGCGTATTACTAACGGCGAAGCTCCCGTGATGAAATTTCACGAGTAAGTTGCGCGCCGTCTGGAAGGCAAGCCCCGCCCTGGGGCGGGGGGCGTGGGACTGGTCATCGGTCACAGTTTTTCGCGGTTCTCATGTTTCGCCGCTTCCTTCGCAGCTTGGATGGCCGCTAATACTTGCTGGTTCAGGCAGGCGCTACTCTTGCTTCCCAGCATTGGTAAACGATTGATGATCTGTGCCCCGGCAAACATACGATGGGAAGCCGATAAAGCGAGCGGGCTTACCCGAAGCTGCAAGGCTGTGTATTGGCGATCCAGCTTATCGAGCTGCGGCCCATAGCCTTTGCTGCGCAGCCACCGACCGAGTGCCCACATGCCTATGGCTAACGTTGAGGCGAGTACTATGAATCCAGCAAACATAAGGACTTCTCTCATGGTTGGTTTTCCGATTGGTTGTTCGAGGTCATGCCGGGCAACTGGAGCGTTGCGAGGCGGTCGGGGGTAGGGCTGGTGTCGGAGGCGGGACGGATGACATTGGATTCCTCTTGTGTGGATTTAGCAGCTAACTCCACTTCATTAGTCGGACTCACCGAACCGTTACCCTCTGGAAGAGGTGCTGGAGATCCTGAGCCAGGATGCAAGGCATGCGCGTTCTCCATACCCGGCACTGACATTGATGCCATTACGCCGAGCATTTTTGCTGCACCACTAGCCGCTTGCGAAAGCGTGTTATTGGAGCCGGTGGCTCCACCTTTTGGTGTCGTAGGCTGTTCCTTGCCATCATTTCCCTGCGCTGACTTTCCGGCATGTTTGACGGCCTGCTGTACGCTGCTGCTAGGTTGAGAGAGGGATGGTGATGGGGCCGTATTGGCGGTGCCGCCGCCGACCCGCGAACCGGCGGTGCTAGCCCCTTTGGCGGCAGCGCTGCCGCCTGTACTGGTGCCAACGCTCGCGGATGAGGCCACGCCCCCTGCGGAAGACGCCACTTCCCCGGCCGAGCTGGCGCCGGCAAAGCTGGAGTTGATTGCACTGGCCAGACTGCCACTTGCCCCGGCCACACCTGTACCCGCCCCGGCTGCACCGAGCGTGCCGGCCGCCGCTGGAGCCGCTGCACCGGCTGTTGCGATCGTGGCCATTGCCGCAGCTGCACCAGCAGCACCGGCCACTGCCATCCCGCCTATGGCCGAGCCGCCGCCCATTGAGGTGCCGCTAATCATGCCGCCGATTACGTCAGGAATAGTTTTAGTGAGGTAACAGCAAACCAAGGCCAAACCGACCATAGTCATTAATGACGCTTCGTCATTGGTGTAAGCGGCCAACCACTGTTTTGCCGACTGTACGATCAGGCCGACAATCAGAGTGAGTACAAATAGCTTGGTACCAATCGCAACGGTGAAGCGCATAGGTGCAATCGCAAAATCTCGCGTCCATTGCGAACCGCCGAAGCCGAGGAAGAGCACCGAAGCATTGATGATGACGTAAGACTCCACGAGCGTCACAAACATGAACGCAGCGATGAAGGCGAAACATGCCAGTACAAGGATCGCGCACACGGCGATCAGAAGTCCCTTGGCCGGAGAGAACACCGAAATGCCCTTTACCATAGTCCGGCCAAAATCCAGCGCAACTGCCAGCATATCGCCGGGTTCTAATGCCCGCCCGAGACCGCTCGCTGATGCCGCCGCATCTCGGAAGCTGTCGACAACGGCAGTCGACCATTCCACCGAGTACTTCATGACTGCGAGGAAAAAACCGATTACCAGTACAAAGCGCAGCAGCTCGCCGACAATCTCGCCGAAATCAGCCTGCTTCATAACTAGGGGCATGAAAGTCCAAATGAACTGGATGGAGGCCAGCAGCCAAAACAGTCTGATCGCATAGTCATACAGCTTTCCTGACCACTGGTGCGACTGTTGCAAAACGAGGTCGAGTAGGCCCTGGACGGATGTATCTGCCTGGGCAAGGTCAGTCGAGGCCATAGCATCCGCACTAACAAACACGCTCGCCATAGCGAGTAACAAAAATAGGCGACGATCCATAGCTAGTACCCTTTGACGCCGCCGCGAGTGTTCGGGCGCGCATCAAATGAGGCATCAGCGTCATGCTGTTGCCGTTGTTGCTCGGTCATCGCAGTACATGCGCTGTCGCTATGAACGACTACGGTGAAAATGGCACCGGCCATTGCTGACCCGGCGCACATCAATACGATGAGCCATCTTGAAATAGTCATTTCAGTATCCCTTCACGCCGCCGCGTGTGCTTTTGCGCGCTTCAAACTGCTGTTCGGCAGCTTCGCTAGCTGCCTTCCGGTCCCCTTCCTGAGCCAGGTAGTTGCCCTGCATGTTGATTTGCGTGGCAACGAGATCGCGCAGCTTTTGCAGTTGCTGCACGTTCTGCGATGCGATTTCGTTGCCCGCCTGAATCGCCTGCATCCTTCCAGCGGCATTTTGTGAACGAGCCATCATGCGTTCGAGTTGGGCATCTTCCGATTCAAAAGTGCTGGTGTTTATATTTGCTGCACCCAAAGCGCTTCTAACGTTGTCTCGACCTTGTTCAGACCACCTTTCATAACGATCCCGCGTCTGCGCCTCTCCAGAGATAGCAGCTTGAGCTAGATAGTCTTCGAAACCGGGATAGGCTGTGTTGAACTGCGCGTCCATGTTCTGAATATGACGGCCGAGTGCTTGTGAACGCTGATAGATGTTCACCACGCTTTTCAGGTCGGCGGCGATGCTACCAAACATAGAGTTGGGTAAGCCCGAGCCCTGAGTGAGCATATTTTGGTACTGCTGGATTTGGGTTTGGAGTTGCTCAGCAGTGTTCAAAGCTGTGTTTACCTGTTCGGCGTATTCGAACATTTGCTGGTAAAACGTTGAGCAGTTTGAGCAGTAGATTGCATAAGCCGGGCTTGGTGCTATGTAGAGACTCGAACCAATGCATAAGCTCGCTACGATAAGCCTCACGCTTCGCCTAAGATCTCTGGCGGTGTACGCCGATAATTTCCCCGGTTCTGGTTTCATCTTGAATTCCTCGTTTTGCCATCATCCGACGCTCAATTATTCACCTATATGGTCAGTTTATGAATATGCGGATAAGTTTCTATCCGCATACAAATCAATGGATTGAGTCCCAGAAGTGTCCCGAAATCAAAACGGTTTTCGGACGCAGAAAATTGATTTTATTGAGGATTTCAGTGGGGTGGGGCGTTCATGTGGCCGTCTGACTTAGTGTGAAATTTAAGAAAAAAAACCCACCGAAGTGGGCTTTTTGGTGATAACCAAGCCGTCAGTGGAGTGCGCAGTAGGGGTTTGGTGTGCGATACATGCCACGCTCTGCTTCAGGAATACGCAGTGTTTCGAGCTGCCATTCTTCAACTAGAAAAGCCAGCTCGGCCGCAAGGCGTTGAGCTGCCACAATCTTTTCTCTAGTGCGCCTGCTGGGCCGGCCTAGACAAGCTTGCAGCTCGTTGAGTTGATTAGCTAATTCGTTGATGCGATGAGCTGTCTTCATGGTCAATTCCCTTGCTTATCTTTTCGACGATTCTGTCAAATTCCTTTCGGACTTGATCATCCGTAAGTTCAAGATTAACCAATCCTGATTTTATTGCAATTCTTCCGATTCTGTCAGCAGTCTCGTTGTCGAGTTTTGCAAGACGAGCTTTAGCTGTTTCCAATTCGGAAAGCGCATCGCTCCTACGTTCTGAAAGGGTCTTTCTTGCCAATTGGACTCTCCTTTTGGTGTCGGTCTAATGCTCTGATTTTGACGAGGTACATAAAATTCTAGCGGTGCCTGAATGATGATCATATGGGATTCTCCTTTCGCAGGGCAACGCGTGCGCTATGGAGCCCTCAGATAATAAAATCAGTGCAATTGAAGGAAATCGAAAGCACTTGAGCGCAATTTAAGGAAATTTAAGGCAACTCTGGAGGAGGTTAATGCAGCTCAAGGCAACTTTAGGATAATCAGATAAATTTAAGGAAATTGTTTAGGAAGGTTGCGTAGCTAAAGTGTGAAGTAGCCTTGAATTGCACTTGGCTGGACGGCAAGATGTGTGTTGTGGGTCCACAAGCTGCGCTTGCTCCCTCTCAACACCGCCCCTTACTCACCTTCGGTTCGACGGCATCTTGCTCTGCGAGGCATACCGTCGCTGCCGCGACTGAACAACAAACGCCCGATTCGGCACCAAAGGAAAGGCGCGCGGATGCGCCACCTGGCTGTCGCTTCGGCATGATGAGCGAGGGACGAATGGCAGAGAAGAAAAAGACAACCTACGGCACCCGGCCCCGGAACGAATACATCAAGGTTTTCGTAACCGAGGACGAGCGCGCCGAGCTGGTAGAGCGTGCCGCGCAAGCGGGCATGTCTCAGTCGGCATTCCTGCGCTCTGTTGGATTGAATGAGCCGATCCGCTCGGTTGTTGACCTGCAAGTCGTGGCCGACTTGGGCAAGGTCAATGGCGATCTTGGGCGGATCGCTGGGCTGCTAAAGCTATGGCTTGCAGAAAAGCGTGGAGAAGGCGCTAGCGCCATTGATGTGGAGAGTGTAATGATGGAATTCCGGAGTTTACAAGTCGCCATAGGAGTGAAGATGGGAGCTATTGTTAAAGCTCACAACTGAACGCCGGTTCTGATCTTTTCTCGGGATGTGTAACCTCAAACCTCACTGGAGTCATCCTACCTTCCATTCGACTGTAGTAATTTTGATACTGTCTATAACTGGTCAATTCCTGCTGGGTTGTCTTGGTTCATGTGCGTCAAAACGAGAGGATTGGACCGATGAGAGATCGAACGCACGATGAGGTGATGTCTGAGCAGCTCAGTGCAGACCCTGCCTATGCGGCTGAATTACTTTCTGACGTATTACGCGACGGCAGTCTATTAGAACTGGTTATTTTGTTACGACAGCTAGCACTTGCGATTGGAATGCACGACCAGATCGAGCACGACTAGTGCAGGTGCATAAAACTGGCATCTTCCTCATGTAGATGCTCACCTTCTCGTTTCTACCGCGAAGCTCGGCGTGCTTGCCGGCAGGGGGGGCGTCGAGAGGATGGCTGCAGTGTTCACAAAACGGTGGTTTTCTGGATACATCAAAAAATTGCGCCTGAGACTATCCGAACCTCAATTGTCGAACTAACATTCTCGCCAAGTTTTCAGCGTCCCGGTTGTGTCAGTGAAACAGGGAATCGGTTACGCGCGGGTCTCTACGGAGGACCAGCACCTAGCTTGCAGCCGATATGCTTCAGCAAGCTGGGCGCCATGTAATCTATGAAGAAACGGTGAGCGGAAGGAACGCTTCGCGCATAGAGTTGGAGCAGTGCCGTCAGGCTCTGCGCGACGGCGATACGCAGGTGCTGTGGGTTGGGGGGCTGAGCCTGCCGAATCTCGTGCAGATCGTGGCCGAGTTGGAGCGCTCGAGAATTGGCTTCGAGAACCTTACCGAGAAGATCGAAACGAACAGCGCTGTGGGCAAGCTGGTCTTCCATGTGTTTGCAGCTCTCGCGGAGTTCGAGGGTAGTCTGATCCGTGAGCGCACACATGCTGGGCTCGCCGCAGTATGTGCCAGAGGCCGCTCTGGCGGCCGCAAACCGAAGCTTGGGGAGAAGCAGGTCCGCGAGATCAACGTGCTACTTCGTGACCCTAAAATACAGATTGCCGATGTAGCCCGGCGCTACCGCGTGTCCCGAACTACTCTGTACACACATGTCGGTGTCGTGGTCCCACGTTCATTGCGCATAGTCGAAAAGGATGTTGACCTATCATGCTTGAGGAGAGGGTATTGACCAGCAATGACCTAACAGCAATTGTAGAAAAAACTGCTTCGGTGAATGGCCAATTGGCTCTCGCTGGCGCGATGACTTCGCTACTGAAGGACCACGCGGGCCTCGGCATCCGCTTGAAAGAGGTCCCGTTCGACTGGACGTCTGGCATGCACCGGCTCACCGGTAGCTTCCACTATATCACCTTCGCTGATGGCGTCCCGACAGTTCAGGAATTCGTCGAGTACCTTTACGACTGCCTGATCCCGTACTGTCTGCCAAAGAGCAAGATCCGGGATGCGCTGCAGGGGATCAACCCCGCTCTCGATTATCACCGCATCGTCAGACTTGGCGACGATGCGAAGAGCTTATTTATCAAAGCGAAGAATCAACTCGAGTCAGGAGGAGAGCCGGGAGAACTAATCCTCTATGCTTTGCTGGAGTGGGTGCTGAAGGCACCGCGCTTGGTCTCGAAGATGTACCTGAAGACCAATAACAACATGCCCGTGCACGGAACGGATGGTATTCATCTTGGCTACGATGAAGCCAAGGACCTTCTGACCATCTATTTCGGGGAGTCTAAAATATATCAGAGTTTCTCGTCGGCGGCAGACGCAGCGTTCACCTCCATGGCGGAACTCTTGGCGAACTCCGGTCAAATCTCTCGTGAGATTGAGATCCTGAACAACTTGTCCGACCTCAATAGCTTGGACCCGGCGTTTCGGGCGAAGATCGCGGATTATATCAACCCGTACTCAACGTCGAAGCTAACGCTGCAAAAGCGTATCGTTCACGCTTGCCTGCTTGGCTTTGAATATGCCGCTTACAACCGCATACTTGCGCTTGAACCCGGCAAAGTCGCCTCGGCATTCGAGGAGAAGTACAAGAAAAGGATCGGCAGCGCCTGCCGCGTGATCGAGCGCCACTACGGTAAGCGCCTGCCGGTCACAACCAATTTGCATCTCTTTCTTCTGCCGTTCCCATCTCTAAAGCTCTTCAGATCGGCCTTCTATGAAAAGCTCGGAGTGGCGGCATGAGCTTCGTGGACGGGCTTTGCGAAAAGATAAGCGGCGATCCACGCTTCGCGGCCGACTATGAGGCCATACTGCGTCAGTCGATTTTGAGCGGCGTGGGCTTCGCTGACGGCCCCACGCTTGACGAAGAAGTCCTTCGGCGGCTCCTTCAAAGCGCTACGATATTCGCGCAATCTGAAGAAGCGGAATGGCGGCAGCTGGCGTATCGCATTAGTGTCGGATCGCTAGCCTATAGCAAAACTCTCGCCGGGATCAGGGGGGCGTCCAGACTTATCTTAGCGCGACTTGGAAATTACCCCGCGATGAAATTCGCGTTCAAGGGCGAGGCGGAGCCTCGAACGCTTACTGAAGGGGTTTTTTACGAGATCCTCGGCCGTCAGCTGGACAATACCGTGCGCATTGGCGAGCGCAGCGCTGTCCTCACCGACATGCAGCGGACTGTCTGGGAGGCCTTAGCGGCTGGCTCATCCCTGGCGCTTTCCGCGCCCACCTCGGCGGGCAAGTCGTTCGTTTTCTTGGCGTATATTGAACGGCTCAAGCGAACGCGTCCGAACGCCAATCTTGTCTATCTGGTGCCAAGCCGCGCCCTCATCAGCCAGGTTGCCGCCGATTTGCGCTCAGCCAGCCTCGACAAGGCGTTCGAGGTGACGACGGTGCCGATACCGGCTGCGTCGACTGTATTAGGTACACCGATCTATGTGCTCACGCCGGAACGGCTCCAGGTGTTGTTTCATACTGCTCCTGAACTTAGATTCGACGTGGCGATCGTCGATGAGGCGCACCTTATCGGTGAGGGGGCCCGGGGAGTGGTCCTGCATTCAGTCTTGCAGGACCTGCAACGGCGTCACCCCGACATGCAATTCCTGTTCTCGTCACCGCAAGTTCGAGAACCGGCCGTGTTCGGCACGGTGGTCGGCCGCGACACCGTCAAAGTGGTCAAGACCAGCGATTCTCCCGTCGCCCAGAACATCATCTTGCTGAACCGCAGAGCGGGCGACGATAAGAAGATTGATATGCTGCTGTGGCGGAGGGACGGCGAAAAGACCCCGCTCGCGGAGATCGATGCTGCGATACCGATCTACAATTCCCACGATGGACTTGTTTATCTGAGTTGGGCTCTTGGCAATGCTTCTCAAAGCCTCGTCTACGCCGCCGGTCCTGCGGCATGTGAGGACGTCGCGTTCAAGATCAAAGAGCTGTCGCAAGATCCAGCGGTTGCTGAAGTGGTGACCTCCTCCGGACCAAGTGAGCTATCGGTACAGGTTCGCAAAGACCTGACTGCCTTTGCGAAAGAGGCCGTCCATCCGAGCTACGTGCTTGCTGAAACCGTAGAGGGCGGAGTTGGCTTCCACTACGGCCGCATTCCTCCGCTGCTGAGGAACGCTGTTGAGAGCGCATTTGCTGACGGGCATCTCGACTACATTGTCTGCACAAGCACGCTGCTGCAAGGCGTCAATCTGCCCGCGCGCAATGTGTTCATGCAGAACCCCCATAAGGGGGAAGAGAACCCAATCGACCCCGTCGATTTCTGGAACCTCGCGGGACGTGCCGGTCGCCTCGGCAAGGATTTTCAGGGGAACGTTTTTCTCGTCGATTACGATGAATGGGAATCAAGTCCGCTCTCCGGGCCAAAGGACGAGCCTATCAAGCCGTCGCTTGAGGTTACCCTGACCGACACATCGGCAGAGCTGCTTGAGTATATAGCGGCGACCGACCGTCCATCGGGCGAGAGTCCAAATCTAGAAGCCGCCTTCTCAAAGCTATTGCGAGACTATCGGCAAGGTCAGCTTGACGACACTTTTGATCGCTTAAGCGGGTTGTCGACGCAGACACGAGCTAGCATCACCTCAGCGTTGGCGAGCGCTAACAATCAGATCGGTTTGAATGTAGAAACGCTGGCTGCTAGCCCGCAAATTTCAGGTTACCGGCAGCAAGAACTGTACGACTATATGATCGAGAAGATCGAGAAAGAGGGCCCAGACTATCTGATCCCGCTCCATCCGAGCGCTGGGTGGAAGGAAGCGCTTGACAAGTTGCGACCTGTTTTTGCCCGGGTACACAAATATCTTGAGCTGAAGAGTGGCCAGCATCATCGGTACTGGGCTCCTCTCGCTCTTCGCTGGATGCGTGGTGAGCCGCTGCCGATGATCATCGACGATGCGATCAATTACCATAAGCGCCAAGGAAAGAACCGGTCCAATCGGACGGTCATTCGAGAGGTGCTGACGGATGTGGAAAGCAGCCTCCGGTTCAAGTACGTGAACATGCTGGGCTGTTACGGAGCTGTGCTCAAAGAGGCCCTGACCGCAACCGGACACGCTTCCTACGCGGCGAAGATACCGGCACTGACTTTATATCTGGAGCTCGGGGCAGCATCGCAAACGATGATCCAGCTTATCAGCCTCGGCCTCTCTCGCCACACGGCGCACGTCCTGTCCAGCCTGACAATCAACAGGGACATGGATCTTGAGTCAGCGCGACGCTTCCTCTCCCGATTGACACCCGAAACAGTAGGGCTATCACCATACGTGGCTGGGGAGCTTAGACGAGTGCTTCAAAGCGTCTGAGCGCGCACGCGGATGAAGCTTTGTTTTCATCCCATGAAAGGAAATGTCTAACGGTCCGAAGTGCAGGGCATGGTATCAGTCATGGTACGGGTCAATGGTCTTTGTATAAGTTGCTGATAAATATAGATATATTATAACCATGAACAATGGAGTGGGAGTGACCCCTACTTGCAATAAAAAACGCCCGCTTAATAGCGGGCGTTTGCTTGTAAGACACATCAAAATGTCCCGCGCACAGATCTAACGTGATGCGATTACTCAGTTAATTCGGCAATTGCATCGAGGGTTGTGACCTGCGTTTCCGACAGCTGGATATTCGTTGCTTGAAAGTTTTCTCGAAGGTGTATTGGAGATGACGTTCCCGCAATTACCAGAATATTGGGCGAGCGCTGAAGTAACCACGCCAGAGCAACTTGTTTTGGTGTGGCCCCCAGCTCTTCAGCCACCTGAGAAAGCCGCGACGATTGCAGCGGAGAAAAACCGCCCAGCGGGAAAAACGGCACATAGGCCACGCCTTCATCTGCCAGCGCGTTGATGAAATGGTTATCGTCTCGTTTGATCAGGTTGTACTGGTTCTGCACGCAGACGATCTTGGCTATTGATTTGGCCTTAGCAAATTGGGTTGGGGTGACATTGCTGAGGCCGATATGGCGGATCACGCCTTGTTGTTGCAGCTCGACCAGCACCTGCAGCGGCTCCAGAGGTGATCGATCATCCGGACCATGTGCACTACCCAGCCGCAAATTGACGACGTCGAGAGTTTCCAGGCCAAGACTGGCAAGGTTTTCATGCACTGCCCGCTTGAGACCGTCCGGCGTTAGATCAGGCGCCCAGGACGCATCTTCACCGCGTACGAAACCGACCTTGGTGATGATCGTGAGGTCTTTCGGATAAGGCGACAGTGCTTCACGGATCAGTCGATTCGAGACACCAGGGCCATAGAACTCGGCGGTGTCGATGTGATTTGCACCCAAGGCAATTACCTCGCGCAATACCGCCAGCGCGGCTTCTTTATCGCGCGGTGGCCCCCATACGTGCGGGCCGGGTAGCTGCATGGTGCCGTAACCCATGCGCTTGAGGTTCATCGTTGTGCCGGCAGGTGTGAAGGTTCCGCCAAGGGAAGAAGTGGTCATCGGATGTTCCTGTAGATGGACTGATGGTTTTAGTGCGGGAGAACGACGACCTTGCCGCGTGCCCGACCCGATAGCTGGTGTTTCCATGCCTCGTCGAAACGCTCAAAGGCGACAGTACGGTCTATGACGACCTTCAGATTTTGCTCTGCGACTATCGTGACGAGTTCGCCGAGACGTTCGATGAAAGGCTTGGCGTAGAACATGCTCGCCGTTACCCCGTGTTCCCGTGCCTCTGACTCGTCGGGTGGCATGACCGTGGAAACGAGCCGCCCGCCGGTGCGCAGGACTCTGTAGGATCGGCTTTGGGTTTCGCCACCGACCAAATCGAGCACCACATCGATGTCACTGGTTAAGCGCGTGAAATCTTCGTTCTTGTAGTCAATGACTTTCTGAGCGCCCAGGGCGGACGCTATTGCCAAGCCATCACCCGAGGCGGTTACGATCACCTGTGCGCCTGCCATGCAAGCGAACTGGACGGCAAAGCTGCCTACGCCCCCTGCGCCAGCATGGATCAACACCGTCTCGCCGGCTTTCAGCCCGGCGTTGGAAAACAATGCATGCCATGCTGTGATACCTGCGGTAGGAATCGCACTTCCTTGAGCAGCCGAAAGAGCACCGGGTAGAGGAACACATGCGCTGGCGGGTGCCACGGCGAAATCCGCAAGACCGCCACCTGATCCCGCGTCAACGCAGGCAATCACCCTGTCCCCGACATTCCATCGTGTGACAGCCTCGCCGATGCGCTCAATGGTTCCAGCGAAATCGGTGCCGAGGGTTATCGGTAGATCAATCTTGAAAAATTGACGGGCGACCCCTGATGCCACGAGGCCGTCGAGAGGATTGAGAGCAGTTGCCTCTACGCGCACGAGCACGTCTTCTGGACCGATATGAGGCGTGGGTATGTCCTCTATGAGAGGGGCATTTGCGAAACCATGGATGCGTATGGCTTTCATTGTGTGGGTTCCACTTGGATGTAGCAGGGCTTGCTGGTAAATTTTGCACTTGGTGCAAAAAAATATATTGCACTCAGTGCAATATTGCAACCCCGAGCATGTGAGACCGAAGACATGACGTGCGAGCAGAAAGACAATGAGGGCGTTCGCGAACGCAAGCGTCGAGATATGTACCGCCGCATCACTGATGTCGGCCTGAAGCTGTTTTCCGAACGTGGTTATGAAGGGACGACGCTGGATGCGATAGCCGAAGCGTCGGGTATCGCCCGTCGTACGTTCTTCCACTACTTCGCTTCGAAGGAAGAAATCATTCTGGCTTGGCAAAAATCGCTGCCGGATGAGCTAGGCGCTGAGATACGCAAGCAGGGCGTGAAAGCATCCCCACTCGCTACTACTCACGCGGCACTGATTGCTCTGGCTGCACAGATGCATCCGGATGTTGCGATGCTCATCGGGAGAATTGTGCAGACTACGGAGCAGCTTCAGTTGGGCAATCAGGCCAAGTTTCTGCAAATGGAGCACGCCGCCTATGAGGCCTTGCGCGAGCTGTGGCAGGGTGTCGACAGGCAGGCAGGACTACGCCTGGCAGCAATGGCCAGTGTCGGAGCGATGCGCCTTTCCGTCGAAACCTGGATTGCCGATGGCTGTCAGCAGGCGCTCGCTGAGCATCTCGAAGCCAATTTCAAGAGCTTAAGAGCTGAGATGGGTGCCGACTAGAGAGAATGGTATTTTTCATGGTTTTGGAATTCTACATGCCCTACTGGCTACGGTTTTAGGGAGCTGCGCACGCCTGTTGATCATGGAGTGGGAATGATCCCGCGTCCGGCATAAACCGGCACTAAAGCATCTTCAAGCCCGCGTAACTGCGGGCTTTTTTACGTTTTCAGCCTGGCACTGTCTGATCGGTCGCAGCTCGCGTCGCGTACGCGGCGATGAACATGGCGACGGCCGACCGGCAATAGTATTTGATTTCGTTGGCGTCCTCCGCTCTCGCGGACGCTGGCGTGTTTGATCGGTATCGCCCGGGAAAGCCCGTCGACCGCTGAGGCCCTTCATGCACCTTCCCTGTCACCTTTCGCTACGATTGCCGTCTCGGCGGGAACTGAGACACGCTTATCATCGAGCAGTATGAGCTGCGGGTAGCGCAGCCATTCGAAATCAGCGCGGTTGTCATTTGACAACTTTACGGCTCATGCGAATACTGGGGATCACGGATGATTCGTCCAACGCACCCGAAAAAAGAAATCGAAGAATCGCTTAGATATGCTGAAAGTCTGGGGTGGCGCGTAGACGTTGGCGGCAGTCACGCGTGGGGGCGGGTTTATTGTCCCTACAAAGAGGTGCAATGCCGCTGTGGCGAGTTCTGCATCACCTCGATATGGAGCACGCCGAAGAACCCTGGCAATCATGCGCGAGCATTGCGACGTGTCGTGGACAATTGCACTGCGTATCGCAATCGACGCGACGCTGAGGAATAGAACAATGGAATATACCTTTACCTTGAAGTATCAGCTTGCTCACGATGGCGGTGCCATGGATGAACTGGTCGAGCGCCTGGGAGAAGCGGGCTGCGACGATGCCTTGGTGGGTATCGGGCAACCGGGACGGTTAGCGCTTGAGTTCACTCGCGATGCTCCTGATGCGGTCAAGGCGGTGTTCAGCGCTCTGGCCGACGTCCATCGCACGGTGCCGTCGGCAAGGTTGATCGAAGTAGCGCCTGATTTGGTCGGGCTGACCGACGTAGCCGAGATTGTAGGTATGTCTCGGCAGAACATGCGCAAGTTGATGTTGGCTCATCCGAGCACCTTCCCGACGCCAGTGCATGAGGGAAGCGTTTCTATCTGGCATCTGGCGGACGTGCTGAACTGGCTGCAGGCCAAGGGCAACTATTTGCTGGCCCAGAATGTATTGGATGTGGCCCAGGTGGCGCTGCAGGTCAACGTTGCGAAAGAAGGTCGACGGTTACCTGGTATGGCTTGCGAAGAGTTGGACGCTTTGGTTGGCTGACGGAAAAAGCGGTATCGCTTTACTGCGTTTGTGTAGCGTCGAAAGCCATATCGAACCGCAGGTGGGCGCATTCGTGATGCAGTGGGCAACTGCGTTTCAAAGGAAACGGCTACGTTGTTTGAATCATTGAACCATGCCTTGGCCGCCGCTCAGGCGGACCCCGTCGACTTCAACGCCGCGCTACATCCGAGAAATAGAACTTGTCGAGGGTATGCCGTGATTCGGTGTACTCGAACTGCCGGCCGTCCTGGAGAAAGGTCTGGTTGCTGACCACGATGACATGACTTTGACCGTCGAGGTCAAGGTGCTGCTGGTCATCCTTTGCGCACCGGACAGCTTCGATGGTGCGCTGGGCATAGGCAATTTGCAGTTGCAAGGTCTGCTCGATGAAGGCGTAGATCGACCGTTCGGCGATGTCGCGGGTCAGGCCGGGGATCACGTCGCTGACGAAATGGTTGATATCCAGGATCACCCGTTTGCCGTCGATTCGCCGCACACGCTTGATGCGCGTCACCTGGCTGCCGGCGGGTGCCTTGATGTGCTCCAGCAGAGCGCCTTCCAGCGGCAGTTGAGTGAACTCGACCACATCGGTGCTGACATCGTCGCCCAGGCGCGGATACGTTTCCTGGAAACTGACGATTCCGCCGAGTTGGAATTCGATGGGGGACGTCGATAGCACGAAGGTGCCCTTGCCATGGATTTTCTGAGCAAAACCGCGTTCCTGAAGTTGTTCGATGGCCTTGCGTACCGTGCCACGGCTGGCCTGGTAGCTGTCCATCAGTTCGGTTTCCGAAGGCAGGCGGGCGCCACGCTCGAGGCGTTCGGTGGTAATGCTGCTCAGCAGATCATTGTAGATCTGGTTGTATTTACTCATGCAGAGGGCTCTGTACTGCGCTGTTCACCGGGGCGGAACCTTAAGGGCCGAGTGGGGATTTGTCCATTCGGCTGTAATTATTCGACGACAGGAGCGTAGGACGTTTCCTGCTTTGGCGAGGTGTCATCATAAACAATTTCACAACTCGTCTGTACGAGTTGTTGATTTAACTCGTACAGACGAGTACTTTCTCTTCCACGTGCTGTCGACTCTCAATAACAAGAATGACGCGGAAGAAAAAAGCATGAGCCACGATTACTCCAGAATCGCCAGTGAGCTGCTACAAAGCTTGGGTGGCGTCGACAACATCGAGCAGGCCGCCCACTGTGTGACGCGACTGCGCCTGTCCCTCAAGGATGCGGCCCGGGTGGACAGTGCCACGCTGAACCAGATCGACCTGGTCAAGGGCTCGTTTTTTACCGGGGGCCTGTTCCAGGTCGTCATTGGTCCGGGGGAGGTGGAAAAGGTCTATGCCGCTTTGCGCGAGCTGACCGGCCTGGCCGCAGCGACCATTGCCGACGTCAAGCGACAGGGCGCTCAGAAGGGCAACGGCATGCAGCGCCTGGTGCGGGTGTTGTCCGATGTGTTCATGCCCATCCTGCCCGCCCTGGTGATTGCCGGCCTGCTGATGGGCGTCAACAACCTGCTGGGCGCCAAGGGCATGTTCATCGCCGGGCAGACGTTGCTCGATGCCTATCCGAACCTGGATGGCGTCTGGAGCCTGATCAATCTGATGGCCAATACCTCCTTCGTCTTTCTGCCGGCCCTGGTGGGCTGGTCGGCGGCCAAGCGTTTCGGGGGCAGCGAGATTCTCGGCATCGTGCTGGGGCTGATGCTCGTCCACCCGGACTTGCTCAATGCCTGGAACTACGGCAAGGCCGTGGCGGGGCTGGATGGCCAGAGCCTGCCGTACTTCGATATCTTCGGTTGGTTCCAGATCGAGAAAGTCGGCTATCAGGGGCAGATCCTGCCGATCCTGCTGGCGGCCTATGTCATGAGCGTGATCGAGCGGTGGTTGCGAGCCCGCGTGCCCAACGCGATCCAACTGCTGGTGATCCCCATCACCACGATCGTGATCACCGGAGTACTGGCGCTTGCCGTCATCGGTCCGGTCACCCGGCATCTGGGGATCCTGATCACCGAAGGCATGGTGGCGCTGTTCGACCTGGCGCCGGTCATTGGCGGAGCGATCTTCGGCCTGCTCTATGCACCGCTGGTGGTGACCGGGATGCACCATATGTTCCTGGCCGTGGATCTTCAGTTGATCTCGACCCAGGGTGGCACCTTCATCTGGCCGATGATCGTCATGTCCAACCTGGCCCAGGGCAGTGCGGCGCTGGCGGTGTTCTACATGACCCGCAATGCGCGGGACAAGAGCATGGCGTCCACTTCGGCGATTTCCGCCTACTTCGGGATCACGGAGCCGGCGATGTTCGGGGTCAACCTGCGCTACAAATTCCCTTTCTATTGCGCCTTGGTCGGTTCGGCCCTGGGCTGCATTTTCCTGTCGCTGAACAAGATCAAGGCCTCGGCGATTGGCGTAGGAGGGCTGCCGGGGTTCATTTCGATCGTGCCTGACTTCATACCGATGTTTGTGGTCGGCATGGTCATCGCCATGAGCGTGCCCTTTGCCCTGACCTGCGCGTTGAGCATGAAGATCGTCCGGCCGGGGTATCGGGTGGCATGACTTGCGGTGCTTGCACGATGAGGCCCACGAGGCCTGCACAAATCAGACTGAAGGAATCGCACATGCAAGACTGGCAACGCTCGGTGATCTACCAGATCTATCCCAAGAGTTTCTACAGTCACGGCGGCCAGGCCACCGGTGATTTGCTAGGGGTGGTGGACAAGCTCGACTACTTGCACTGGCTGGGTGTGGACTACCTGTGGCTGACGCCGTTCCTGCGTTCGCCGCAACGGGACAATGGCTACGACATCAGCGACTACTACGCCATCGACCCCAGCTACGGCACCATGGCCGACTGCGAGCTGTTGATCACGGAGGCACGCAAGCGTGGTATCAAGCTGATGCTCGATATCGTAGTCAACCACACCTCCATCGAGCATCCCTGGTTCCAGGCCGCCCGCAGCAGCCTCGACAACCCGTACCGCGATTTCTATATCTGGCGGGACCGGCCGAACAACTGGGAGTCCAAGTTCGGCGGCTCGGCCTGGGAATATGAAGCGCAGACCGGCCAGTATTACCTGCATCTGTTCGACCATACCCAGGCCGACCTGAACTGGGACAATCCCCAGGTGCGCGCCGAAGTGTTCAAGATGATGCGTTTCTGGCGGGACAAAGGGGTGGGGGGCTTTCGTCTCGATGTGATCAATCTGATCTCCAAGCCGGTCGACTTCCCTGACGATCACACGGACGGTCGGCGCTTCTACACCGACGGCCCCAACGTGCACCGTTACCTGCAGGAAATGCATCGGGAAGTCTTCGAAGGGTTCGACCTGATCAACGTCGGCGAGATGTCATCCACCAGCCTTGAGCACTGCGTTCGTTATTCCTGCCCGGCCTCCCGCGAACTGTCGATGACCTTCAATTTCCATCACTTGAAGGTCGATTACCCGAACCTGCAAAAGTGGGTGCGGGCCGACTTCGATTTTCTCGAACTCAAACGCATCCTGTCCGACTGGCAGGTCGGCATGCAGGCCGGGCACGGTTGGAATGCGCTGTTCTGGTGTAACCATGACCAGCCAAGGGTGGTGTCGCGGTTCGGGGACGACGGTGAGTACCGCGTGTCCTCGGCGAAGATGCTCGCCACAGCGTTGCACTTTCTTCAGGGCACGCCATTCGTGTACCAGGGCGAGGAACTGGGCATGACCAATCCGGGGTTCGAGCACATCGAGCAATACCGCGATGTGGAAACCCTGAACATCTATCGCCTCAAACGCAACGCCGGAGAGCCCGAAGCCGAGGCCATGGCGCCGATCATGCAGAAGTCCCGTGACAACGGGCGCACGCCAATGCAATGGAGTGCCGGGCCGAACGCGGGTTTCAGCCGGGCCGAGCCCTGGATTGGCATACCTGCCAATGCAGCCTTTATCAATGTGGAACAACAACAGAAAGACTCGACCTCGGTGCTGCATTACTACCGTCAGTTGATCGCCCTGCGCCGCAGCGAAGCCTTGATCCAGGACGGTGTCTATCGCCTGCTGTTGCCTGAACATCCGCACGTATGGGCGTACCTGCGCGAAGGGCAGGGCGAGCGCCTGCTGGTAGTCAGCCATTTTCATGGGAGCGACCGCGAGGTTGAGCTGCCCGAAGGGATCCTCACCGATGGCACGAAGCAGCGCTGGGTGATCGGCAATTACGAGGCCGCTGAGCATCGATACCGACGGCTGCGCCTGCGGCCCTACGAGTCGTTCGTGTTGCACCTGAGCGACTGAATACAACTTCCCCTGACCCAGGCGATGCCTGACAGCGAACACGTTGCGCCAGACGCATTGTGGGCCCTTTGTCGCCAGCCAAATGGTGGCCAAGTGGGGAGTCATGGAGCAGAAAAACAATAAGAAATGATGGAGAGGCGTATGAAAACAATAATAAACCGTGGCCTTGCCGCGTCCTGTATCTGCCTGGCGTTGCCATTCCCGGTTCAGGCCCTGGAGTTTTCCGGCTATCTGCGCAGCGGCGTCGGCAGCGCGACCAACGGCCGTTCTCAATCCTGCTTCCAATTACCTGGTGCGCAGACCAAATATCGGTTGGGCAATGAATGCGAGCAGTACGGGGAATTGGAATTGCGCCAGGATCTTTTCACCCTCGACGACGGTTCGGTGCTGAGCGTGGACGGTATGGCATCGCTGTACAACCGCTATGACCGCACGCCGACCTTTCAGGGTGAGAACGGCTCGGCACGCATGCCGCAGATGTATGCCCAATGGTCGAACATGCCCAGACTGAACGGCGGGTCGCTGTGGGCCGGTCGGCGTTACTACAAACGTAACGACATCCATATCTCGGATTTCTACTACTGGAACCAGAGTGCTACCGGTGGCGGGATCGAGGATGTGCTGATCGGCGGGTTGAAGTACAGCTACGCTTTCTCGCGCAAGGACAACCTTTACCAGAAAGATCCGGTCAGCCGGCATGACTTCAACGTCGCCGGTTTCAAGCCCAATCCCGGTGGTGAGCTGGAATTCGGCCTGAGCTTCATCGACCGGGCGGACCGTCGCGACGCCCACCGCGGCTGGGCCTTGACCGCCCAGCATGTGCAGCAGGACTTCCTGGGCGGCAAGAATAAACTGGCCTTGCAGTACGGTGAGGGTCCCGGCACCGGGCTGGGGTATACCGGCGACACCGGACTGGACGACGGCAACAAGAGTTATCGTCTGGTGGAGTTTTTCGATTGGCAGGTCACACCGCGTTTCGGCGGGCAGGCGCAGGCGGTGTATCAGAAAGACATCCGCCCCGACGGCGCCGACCAGGACTGGGTGTCATTGGGGGTACGCCCGGCGTATGCCATCACCGACCAGTTCAAACTGGTGGCCGAATTGGGCCACGACCAAGTGCAGGCCAGCGCTGGAACGCGCAAGCTGAACAAAGTGACGTTTGCGCCCACCTGGTCGCCCAAGGGGCCGGAATTCTGGGCTCGCCCGGAAATACGCCTCTATTACACCTATGCCAGCTGGAACAAGGCGGCCCAGCGCGCAGCCAATGAACTGGCCGCCGGTTCGGCGCTGTCGGATAGCGGTGTATTTGGCGGTGCGCGGCACGGTTCCAACGTGGGTCTGCAAGTCGAATACTGGTGGAAATGACCCGTGTAGCGCGGGTCGCCGATCTCTGCGTGCCCGCGATGCCAAAAAGAACAGACAGCAGCAGGTGAAGCCTCATGAACACAACTCAACCTTTGCAATTGCTCGCACCGCTGTCCGGTGTCCTGATGCCCTTGGACAGCGTGCCGGACCCCGTCTTCTCCAGCCGGGTAGTGGGAGATGGCATCTGCATCGATCCGACCTCTCAGACCCTTTGCGCACCGCTGGCCGGCGTCATCGGTACGCTCCAGGACAGCGCCCATGCGGTGAGTGTCACCGCGGACAACGGCGTCCAGGTGCTGATGCACATTGGCCTGGACACGGTCAATCTGGCGGGCAAGGGGTTCACCTCGCGGGTGATCATGGGACAACGGGTCGAAGCTGGCCAGCCGCTGATCGACTTCGATGCCGACTACATCGCCCTGCATGCGCGTAGCTTGATGACGCTGATGCTGGTAGTCAGTGGCGAACCCTTCAGCCTGCTCGGGGACGGTGCGGGTTGTATCGAGAGCGGTGCGCCGTTGTTGCGTGTGTGCCCGGCGGAACAAGGTCCCGTCGACGAGGCGCAGCAGGGTGCGGTGCTGTTTTCCAAGCCGCTGATCGTGCCCAATGAAAGTGGCCTGCACGCCCGCCCTGCAGCGGTGCTCGCCCAGGCAGCCAAAGGGTTTGATGCCAATATCCAACTGCATAGGCAGCAAGCCGGCGCCAATGCCAAATCACTGGTCGCGATCATGGCGTTGCAGACGGTCAAGGGCGACAGCGTGCAGATCAGCGCCGCCGGCCCTCAGGCCGAACAGGCCATCGAGGCATTGGAGCACCTACTGCTGTCGGGATGCGGCGAAACGGTGTGCGCGCCGCTGGCGTCGGAGCCGGCCATGACGGTCGAACCGTCGATGCCTGGCCGGCTGCGGGGCGTCTGCGCATCGCCCGGCTCGGCGTTTGGCGAAGTGGTTCAGATCGTCTCCCAGGTGTGGCACATCGAAGAGGCGGGCGTCGGCATCGAGATTGAGCAGGCGGCCCTGAATCAGGGGCTGGAGCAGGCGACTCAAGCCTTGAAGGCATTGCAGGACGAGGCGACGGGCAGTGTCCAGGCGCAGATCTTTCGCGCCCATCAGGAGTTGCTCGAAGACCCCACGCTGCTAGAGCAGGCTCAAGCCTTGATCAGCGCGGGCAAGAGCGCGGCATTCGCCTGGAAAACCGCGACCGAGGCGACTGCTGCGCTGTTCCAGCAAATGGGCAGCGCGTTGCTGGCCGAGCGCGCAACGGACCTGGCGGATGTCGGGCAACGGGTGCTCAAGCTGATCCTGGGCGTACAGGACGACGCCTGGAACCTGCCCGAACAGGCGATCCTCGTGGCTGAGCAACTGACGCCGTCCCAGACCGCCAGCCTCGACACCTCGCGCATCGCCGGCTTCGTTACCGTGGGCGGTGGCGCCACCAGCCATGTCGCGATCCTCGCCCGTGCACTGGGCTTGCCCTCGCTGTGTGGCGTGGCGCACGCCGTGCTGAGCCTTGATAACGGTACCCAGGTGCTGCTCGACGCCGACAATGGCGAATTGCACCTGAATCCGGACCAGGCCTTGATCGAGCAATTCCAGGCCACTCGTGAGCGGCGGCGCCAGCGGCATCAGCGTGACCTCGAACAATCGGCCCAGGCGGCTTGTACCCTTGACGGTCATCGAGTCGAGATCGGCGCCAACGTCAGGTCGCTGCGGGACGTGGAGCAAGCCGTAAGCCTGGGCGGCGAAGGTGTCGGGCTGTTGCGCTCCGAACTGCTTTATCTGGATCGTACACACCCTCCTGGTCATGACGAACAGGCGGCCCTGTACAGTGCCGTCGCCCAAGCCCTGGGGCCTGAGCGCAATCTGGTGGTTCGCACCCTGGACGTGGGCGGGGACAAGCCGCTGGCCTACGTGCCGATGGCTCATGAGGCCAACCCATTTCTGGGCATGCGCGGTATTCGCCTGTGCCTGGAGCGACCGCAGTTGTTGCGTGAACAGTTCCGGGCCATCCTCGCCTGTTCGGGGCTGGCGCGGTTGCACATCATGCTGCCCATGGTCACGCAACTGGCGGAGCTGCGCCTGGCGCGGCAGATGCTGGACGAAGAGGTCCGCCACCTGGGGCTCGAGCAGGCGCCGAAGCTGGGCATCATGATCGAAGTGCCGGCGGCGGCGCTGATGGCCGACCTGTTTGCTCCGGAAGTGGATTTCTTCTCCATCGGCACCAACGACCTGGCCCAATACACCCTGGCCATGGATCGGGACCATCCACGGCTGGCCAGCCAGGCCGACAGCCTGCATCCCTCGGTGCTGCGCTTGATCGCCCGTACGGCCGAGGCGGCTCGAGTCCATGGCAAATGGGTCGGTGTATGTGGCGCGCTGGCCTCCGAACCGCTGGCGGTGCCGGTCTTGCTGGGCTTGGGCGTGGATGAGCTATCGGTCAGCGTGCCGCTGATTCCGGCGATCAAGGCCTGCGTGCGTGAATGGAACCTGAGCGAGTGCCGCACGCTGGCTCAACAGGCCTTGAGCCAGGAAAGTGCCGAGCAGGTGCGTGACCTGCTGCGTACTTATTCATCCACGGCCGCCCCGGCCACCTTGGCCATGGAGTACTGAACATGTTCGACAAACTGCAACAGGCATTCTGGAAAGCCCTGACCCCGGACCTGATCCCGGATACACCCAAGCGGCCAGCAGCGGTCGAAGGGCTGGCGCCGGCCATCATTGCCGCGCTGGGCGGCGCGGAAAACCTCAAGTCCCATCAGCCTGTGGCATTGACCCGGCTGCGGGTGGAGTTGCAGGAGGTGGCGCGGATCGACCGGGCCGGGTTGAGCGTCGCGGGTGTGGCGGCGGTGATGACGCTGGAAAACGGCGTGGTACACCTGATCACCGGCTTGCAAGGTTGACTGTTCGGGGGCTGCTGCGCAGCCCAGCGGGAATGATTCCCCGCCACAAGAGCGGCTAGGTCGAGGCTCGTTCGGCGTCTGCGGATATGGCTTCGCAGCCTGCCTGATCCTCCACACCTCTGACCCATGGCGAGGAAACTTGCTTCCAGAAGCCTTGTGGATAACCACCATGGTTTTATTTTCATTTTTGCCGGCCTTACCGTTTCTCATCTGCGGGTGTATCGTATTCGCCTTTTGCGAGCCCCCGTGGTTCGCTGCTGATTCAATAGGTGGTTGCGTTCATGTCCTTTACCCGTCGCCAAATCCTCGGTGGCCTGGCCGGTCTTGTTGTTGTGGGCGTTGGCGCGGGAGGCGCATCGCGGTATTGGTTGGGTAAGCGGGCGGATGCCGAGGCCGGGCACGATTATGAGCTGATCGCCGCGCCCCTCGATGTCGAGCTGGTGGCCGGGCACAGGACCCAGGCCTGGGCTTTCGGGCCATCGGCACCGGGGACCGAGTTGCGGGTGCGGCAGGGTGAGTGGTTGCGGGTGCGTTTCATCAATCACTTGCCGGTCGCGACCACTATTCACTGGCACGGCATCCGTTTGCCGCTGGAGATGGACGGTGTGCCGTATGTCTCGCAGCTACCCGTGCTACCGGGCGAATACTTCGATTACAAATTCCGTGTGCCGGACGCCGGAAGCTATTGGTATCACCCGCACGTCAACAGCAGCGAAGAGCTCGGACGTGGGCTGGTCGGGCCGTTGATCATCGAGGAGCGCGAGCCTACCGGGTTCAAGTACGAACAGACCCTGAGCCTCAAGAGCTGGCATGTGGATGAGCAAGGGCAGTTCGTGGAATTCAGCATTCCCCGTGAAGCGGCCCGGGGCGGGACGGCTGGACGGTTGGCGACCATCAACGGCGTGCCGCAAGCGGTGATCGACTTGCCGGCCGGGCAGATCACTCGGGTACGCTTGCTCAACCTGGACAACACCCTGACCTACCGCATCAATATTCCGGACGTCGAGGCGCAAATCTATGCGCTGGACGGCAATCCCATCGAGCCACGCCCGTTGGGCAAGGAATACTGGCTTGGTCCCGGCATGCGCATTTGCCTGGCAATCAAGGCTCCGCCGGCGGGCCAGGAACTGTCATTGCGCAATGGCCCGGTACGCCTGGGTACCTTGCGCTCGGTGCCCAACAACGAGGCGCCGACCGCCTGGCCACCCGCGCTGCCGCCCAACCCGGTGTCCGAGCCTGACCTGGCCAATGCCGAAAAACTCAACTTCAATTTCGAATGGGTCGGTTCGGTGTCGGTCAACGTGGACAACGGCAAGCCGCCGAGTCTGTGGCAGATCAACGGCAAGGCCTGGGACATCACCGACAAGACTTGCGCCGACCGGCCGATCGCCACGCTGAAGAAAGGCCAGAGCTACATTTTCGAATTGAAGAACATGACCCAGTACCAGCATCCGATCCATTTGCACGGCATGAGCTTCAAGGTGATCGCCTCCAACCGGCACAAGGTCATCCCGTACTTCACCGACACCTATCTGCTGGGCAAGAACGAGCGGGCGCAGGTTGCACTGGTGGCGGATAACCCTGGGGTATGGATGTTCCATTGTCATGTCATCGACCACATGGAAACCGGTCTGATGGCCGCCATCGAGGTGGCGTGATGCGCCAGATTCGTCCCGCCCGGATCATCGACCGCAGTCGTGACCAGGACTTCATGCGCGAAGCCCTGGCGCTCGCCATACAAGGCGCGGCCCTGGGCGAAGTGCCGGTGGGCGCGGTGCTGGTGCAGGACGGCGAGATCATCGGGCGCGGCTTCAACTGCCCGATCAGCGGCCACGACCCCAGCGCCCATGCGGAAATGGTCGCGATTCGCGCCGCCGCCCAGGCTGTGAGCAACTATCGCCTGCCCGGCAGCACCCTCTACGTCACGCTGGAGCCGTGCAGCATGTGTGCCGGCCTGATCGTCCACTCGCGCATCGCCCGGGTGGTCTACGGCGCCCTGGAACCCAAGGCCGGTATCGTGCAGAGCCAGGGGCAGTTTTTCAGCCAGGGGTTTCTGAATCATCGGGTGATGTTCGAGGGCGGGGTGCTGGCTGAGGAGTGCAGCGCAGTGTTGAGTGAGTTTTTCAGGGCGCGTAGGGCCAAATCGCAAGGTTGAATACATAGCCCTGTGGCGAGGGGGCTTGCTCCCGCTGGGCTGCGCAGCGGCCCCAAACCATTCAACACATTGCCTTGGGAAAAACCAGTTGGCAGGCTTTACGGTGCTGCGCAGCCGAGCGGGAGCAAGCTCCCTCGCCACAATGATTGGCAGCCCTGAAGTGAACATGGACTGGCTCACATAGGAGGGCTATTTACGCGCCACAATCACCGCCCGCATCGGCGCCGGCAGGCCTTCGATGGTTTTGCTGTGGTCCGCAGGATCGAGGAAGTCACTCAATGACTGGTACTTCATCCACTCAGTGCTGCGTTGTTCCTCGACACTCGTCAGGCTCACGTCCACGCAGCGCACGTCGCTGAAGCCGGCGCGGCGCAGCCAGCGTTCCAGGGCCGGCACCGAGGGCAGGAACCAGACGTTGCGCATCTGCGCGTAGCGGTCCTCGGGGACCAGCACCTGATGCTCGTCGCCCTCGATCACCAGGGTTTCCAATACCAGCTCGCCACCCTTCGCCAGGCAGTCTTTCAGAGCCAGCAAGTGCTCGATGGGTGAGCGACGGTGGTAGAACACACCCATGGAGAACACGGTGTCGAAGCCTTCGAGGTCTGGCGGAAGGTCTTCGAAGGGGAACGGCAGGTGCCAGGCGTTGGGCTGTGACAGGTAGCGCTGTACGGCCTGGAACTGGCAGAAGAACAACCAATTGGGATCAACGCCGATCACTGTGTCGGCGCCGGCGCCGAGCATCCGCCACATGTAGTAGCCGTTGCCGCAGCCCACGTCCAGGATGCGCTTGCCCTTGAGGTCAAGGTGCGGTGCGACCCGCGACCACTTCCAATCCGAACGCCATTCGGTGTCCACGTGCACCCCGAACAGGTCGAAAGGGCCTTTTCGCCACGGCGACAAACCCATCAAGGCTGTACGCATTTGTGCTCGGGTTTCGTCAGCGCAATCGGTGTCGAGGGTCAGGCCATTCAGCAGGTCGATCTCGGTCGGTTGCAGGACTGGCAAGGCGTCGAGGGCGCTCTGCCAGCGCTCCAGGTCGCCGTGCCCCTTTTCCATCTTGCGGTCGAGTTGCGTCTGCAGCGTCGCGGCCCAGTCGGCCAGGGGCGTGCCGGCCAGGCGGCGGGAGAGGGGGGACAAATCGATCATGGCAGGGCAATCAACGAGGCGAAGTTCAGGCATTGGAACCATGGCACGACTTTCGAGAACCCGGCCGCCAGCAGGCGCTCGCGGTGTTCTTCGAGGCTGTCAGGCTTCATGACGTTTTCGATGGCGCTGCGTTTCTGGGCGATTTCCAGCTCGCTGTAGCCGTTGGCACGTTTGAACGCCACGTGCAGGTCGGTGAGCAGGGCGTGCTCTTGGGCATCGTTGAAGCGCAGCTTTTCCGAAAGGATCAGGGCGCCGCCGGGCAACAGGGATTGGTGGATGCGGCTCAACAGGGTCGTGCGCTGGTCCGGGGCGATGAACTGCAGGGTGAAATTCAAGGCCACTACCGAGGCCGGTTGGAACGTGAGCGCGAGGATGTCGCCCTCGATGACTTCCACCGGCAGCAGTTCCTGGAACATCGAATCCTGGCCGTTGAGGTATTCGCGGCAGCGCTCGACCATCGCCGCCGAGTTATCCACAGCGATCACCCGGCATCCATCGGTGCGCACGTGGCGGCGCAGCGCCTGCGTCACGGCACCCAGAGACGCGCCCAAATCATAGAGCACGCTATTGGGCTGTGCGAACTGCGCGGCGAGCACGCCGAGGTTTTCGACAATGGTCGGGTAGCCCGGCACCGAACGCTTGATCATGTCCGGAAACACCCGCACCACGTCCTCGTTGAAGGCGAAGTCCGGCACTTGGGCCAGGGGTTGGGCGAATAGGCGGTCGGGCTCTTTGCTCACGGCGGTTCCAGCGGAATGGGTGGTGAAAAGGCCGGCATTTTAACCAAAAAAACTGTAGGAGCGAGCTTGCTCGCGATGGCGGTGTGTCTGGAGGCAAGAATGTCGACTGACGGATCGCTATCGCGAGCAGGCTCGCTCACGCATTAATCGGTGATTCAGTAAGGTTTTCGGGTGAAAGCAGACGCAGTGATCCCCCACTGTCCCAGCCAATAGCTGACGATGATCAGGTAAGGGGCGGTCTGGAAGGGTGATACGAACCGGTTGATACCGATCAGGCTGTCAGAGAACACGAACGCCGCTGCTCCGGCGGCGGCCAGCCAGGCGGAGCGCTGGGGGACATCGGTGCCCAGTCGGGCCAGTGCTCGCCAGAGCATGGCGCTGATGACCAGGCCGTAGACCAGCACCGGCACCAGCAACGGCCCGAGGCCACTGGAGATCAGGATAGCCAGGAGCATCGCGCCTATCCCCAGGGCCAAGGCCAGTGGCAGCAACGCCTGGCGGCGACAATCGCTCAGGTAGGCTTTCAAATAGGCCAGATGCGCCAATAGAAACGCGCTCAGCCCGAACACGAACAGATCCCCCGGCCAAGCCAGCAACACATCGCCGACCACCGAGAAAATCAACCCGAGGCTGATCCAGCGTCGGTATTCGCCGGGCGGCGCATCATGCAGCCAACCGAGCAGCGCCAGTACCGGCATCGGCTTGACCAGCAGGCACAGCAACGTGGCGTGAACGCTCAGGCCATACAAATAGGTGGCCGCACCCATCAACGCGAGGATCAGCCAACCCATGCTCAGTTCACCGCAATGGCGCAGTCGAAGGTTTCCACGGGTGGGACTTCAGGCGCCCAGGGTTGTTGATAAGTCAGGCGCAGGCGACCGGTGCCTGCGGCGAATGCCTGGAAACGCCAGGTCGATACGCCGGCCGCGCCAACGATGCCGGCGTCCTCCGGGTTGCGATACACCTCGGGGCCCAGGCTTTTCAACACGCCGCCGGCCGAATCCTGGATCGCCCAGCGATAACCGGTGGTGGGGTTGCTGGGCAGGCTCAGGATCAGGTTCTGTCCGCTATTGAGGCGCACCGGGCACTGGCTCATTTTCTCCACGGTTACGTTGTGTTTCGGTTGCGTTGCGCAAGCGCTCAGCAGGGCGAGGCTCAAGGGCACGAGCAGGCGGGTGGGCGACATAAAGGCTCCGGCATTTGCGACGAATGGGGGAGCATAACCGAAGATGCTACTGGGTGTGTCAGGTGGGCATGGGGTGCTGCAGATGACGCCATCGCGAGCAGGCTCGCTCCCACAGTGGTTTTGTGTCGTTCACATAATGGTGTTCGACACATATCCCTGTGGGAGCGAGCCTGCTCGCGATGGGGTCAGTTCAGTCGCTACATAACCCTCAGAACAACACCTTCACCACATCCGCAAACCGCTTGGCGAAGTGCACCGTGACGCCTTCCTTGAGGTAGTCCGGCAGTTCTTCGAAGTTGCCCCGGTTGGCTTCCGGCAGGATCAGTTCGTTGATTTTCTGTCGCCGCGCCGCGATCACTTTTTCGCGCACGCCACCAATCGGCAGGACGTGTCCGGTGAGCGTCAGTTCGCCGGTCATGGCCACGCCTTTCTTCGGCGGCTGGTTGCGGGCCAGGGAGAGCAAGGCGCTGGCCATGGTCACCCCGGCGCTCGGGCCATCCTTGGGCGTGGCACCCTCCGGTACGTGCAGGTGGACGAAGGCTTCGTCGAAGAACTTCGCATCACCGCCGAACTGTTTCAGGTGCGAGCTGACATAGCTGTGGGCGATTTCCGCCGACTCTTTCATCACCTCACCCAACTGGCCGGTCAGCTTGAAACCGCGGTTAAGGGTGTGGATGCGCGTGGCTTCGATCGGCAACGTCGCCCCGCCCATGCTGGTCCAGGCCAGGCCGGTGATGACTCCGACGCCGGACAGCACCTGCTCGTTGCGGAACACCGGTTTGCCCAGGGAGGCTTCGAGGTCCTTCGGCCCGAGCTTGATGACGGCTTTCGGGTCGTCGATCAGCTTCATCACCGCCTTGCGTACAAGCTTGCCGAGCTGTTTCTCGAGCTGTCGCACCCCGGCTTCTCGGGCATAGCCGTCGATCAAGGCCTTGAGGGCGCTGTCGCTGATGCTCAGGCTGCCCTTGGAGACACCGGCCTTGGCCAGTTGCTTGGGCCACAGGTGACGCTTGGCGATAGCGACTTTTTCTTCGGTGATGTAGCCCGACAGGCGAATCACTTCCATCCGGTCCAACAGCGGGCCGGGGATCGAATCGAGGGTGTTTGCGGTGCAGACGAAGAGCACTTTCGACAGGTCCAGGCGCAGGTCCAGGTAGTGGTCGAGAAATTCGACGTTCTGCTCCGGGTCGAGGGTCTCCAGCAGTGCCGAGGCCGGGTCGCCCTGGTAGCTCTGGCCCATCTTGTCGATCTCGTCGAGCATGATCACCGGGTTCATCACTTCGACGTCCTTGAGCGCCTGCACCAGTTTGCCCGGCTGGGCGCCGATGTAGGTGCGCCGGTGGCCCTTGATCTCGGCTTCGTCGCGCATGCCGCCGACACTGAAACGGTAGAACGGACGCCCGAGGGACTCGGCAATGGACTTGCCGACGCTGGTCTTGCCCACGCCCGGCGGGCCCACCAGCAGCACAATGGAGCCGCTGATCTCGCCTTTGTAGGCACCGACGGCGAGGAACTCCAGGATCCGATCCTTGATATCGCCCAGGCCGGCATGATGCTGGTCGAGTACCTTGCGCGCATGCTTGAGGTCGAGCTTGTCCTGGCCGTACACGCCCCACGGTACCGACGTCGCCCAATCGAGGTAGTTGCGGGTGACGGCGTATTCCGGCGAGCCGGTTTCCAGGATGGACAGCTTGTTCATTTCCTCTTCGATGCGCTTCTGCGCCTGGGCCGACAACGCCTTGCCTTCCAGGCGCTGCTCGAACTGTTCGAGATCGGCGCTGCGGTCATCCTTGGTCAGCCCCAGTTCTTGCTGGATGACCTTGAGCTGTTCTTTGAGGAAGAACTGGCGCTGATGTTCGCCGATCTTATTGTTGACCTCTGCGGAAATCTCTTTTTGCAGCCGCGCCACCTCGACTTCCTTGCGCAGCATCGGCAGGACTTTTTCCATGCGCTTGAGCATGGGCACGCAGTCGAGCACTTCCTGCAGCTCACTGCCGGTGGCGGAGGTGAGCGCGGCGGCGAAATCGGTCAGGGGCGAGGGATCGTTGGGACTGAAGCGGTTGAGGTAGTTCTTCAGTTCTTCGCTGTACAGCGGATTGAGCGGCAGCAGCTCCTTGATCGCGTTGATCAGCGCCATGCCGTAGGCCTTGACCTCGTCGGTCGGCTCGCTCGGTTGGTGCGGGTATTCGACCTCCACCAGATAGGGCGGGCGATGGTGCTTGAGCCAGGTGCGGATGCGTACGCGGGTCAGGCCCTGGGCGACGAATTGCAACTTGCCGCCTTCGCGACTGGCGTGGTGCACCTTGACCAGCGTGCCGTACAGCGGCAGCGCCGAGGTATCGAAATGCCGCGGGTCTTCCTGGGGCGTGTCCATGAAGAACAGCGCCAGGGAGTGATGTTCGGACTTGGCCACCAGTTCCAGGGTCTCGGCCCAGGGTTCTTCATTGACGATGACCGGCAATACCTGGGCCGGGAAGAACGGACGGTTGTGAATTGGAATGATGTAGACCTTGTCCGGCAGGTTCTGGCCGGGCAGCGCCAGGCCAGTGCCGGTGGAGCTGTGTTCGATGTGTTCGGAATCAGCGTAGTCGTTCTTGGCTTCAGTAGAGTGCTGGTCGCTCATGGGGCACCTGCGCAATGGAGTATGGGTCTTAGATGGGGCAGGTGGGGGGTGGTTTCAATGGTGGGTGATTGTTAGTGGGTGTTTCATCAGCCGTTGTTCAGTTTTGCGACAGTTCGTAGGCAAAAGGGGTGATTGTGGTGAGAAAGCCCGCTTCCCCACCACATTGTGTTTCACGCGACCTGGTTCAGATCGTTATGGCGCGTTTCCTTCAGACACAGCACCGCGATCACGCTGAGCAGCGCAGCGGCGGAAACGTATCCGCCGACATAACCCAGGCCACCCATCGCCACCAGTTTCTGGGCGAAGAACGGAGCGGCCGAGGCGCCGACGATGCCCCCCAGGTTGTAGGCCGCCGAGGCGCCGGTATAACGCACGTGCGTCGGGAACAGTTCTGGCAGCAAGGCGCCCATGGGGGCAAAGGTCACCCCCATCAGGAACAATTCAACGCACAGGAACAACGCCACGCTTGCGGTCGAGCCCTGGGTCAGCAAGGGCTCCATGGCGAAACCCGAGGCAATCGCCAGCACGCCGCCCACGATCAGTACCGGTTTGCGCCCGAAACGGTCGCTTGCCCAGGCCGACAATGGCGTGGCGGCGGCCATGAACAGGACGGCAAAGCACAGCAGGCCGAGAAATGTCTCGCGGCTGTAGCCGAGGGTGGCTACGCCGTAGCTCAAGGAAAACACCGTCGAGATGTAGAACAGCGCGTAACACACCACCATCGCCGCCGCTCCGAGCAAGGTCGGCGCCCAGTACTGGCTGAACAGCTCCACCAGCGGCACCTTCACCCGCTCCTGGCGCGCCATGGCATTGGCGAACACCGGGGTTTCATGGAGCTTGAGCCGGACGTAGAGGCCGACGACCACCAGCACCGCGCTGAGCAGGAATGGAATCCGCCAGCCCCAGGAGCGGAATTGCTCGTCGTCCAGGCTCATGGCCAGCGTCAGGAACAGCCCGTTGGCTGCAAGGAAGCCGATGGAAGGCCCGAGTTGTGGAAACATGCCGTACCAGGCGCGCTTGCCTTTGGGGGCATTCTCGGTCGCCAGCAGTGCCGCGCCGCCCCATTCACCACCCAGCCCAAGGCCTTGGCCAAAACGCAGCAGACACAGCAGGATCGGCGCCCAGGCGCCAATACTGGCATAGCCGGGTAGCACGCCGATCAGCGTTGTGCACACGCCCATGAGCAGCAGCGAGGCCACCAGTGTGGATTTGCGCCCGATCCGGTCGCCGAAATGACCGAACAGCGCAGACCCCAGCGGACGGGCAAGAAAGGCGATGCCGAAGGTCAGGAACGACGACAACATCTGTGCCGTACCCGAGGTTTGCGGGAAGAACACCGGTCCGATCACCAGGGCGGCGGCCGTGGCGTAGACATAGAAATCGTAGAACTCGATAGCGGTGCCGATGAAGCTCGCGGTCGCCACGCGGCTGGCTGAGTTGGTCGGCTGGACAGGCACAGCGTCGTTGCAAGTGATGGTTGTCATGCGGTGATCCCTGACAGTCATGTGCTCCGTTGGAGCGAATTATTATGGTCGAACACCCAGGGATGTGGGCAGATGCCCTGTCGCTGTTTCAGGTAGGAACAGTCGCAGGGTTGAGGCGGATTTCGGCGATGGTCTGGCCGGAACCGGCTGAGTGCGGGGTAAGCACGGGGTTCGGGCGGTGCTGGGTAAGCGGGGTGAGTATAGAAAGGAGGCTAACGAATCGACAAGGGCGTTTGTACTCAATAGCGATGCCTGCGCAAACCCTGTGGCGAGGGAGCTTGCTCCCGCTGGGTTGCGCAGCAGCCCCTATACCGAGCACTGCGGTGTGTCTGATTGACCGCATTCAGATGTGATGGGGCTGCTTCGCACTGGTGCGCCAGCCCGGCCCGGCGGGAGCAAGCTCCCTCGCCACAGGAGATCAAAGAACCGCAGGCACCGAGCTGTTATGCCACGCCAGCACCTGGCTGACGCGGTTGTCCACGGTCTCGACGATTTCCAGCCGGTAGCGGCCGATCTTCAGGCATACCGGGCTCTCGGGAATGGTTTCCAGCGCTTCGGTCACCAGCCCGTTGAGGGTCTTGGGGCCGTCACAGGGCAGGTGCCAGCCCAGGGTCCGGTTCAGTTCACGGATCGACGCGGCGCCGTCGATCATCAGGCGACCGTCGGGCTGGGGATGGACGTGCGGGTTGTCGAGGCTGTGCTCGCTTTCGAACTCGCCGACGATTTCTTCGAGGATGTCTTCCAGGGTGACGATGCCCAGCACCTCGCCATATTCGTCCACCACCATGCCCAGGCGCCGTTGCTGCTTGTGGAAGTTCAGCAATTGCAGTTGCAGGGGCGTGCTTTCGGGGACGAAGTACGGTTCATGGGAGGCGGCCAGCAGCGCTTCCTTGGTCAGGCTCGCATCCGCCAGCAAGTGGCGGATCTGGCGGGTGTTGAGCACCGCTTCGACCTGGTTGATATCGCTGTGGAATACCGGCAGGCGGGTCCGACGGTTCAGGCGCAACTGTTCGATGATTTCGCCGATGGGGTCGTCCAGGTTGATCCCGTCGACCTCGCTGCGGGGCACCAGGATGTCATTGACGGTAATGTTATCCAGGGCATGAATGCCGGACATCGGCTGCAATCGACCGCCGTTGTGCTCCGGTTCGTGTTCGCTGCGCGATGGCGTAGGCGTTTCGTCATCGCTTTGCTGCACCACCTTGGTCTTGCGGGCAAGCGGTCGTAGCAACCATTGGCTGAGGCTGTTCAGCAGCCAGGCAAACGGATAAACAATCTTCAATGGAATGCCCAGCAAGGTGTTGCCCAGTGCCAGCACTGCATCGGCCTGGCGCACGGCCAGGGTGCGCGGCAGGTAATCGGCGAACACCAGCAGCGCTGCGCTGGTGCCCAGCCAGGCCGCCCAGGGACCATTCTCCTGCCAAGTGAAGATCCCCAGCAGTGTGCCGATCACCATGGCCATGGCGCGACACAAGGTATTGCAAAGGATCAGGCTGGACAGCGGGAAGTTCAGCGTCGCCAGCGGCTTGTCGGTGGCGCGCGAGGCCTTGCGTTGGGCCCGCAGGTGCTGCTGCGCGGCTTCGATGGCGGTGAACAGCGCTGACCAGAGAATCAGTACGACCAACACGGCGAGCAGCGGCGCCACGGGCAACGTATCCATCAGGGCCGTCCGTCAGATGTGCAGGATGTATTCACGGACCAGCTTGCTGCCGAAGTAAGCCAGCATCAGCAGGCAGAAGCCGGCCAGGGTCCAGCGAATCGCTTTATGGCCGCGCCAGCCGAGACGGTTGCGGCCCCACAGCAACACGCTGAACACCACCCAGGCCAGGCACGCCAGCAGGGTCTTGTGCACCAGGTGTTGGGCGAACAGGTTCTCGACGAACAGCCAGCCGGAGATCAGCGACAGCGACAGCAGCGTCCAGCCACCCCAGAGGAAGCCGAACAGCAGGCTTTCCATGGTTTGCAGTGGCGGGAAGTTGCGGATCAGCCCGGACGGGTGCTTGTGCTTGAGCTGGTGATCCTGCACCAGCAGCAGCAAGGCCTGGAACACCGCGATGGTGAACAGTCCATAGGCGAGGATCGACAGCAGGATGTGGGCGAGGATGCCCGGTTCTTCGTCAATGACCTGCACCGTGCCCGACGGCGCGAATTGCGCCAGCAAAACCGTCGCCAGCCCCAACGGGAAAAGCAGCACCAGCAGGTTTTCCACCGGGATGCGCGAGCAGGCCAGCAGCGTCAGGGCGATCACGGCCACCGCGATCAGGCTGGCGGCGTTGAAGAAATCCAGGCCCAGGCCGATCGGTGTCATCAGGTGGGCATAAAGACTGGCGGCATGGCCGAGCACCGCCAGCACGCCAAGCGTGACCAGCAGGCGTTTGTTCGCCTTGGCGCCGGAGGCCAGGCGAGTGCCTTGGTAGAGGGTCGCAGCGGCATATAGGCAGGCGGCGACGAGCGAGGCAAGCAAACTGGGTGACAAGGGGAGCATAAATCCTGTTAGGCAGGCCCGAAAGGCGCTGAGTTTGGCATAGAACCCCCACCGCACGAAAGACCGCCGGCACCGACAGCGAGGTGTACGCGGCACGCTTCTTCGCTATAATCCGCGACCTGCCCACGCCGCAGGCTCGCCGAGCACATTTTTCACGGTCTGGGCCGCCATTATCCCGGTCTCATCTGGGCCTGAAAGGATCGCGCATGTTTGAAAACCTAACCGACCGTCTCTCGCAGACGCTGCGCCATGTCACCGGCAAGGCGAAACTGACCGAAGACAACATCAAAGACACCCTGCGCGAAGTGCGCATGGCGCTGCTTGAAGCCGACGTCGCCCTGCCGGTGGTCAAGGACTTCGTCAACTCGGTCAAGGAACGCGCCGTCGGCACCGAAGTGTCGCGCAGCCTGACGCCGGGCCAGGCGTTCGTGAAGATCGTCCAGGCCGAGCTCGAAAGCCTGATGGGCGCCGCCAACGAAGACCTGAACCTGAGCGCCGTGCCGCCAGCGGTGGTGTTGATGGCCGGCCTGCAGGGCGCGGGCAAGACCACGACCGCCGGCAAGCTGGCGCGCCTGCTTAAAGAGCGCAAGAAGAAGTCGGTGATGGTGGTGTCCGCGGACGTCTACCGTCCGGCGGCGATCAAACAACTGGAAACCCTGGCCAACGACATCGGCGTGACGTTCTTCCCGTCCGACCTGAGCCAGAAGCCGGTGGACATCGCCCAGGCTGCTATTAAGGAAGCAAAACTCAAGTTCATCGACGTGGTCATCGTCGACACCGCCGGTCGCCTGCACATCGACGAAGAGATGATGGGCGAGATCAAGGCACTGCATGCCGCGGTCAAGCCAGTGGAAACCCTGTTCGTGGTCGACGCCATGACCGGCCAGGACGCCGCCAACACCGCCAAGGCGTTTGGCGACGCGCTGCCGCTGACCGGTGTGATCCTGACCAAGGTCGACGGCGACGCCCGTGGCGGTGCCGCGCTTTCGGTGCGGGCCATCACTGGCAAGCCGATCAAGTTCATCGGTATGGGCGAAAAGAGTGAAGCGCTCGAACCGTTCCACCCCGAGCGTATCGCTTCGCGCATCCTGGGTATGGGCGATGTGCTCAGCCTGATCGAGCAGGCCGAGCAGACCCTCGACAAGGACAAGGCCGACAAACTGGCCAAGAAGCTGAAGAAGGGCAAGGGCTTCGACCTCGAAGACTTCCGCGACCAGCTGCAACAGATGAAGAACATGGGCGGCCTCGGCGGGCTCATGGACAAACTGCCGAACATCGGTGGCGTGAACCTGGCGCAGATGGGCAATGCCCAGGGTGCGGCTGAAAAGCAGTTCAAGCAGATGGAAGCCATCATCAACTCCATGACCCCGGCCGAGCGCCGCGACCCTGAGCTGATCAGCGGTTCGCGCAAGCGTCGGATCGCCATGGGCTCCGGCACCCAGGTGCAGGACATCGGTCGCTTGATCAAGCAGCACAAGCAGATGCAGAAGATGATGAAGAAATTCTCCGCCAAGGGCGGGATGGCCAAGATGATGCGCGGCATGGGCGGTATGTTGCCCGGCGGCGGCATGCCCAAGATTTAACGAATCCACGCATCGGCGCTCCTGCCGGTGCAGCCCACGGGGACGTGGGATTTGCAGCCAACCGCCTTCGGACGGGGGGCTGACTGGCCGTTTTCAACGACGGCTCCATGGCAGATCTGGATGGCCAGCCGATAGGCGCCGGAAAAAGACATTTGCAAAAGTCCGGATATTCCTTAGAATATGCGGCCTTTCGGGCACCTATGCCCGCTGTGCATTTAGATTTGCAGCACCGACTACAGGAACGATGTTCACATGCTAACAATCCGTCTTGCCCTTGGCGGCTCCAAAAAGCGCCCGTTTTACCACCTGACCGTAACCGACAGCCGCAATCCGCGTGACGGTTCCCACAAGGAGCAGGTTGGTTTCTTCAACCCTGTTGCCCGTGGTCAGGAAGTTCGTCTGTCCGTGAACCAAGAGCGCGTAGCCTACTGGCTGAGCGTTGGTGCACAACCTTCTGAGCGCGTTGCTCAGTTGTTGAAGGAATCGGCTAAGGCTGCGGCCTGAGCAATATGAACGCGACGCCAAAAGATGCTGATGACCTGATCGTTGTCGGCAAGATCTATTCTGTTCATGGCGTTCGCGGCGAAGTGAAGGTGTATTCCTTTACTGATCCGATCAAAAACCTGTTGGACTACAAAACCTGGACGCTCAAGCGCGAAGGTAGTGTGAAACAGGTTGAGCTGGTCAGCGGACGCGGGAATGAAAAGTTCCTGGTCGCAAAGCTCAAGGGTCTCGATGATCGTGAAGAAGCGCGTCTTCTGGCCGGTTATGAGATCTGCGTGCCACGCAACCTGTTCCCTGAACTGACCGACGGCGAGTACTACTGGTACCAGCTGGTAGGTCTGAAGGTCATCGACCACCTCGGGCAATTGCTCGGGAAAATCGATCACCTGCTCGAGACCGGTTCGAATGATGTCATGGTGGTCAAGCCTTGCGTCGGCAGTCTGGATGATCGCGAACGCCTGTTGCCCTATACCGAGCAATGCGTGTTGGCCGTTAATCTGGAAGCTGGCGAAATGAAGGTGGAATGGGATGCGGATTTCTGAACGTGGCTAGTTTGCGCGTCGAAGTCATCACATTGTTTCCCGAGATGTTTTCCGCCATCAGCGAGTACGGCATAACCAGCCGCGCGGTGAAACAGGATCTGTTGCAGCTGACCTGTTGGAATCCGCGGGACTACACCACGGATCGGCATCACACTGTGGACGATCGCCCGTTTGGCGGTGGTCCGGGCATGGTGATGAAGATCAAGCCCCTGGAAGATGCACTGGTTCAGGCCAGGACGGCAGCCGGGGAGGGTGCGAAGGTGATCTACCTGTCGCCCCAAGGCCGCCAGCTGACTCAGTCGGCGGTACGCGAGCTGGCGAATTCGGATGCATTGATCCTGATTGCCGGCCGTTATGAAGGCATTGACGAGCGTTTCATTGAAGCTCATGTCGATGAAGAGTGGTCGATTGGCGACTATGTACTGTCTGGCGGCGAGCTGCCGGCGATGGTCCTGATCGATGCGGTTACACGACTGCTGCCTGGAGCTTTAGGGCATGCAGATTCCGCTGAGGAAGATTCCTTTACGGATGGTCTGCTGGATTGCCCGCACTACACCCGACCGGAGGTGTATGCGGATCAGCGTGTTCCCGACGTGTTGCTAAGTGGCAACCACGCGCACATCCGGCGTTGGCGTTTGCAGCAGTCCCTTGGTCGGACCTACGAACGACGCGCCGATCTTCTGGAAAGCCGCTCGCTTTCTGGAGAAGAGAAGAAGCTGCTCGAGGAATACATCCGCGAGCGGGACGATAGTTAACAACGTATCGATGGTGAGTCCGACGACTTGCCTTAGGAGCACAGCATGACTAACAAAATCATCCTTGCACTCGAAGCAGAGCAGATGACCAAGGAAATCCCTACCTTTGCCCCGGGCGACACCATTGTCGTTCAGGTGAAAGTGAAGGAAGGCGACCGTTCGCGTCTGCAAGCGTTCGAAGGCGTTGTTATCGCCAAGCGTAACCGCGGCGTAAACAGTGCATTCACCGTTCGTAAAATCTCCAACGGTGTTGGCGTAGAGCGTACTTTCCAGACCTACAGCCCGCAAATCGACAGCATGGCTGTGAAGCGTCGCGGTGACGTGCGTAAAGCCAAGCTGTACTACCTGCGTGACCTGTCCGGTAAAGCAGCGCGCATCAAGGAAAAACTGGCTTAAGTCCAGCTTCCGATGCAAAAAAAGCAGCCTGCGGGCTGCTTTTTTGTTGCCTGCGATTTGCACTTTGCGCACCCTGCATAACTTCGGTTTTGCATCTTTCATGAGCGTTTATGCCTGCCATCGATCACCCCTTGATAGACCAGTTTCTCGACGCCCTTTGGCTGGAGAAGGGCCTGTCCGATAACACCCGTGGCGCCTATCGCAGCGACCTGGCGCTATTCAACGGCTGGTTGCAGGAACAGGACCTGGAGCTGATCAATGCCGGGCGCGAGCTGATCCTCGATCACCTGGCCTGGCGCCTGGAGCAAAACTACAAACCGCGCTCGACCGCACGCTTTCTTTCCGGCCTGCGTGGGTTTTATCGCTATCTGTTGCGGGAAAAGCTGATCGCGGTGGATCCGACGTTGCGCGTGGAAATGCCCCAATTGGGACGCCCACTGCCCAAGTCGCTGTCGGAGGCTGACGTGGAAGCGCTACTGGCGGCGCCGGACCTGAGCGAAGCCATCGGCCAGCGCGACCGGGCCATGCTGGAGGTGCTCTATGCCTGTGGCCTACGGGTCACCGAACTGATCAGCCTGACGCTGGAACAGGTCAACCTGCGCCAGGGTGTGCTGCGGGTGATGGGCAAAGGCAGCAAGGAACGCCTGGTGCCGATGGGTGAAGAAGCGATCGTCTGGGTCGAGCGCTACATGCGCGACGCGCGCCATGAACTGCTGGGCGGACGCCCCAGCGACGTCTTGTTCCCGAGCCGCAACGGTGAGCAGATGACCCGTCAGACCTTCTGGCACCGCATCAAACACCAGGCCAAGGTCGCCGGGATCGCCAAGTCCCTCTCGCCCCACACCCTGCGCCATGCCTTCGCCACGCATTTACTCAACCACGGCGCCGACCTGCGGGTCGTGCAGATGCTACTGGGCCACAGCGACCTGTCCACCACCCAGATCTACACCCACGTCGCCCGGGCACGGTTGCAGGATTTGCACGCCAAGCACCATCCTCGGGGATGAATGAGGGCGACAGCCACTATCCCTGTGGGAGCGAGCTTGCTCGCGAAGACGGCGGTACATTCAACAGCTGTGCAAGCTGACCCACCGCCATCGCGAGCAGGCTCGCTCCCACAATGATCTGTGGCGTCCGGTTATTTTGTGTTCGCCGCCATTCCCCTGTGGGAGCGGGCTTGCTCGCGAAGACGGCGGTACATTCAACAGCTGTGCAAGCTGACCCACCGCTATCGCGAGCAGGCTCGCTCCCACGCTGATTTTTGGTGTCGGGCTATTTTGTGTTCACCGCCGTTCCCCTGTGGGAGCGAGCCTGCTCGCGATGACGGCGGTACAGTCAATGAGCTTCTCGAGCCAGGCCCTACAAAAAAGCCCCCCGCCAATGTCTTGCATCACCGGCATTCGGCCACGCGGGGCTTACTGTGGTAGGCTTTGCCGGTTTGCACAGTGGGCGGCTGGAACCCGAATCTGCGGGTCGGCGTTTCCCCGTCTCATTTGTCCGCCTCAGGAGTCCCCATGCGTTTGATCCAGATGTTCACCGCCGCCGCGATTGCGTTGGCCAGTACCTTTGCCATCGCCGACGACGCGGCTGACAAGGCTATCCGCAAGAGCCTGGAAAACCTTCAGCTGGAAGTGCCGATAGAAGCCATCTCGGCCAGCCCCATGAGCGGGCTGTATGAAGTCAAGCTCAAGGGCAGCCGCGTGCTGTATGCCAGTGCCGACGGGCAATACATCGTCCAGGGCAACCTGTTCGAGCTCAAGGATGGTAAGCCGGTCAATCTCACCGAAATGACCGAGCGCCAGGGCATTTCCAAGTTGATCAACGGCATTCCGGTCGCCGAGACCGTGGTCTACCCGGCGGTCGGCGAAACCAAGTCCCATATCACCGTGTTCACCGACACCACGTGCCCGTACTGCCACAAGCTGCACGCCGAAGTGCCGGAGCTGAACAAGCGCGGCATCGAAGTACGCTATGTAGCGTTCCCGCGCCAGGGCCTGGGCTCGCCGGGCGATGAGCAGTTGCAGGCGGTCTGGTGCTCCAAGGACAAGAAAGCGGCCATGGATAAAATGGTCGACGGCAAGGAAATCAAGGCTGCCAAGTGCGAGAACCCGGTTTCCAAGCAGTTCGCCCTTGGCCAGTCCATCGGCGTGAACGGTACGCCGGCCATCGTTTTGGCGGACGGACAGGTGATTCCGGGCTATCAGCCGGCGCCACAAGTCGCCAAACTGGCCCTTGGCGCGAAATGATCATGGGCGATCCGTTCTTGAAGATCACGGCTCGGCGAAAACCTTCGTCGGGCCGTTAAACACAAAGTCGCGTTGCTGCGCGGCTGTATTTCACGGCCGACCTTGCGTCGGCCGTTTCATGGGGAGTCAAGTGTGAATCCGGTCAAAGTAGGCATCTGTGGGTTAGGTACCGTCGGTGGCGGCACCTTCAACGTACTTCAGCGCAACGCCGAGGAAATTGCTCGTCGTGCCGGGCGTGGAATCGAAGTGGCACAAATTGCCATGCGCACGCCAAAGCCTCAGTTCCAGACGACCGGTATTGCGATTACCAACGATGTGTTCGAAGTGGCCACGAACCCTGAGATCGACATCGTCATAGAGTTGGTGGGCGGCTACACCGTTGCCCGCGAGCTGGTACTCAAGGCCATCGAGAATGGCAAGCATGTGGTCACCGCGAACAAGGCGCTCATCGCTGTTCACGGTAATGAAATTTTCGCCAAGGCCCGCGAGAAGGGCGTGATCGTGGCTTTCGAAGCCGCCGTGGCCGGTGGTATCCCGGTGATCAAGGCGATCCGCGAAGGCCTGTCGGCCAACCGCATCAACTGGGTAGCCGGGATCATCAACGGCACCGGCAACTTCATTCTCACCGAGATGCGCGAGAAGGGCCGCACCTTTGAAGACGTGCTCGCCGAAGCCCAGGCCCTCGGTTATGCCGAAGCCGATCCGACGTTCGACGTGGAAGGCATCGACGCGGCGCACAAGCTGACGATCCTGGCGTCCATCGCTTTCGGTATCCCGCTGCAATTCGACAAGGCCTACACCGAAGGCATCACCAAGCTGACCACCGCTGACGTGAACTATGCCGAGGCCCTGGGCTATCGCATCAAGCACCTGGGCGTGGCGCGCAGCACCGCCAGCGGCATCGAGCTGCGTGTGCACCCGACCCTGATCCCGGCCGACCGCCTGATCGCCAACGTCAACGGCGTGATGAACGCGGTGATGGTCAACGGCGACGCTTCCGGTTCGACGTTGTTCTACGGCGCCGGCGCGGGCATGGAGCCGACCGCCTCTTCGGTGGTGGCCGACCTGGTGGACGTGGTTCGCGCCATGACCTCGGATCCGGAAAATCGTGTGCCGCACCTGGCCTTCCAGCCGGATTCGCTGTCGGCCCACCCGATTCTTCCGATCCAGGAGTGCGAAAGCTCCTACTACCTGCGCATACAGGCCAAGGACCATCCGGGCGTACTGGCCCAGGTAGCGACTATCCTGTCGGAGCGTGGCATCAATATCGAGTCGATCATGCAGAAGGAAGTCGAGGAACACGACGGCCTGGTGCCGATGATTCTGCTGACCCACCGCGTGGTCGAGCAGCGTATCAACGACGCGATTGCCGCGTTGGAGGCGCTCCAGGGCGTCGTCGGCCCTGTTGTCCGGATCCGCGTTGAGCATCTGAATTAATCAAAGCTGCAAGCCGCAAGCTGCAAGCTCCAAGTAAAAGCCGATCCGCTGGCAACTTGTAGCTTGCAGCTCGAAGCTCGAAGCTCAAACCAAAGGTTTGCCCCCATGCGCTATATCAGCACCCGCGGCCAGGCACCGGCCCTGAATTTCGAAGATGTCCTGCTGGCCGGCCTGGCCACGGACGGCGGCCTCTATGTGCCGGAAAACCTGCCGCGCTTCACCCAGGAAGAAATCGCTTCCTGGGCCGGCCTGCCATACCACGAGCTGGCGTTCCGAGTCATGCGCCCGTTCGTCACCGGCAGCATTCCGGACGCCGATTTCAAGAAGATCCTGGAAGAGACCTATGGGGTCTTTTCCCACAACGCCATCGCACCGCTGCGTCAACTCAACGGTAACGAATGGGTGATGGAGTTGTTTCACGGCCCGACACTGGCTTTCAAGGACTTTGCCCTGCAGCTGCTTGGCCGCTTGCTGGACTACGTGCTGCAAAAACGCGGCGAGCGGGTGGTGATTGTCGGTGCGACCTCGGGCGACACCGGTTCGGCCGCCATCGAAGGCTGCAAGCGTTGCGAAAACGTCGACATCTTCATCCTGCACCCGCACAACCGCGTCTCGGAAGTGCAGCGTCGGCAGATGACGACGATTTTCGGCGATAACATCCATAACATCGCCATCGAAGGCAACTTCGATGACTGCCAGGAAATGGTCAAGGCCAGCTTCGCCGACCAGGGCTTCCTCAAGGGCACCCGGCTGGTGGCGGTGAACTCGATCAACTGGGCGCGGATCATGGCCCAGATCGTCTACTACTTCCACGCGGCGCTGCAGTTGGGCGGCCCGGCCCGCTCTGTGTCGTTCTCGGTGCCCACCGGCAATTTCGGCGATATCTTCGCCGGCTACCTGGCGCGCAACATGGGGCTGCCGATCAACCAATTGATCGTCGCCACCAATCGCAACGACATCCTGCATCGCTTCATGAGCGGCAACCAGTACGTCAAGGAAACCCTGCACGCCACGTTGTCGCCATCGATGGACATCATGGTGTCGTCGAACTTCGAACGCCTGTTGTTCGACCTCCACGGGCGCAACGGAGCGGCGATTGCCGGCCTGATGGACAGCTTCAAACAGGGTGGTGGTTTCAGCGTCGAACCCGAACGCTGGACCGAAGCCCGCAAGCTGTTCGATTCCCTGGCGGTGGATGACGCACAAACCTGCGAGACCATCGCCGAGGTGTTCGCCCAGACGGGCGAACTGCTCGATCCGCACACCGCCATCGGCGTGCGGGCTGCCCGGGAGTGCCGTCGCAGCCTGGATACCCCGATGGTCATCCTAGGGACCGCCCACCCGGTCAAGTTTCCGGAAGCAGTGGAGAAAGCTGGCGTAGGAAAAGCGCTTGAACTGCCTGCACATCTTTCTGATTTGTTTGAGCGAGATGAGCGCTGCACCGTGTTGCCAAATGACCTGAAAGCCGTACAGGCCTTTGTCAGCCAGCATGGCAACCGCGGCAAGCCTCTCTGACCGCCGCAACCTGTCACATTTTGAAGCCCGTCTCCTGACGGGCTTTCTTGTTTCTGCATGCCAAACTGGCCGGGTTTTCGCCTTGGAGGAGGGCGAGTCATCTCGAAGGAAGTGCAGATGTCGTTTTTTATCAGAAGCAAGCCAGCGCTGAGCTGGGTGATGGGCCTGGCCCTGTTGTACTGGGCGCAATGGAGCAGCGCGGCACAGATGGCGGCCCTCGACACGCCACCGCCCGATGTGCGGCCGGTGCTGGATGCCCAGGAGTTGAAATGGATCAAGGAGAACCCGCGGGTCATCGTCGCCTCGATGCAGTTTCCGCTGTACCTGTTCAAGAATGAACTGGGCCGGTGGGACGGGCTCAATCACGACATTCTCCAGCGTATCGCGCAAATGACCGGGCTCGAATTCGTGCACCGGGAGTCATTTTCCCCCGATCAGTTGATGACGATGCTGGAGAACGGCGAAGCCGACATGACCACCACCCTGGCAATGAATGACGAGCGTAGGGATTTCCTGAGCTTCAGCCATGCCTTTGGCGGTTACGGCTGGGTGTTCGTCGGGCGTGATGGCGAGTCTGCCTTGCATTCCCTGGAGCAGCTCAATGGCAGGGTCCTGGCGTTGCCGGCGCGGCATGCCCTGGAAGCGGAAATCCGCCGTGACTACCCGGCCATCCAGCTGCGTACGGTCAAGACCAACAGCGAGGCGCGGGCACTGGTGGAAAGTCGGGAAGCCTTCGCGACCATCGAAAATGAAACGGGGGTGCATCTGTACCCCACAGGGCAGTTGCAGGTAGGCGCCAGTGTGGAGGGCAAATGGGAGCCGGATTACCTGGCCGTGCGCCAGGACCTGCCGTCGCTGCTCAGCATTCTGAATAAGGCCCTGGAGGTCTTCCCGGCCGAGGAAATGCGTGCCCTGCGCGCCAAATGGATGGCCGGCAGTGCGCCTGCCCAGGAGCCGTCATTCTGGAGGCGGGTGTCCGGTTGGGGTTACTGGTGCGTGCCGGTGGTGGCGCTATTCGGTTTGCTCTCGGTGTTGTGGAACCGTCGCCTGAAAATACAGATCGACCAGCGCCTCAAGGCCGAGGCGGTGCTCAAGGACCAACTGATGCTTCAGAGCGCTTTGATGGACGCTATCCCCGACCCGATTTTTATCCGGGACCTGGAAGGCCGCCTGATCATGTGCAACAAAAGCTATGAGGAACAATTCGCGACCCGCTTTGAAAGGCTGCGCGGTACGCGGCTGATTGACTGTGCCGCGTTTCCGCCGGCCACGGCCGAGTTGTTGCACGGGGAGGTCATGGAGCAGCTGCGCACCGGCCAGCCTCGATACATCGACCGCCAGTTGATGTTTCGCAGCGGTTTGCGGGAAATCTACCACTGGTCGGTGCCCTTCTATGGCGCCGACGGGCAATTGCGTGGCCTGCTGGGGGGCTGGATCGATGTCGGCCGCCGCTGGAGCCGCTCCGATCGGTTCCTGGCCTGAGGCGGGCCGATGCGGCTGTTGTCTAGCTGTCATATTCGACGCGCATGCTCGATTGAACGAGTTCCGGCGTGCCGGCTCGGTGCGCTAACGAACTTTCTACTGCGGCCCACGGTCACTTAGTGTGTACATGCAGTTGTTTTCGGACTATTGAAGGGTGAGCGAATGGAAAGTATCAGCCTATTGCTGGGTGAGGCTTTGAGCCCGTATCAGGTCACGCTGACTCCCTCTGGCGCCAAGGACGAATGCCTGGTGACACTGAAGAATACCTCCGGGGCGATCATGGTCGAGCGCGTGTTCAACCAGGCTCAATTGACCGACAAGCGTCAGTTGACGGATGTCGTCGATGGCTTGCATCGCGATGTACTGATTGCCGAGGGGCGCTTGGAGCCTTGTGTGATCGCAGCGCTGCGTAACCTGGCCGCCGACAAGGTCATGGCCGCCCCGAATTGACTGAGATTGTGTGGGAACCTTCTTACAGTCTGGAGAGTCAGACTTTTTACCAACAAGAGCGAGCATTGTGCTCCGGTGCTCGTCGCTTGTGGTACGAACCTTGATATGGGTTACGTTTAACCCCGAGTTGTCTCCCCACTGCTCGGGGTTTCTTTTTGCCCGGCGTTTTGTCCGGCATTCAAGCTCCAGTGTGTGACGCTTTTGTGGGAGCGAGCCTGCTCGCGAAAGCATCGGGTCAGTCGATTCGATACTGGCTGATACACCGCTATCGCGAGCAGGCTCGCTCCCACAGTGGGGCTTTGGTAGTCATGGACTGTCGTTCGCAGCATGGGCCGTCAAATAGCACCGTCGCTACGTAGTTTGGCGATCTGTTGCGCGTCGTAGCCCAGGGCGCCGAGTACCTGATCGTTGTGCTCGCCCAGCCCTGGTCCGACCCATTCGGATGTCCCGGGCGTGTCGGAGAGCTTCGGCACGATACCTGGCATCTTGAACGCCTTGCCGTCGGGCAATCGGGCTTGCAGGAACATCTCCCGAGCCAGGAACTGCGGGTCGCTGAACATATCCTCGGCGCTGAAGATCCGGCTGGCCGGCACCTCGGCCCGGTTCAACCGCTCCATCACGCTGTCGAGCGGCAGCGAATTGACCCAGCGATCGATCACGCCGTACAGCTCGTCGCGCCGGCTGTCTCGCCCGTCGTTACTGGCCAATTGTGGATCGTTGGCCAGGTCATCACGACCGATGATTTGCATGAAGCGCTTGAAAATCGCGTCACCGTTGGCGCCGATTTGCACATGCTTGCCGTCGGCGCTGGTGTGGATGGACGATGGGGTGATGCCAGGCATGATGTTGCCGGTGCGCTCGCGGATGAAACCGAACACGTCGAATTCGGGCACCATGCTTTCCATCATGGCGAAAATCGCTTCGTACAACGCCACGTCGACCACTTGGCCGGTGCCGCCGTTGACCTCGCGGTGGCGCAGCGCCATGAGCGCACCGATCACACCCCACAGGGCGGCGATGGAGTCGCCGATGGAGATCCCGGTGCGCACCGGCGGGCGGTCCTCGAACCCGGTGATGTAGCGCAAGCCACCCATGGATTCGCCCACCGCGCCGAACCCCGGCTGGTCTTTCATCGGTCCGCTCTGGCCGAAGCCCGAAAGCCGCACCATCACCAGTCTGGGGTTCAGCGCGTGCAGAACCTCCCAGCCCAGGCCGAGTTTTTCCAACACCCCGGGACGAAAATTCTCGATCAGAATGTCAGCCTCGCCGATCAGCTTCTTCAGGATCGCCAGGCCTTCGGGGTGCTTGAGGTTCAAAGTCAGGGATTTCTTGTTACGGGCCTGGACGAACCACCACAGCGATGTGCCTTCATACAGCTTGCGCCACTTGCGCAGTGGATCGCCGCCATCGGGCGATTCGACCTTGATCACCTCGGCCCCGAACTCCCCGCAGATCCGCGAGGCAAAAGGTCCTGCGATGAGGGTGCCAAGTTCGATGACTTTGACGCCCGCGAGCGGTTTGGCAGTAAGCGACATGATGGATCCTGTAGGACAAAAACGAACGAGAAGAGCGTTTTATCATAGGCCGATGCCGCTCGCCGCAGGTTGATGGTCGGCAATTCGTGGAATGGCCGCGTCATCGGTTAGACTTGCCGCCTTTCCTCGCATCAAGAAGCCCGTTCATGGCCCAGCCGTCCACGACCTATAAGTTTGAACTGAACCTCACCGACCTCGACCGCAACGTGTACGAGAACGTGAAACAGACCATCGCCCGCCATCCTTCGGAAACCGAAGAGCGCATGACCGTGCGCCTGTTGGCCTACGCCTTCTGGTACAACGAGCTGCTGTCGTTTGGTCGCGGTCTGTCGGATGTAGATGAACCTGCGTTGTGGGAAAAAAGCCTGGATGACCGTGTGTTGCACTGGATCGAAGTCGGCCAGCCTGACGCCGAGCGCCTGACTTGGTGCTCGCGCCGTACCGAGCGCACCAGCCTGCTGGCCTACGGCAGCCTGCGGGTCTGGGAAGGCAAGGTGATCCCGGCGGTCAAGGGCCTGAAGAACGTCAACATCGCCGCCGTGCCTCAGGAAGTGCTGGAAACCCTCGCCCAGGACATGCCCCGCGTGATCAAGTGGGACGTGATGATCAGCGAGGGGACGATTTTCGTCACCGACGACCGTGGCCAGCATGAGGTGCAGTTGCAGTGGTTGCTGGGTGAACGAGGCTAATCCCGCGGCTTTGATTCACTGAGCCAGAGTCAGGCTTCATTGTGGCGAGGGAGCAAGCTCCCTCGCCACGATCCAAAGCCGATATTCCTACACATCAAAGAGAAACACCCGTTACCCCATGCGCATAGAACCCCGCCAGCTACCCGAAACCCTGCCATTTCTGGGTGACCTGCCGCCCCTGTTGACCCGCCTGTATGCCGCCCGCGGTGTGCAGTCCGAGACGGAGCTGGACAAGAGCCTGGCACGCTTGATCCCGTTCCAGCAGCTCAAGGGGATCGACGCGGCGGTGGACCTGCTGGTGGCGGCGCTGGAGCAACGCCAGCGGATCCTGATCGTCGGCGACTTCGACGCCGATGGCGCGACGGCCAGCACCGTGGGTGTGCTGGGCCTGCGTCTGCTGGGGGCGGCCCATGTGGATTATCTGGTGCCCAATCGCTTCGAATATGGTTACGGCCTGACCCCGGAGATCGTCGAAGTCGCCCTGACCCGCGAGCCGCAATTGCTGATCACCGTGGATAACGGCATTTCCAGCGTGGAAGGCGTGGCGGCGGCGAAAGCGGCGGGGCTCAAGGTGCTGGTCACCGACCACCACTTGCCGGGCCTGGAACTGCCGGCAGCCGATGCTATCGTCAATCCGAACCAGCCGGGCTGTGAATTCCCGAGCAAGGCGCTGGCCGGTGTCGGGGTGATCTTCTATGTGCTGATGGCGCTGCGGGCGCGTCTGCGCAGTCTGGGTCGGTATGCCACCCAGCCCCAGCCGAACATTGGCGAACTGCTGGACCTGGTAGCCTTGGGCAGCGTCGCCGACGTGGTGCCCCTGGATGCCAACAACCGGATCCTGGTGCACCAGGGCCTGGAGCGGATTCGTGCCGGACGCGCCCGCCCGGGCATCAAGGCGATTCTGGAAGTGGCCAAGCGTGACCATTCACGCATTACCTCCACGGACCTGGGATTTATCCTCGGGCCGCGCCTGAACGCGGCGGGCCGCCTGGATGACATGAGCCTGGGCATCGAGTGCCTGCTCACCGACGATCCGGCCCTGGCCCGGGAGATGGCTGCGCAACTGGACGGCATGAACCAGGACCGCAAGTCCATCGAACAGGGCATGCAGCGCGAAGCCATGGCCCAGCTCAAGGACCTGCCGCTGGAGTCGATGCCCTTCGGCCTGTGCCTGTTCGATCCGCAGTGGCACCAAGGGGTTATCGGCATCCTCGCCTCGCGGATGAAAGAACGCTATTTCCGCCCGACCATTGCCTTCGCCGACGCGGGCGACGGCTTGCTCAAGGGCTCGGGGCGTTCGGTGCCGGGCTTTCACATTCGTGATGCGCTGAGCGTGGTGGCGGCGCAGCATCCCACCTTGATCAGCAAGTACGGCGGTCACGCCATGGCGGCGGGCCTGACGTTGCCGGAGGCGAATTTCCCGCTGTTCGCCGAGGCGTTCGACGCGGAGGTGCGCAGGCAATTGCGTGAAGAAGACCTGACTGGTCGCCTGTTGTCGGACGGGACATTGGCGGTGGAAGAATTCCACCTGGAGCTGGCGCGGGCGCTGCGCCACGCCGGGCCCTGGGGCCAACATTTCCCCGAGCCGATGTTTCACGGCGTGTTCCAGCTCGTGGAGCAGCGCGTGGTGGGCGAGCGGCACCTCAAGGTGGTGCTCAAGAGCGAGTGCGGCTCGGTGAAGCTCGACGGCATCGCCTTTGGCATCGACCGGGACATCTGGCCCAACCCTACGGTGCGTTGGGTCGAACTGGCGTACAAGCTTGATCTCAACGAATTCCGCGGCCAGGAAACGGTGCAGTTGATGATTGCTCATATCGAGCCGCGGTAGGCGTACCCTCTATCGTTCTGAACCCTGTGGCGAGGGAGCTTGCTCCTGCTTGAGTGCGAAGCGCTCACAAAAGAGGGCCGGTTCGCGGCCCAGCGGGAGCAAGCTCCCTCGCCACGGGGGCATATTGCCTTCAGTGCAGCGCTGTCCCACAAGGCCAGGTTTTTAGTTCTGAACCCTCCCTTGCTTCAGGTTGTCGACTAGGCTCTAAGCACTGGTTGATAGCCCTTGTGACGTCTTGTCGATTTTCGTTGCCCGCGGGGGCGGGTGTTGTACCTTTTGTCACTCGTCGACTTTTCAAACAGAACCCTGGAGCCTGCCCACTGATTCGAGAGGTGCCCCATGAGTCTGCTGCTGGAACCCTATACCCTTCGCCAATTGACCCTGCCCAATCGCATCGCGGTGTCGCCGATGTGCCAATACTCGAGCGTCGATGGCCTGGCCAACGACTGGCACCTGGTGCACCTTGGCAGCCGCGCCGTGGGCGGAGCCGGGCTGGTGTTCACCGAGGCCACCGCAGTCACCGCCGATGGACGGATCACCGCCCAGGACCTTGGGTTGTGGAACGATGAACAGATCCAACCCCTGCAACGCATCACCCGGTTCATTACCGCCCAAGGGGCCGTGCCCGCTATCCAGCTGGCTCACGCCGGGCGCAAGGCCAGCACCTGGCGTCCCTGGGTGGGCAAGCATGGCAGCGTGAAACCGGCGGATGGCGGCTGGGTTCCCGTCGGTCCGTCGCCAATTGCCTTTGACCCGCAGCACACCCAGCCGGTGCAGTTGGACGAAGGGCAGATCGCCGGCGTGATCCAGGCGTTCGTCGATTCAGCCAAGCGTGCGCTGACCGCCGGTTTCAAAGTGGTCGAGGTCCACGCGGCCCATGGTTATCTGCTGCACCAGTTCCTATCACCGTTGAGCAACCAGCGACGTGACCAATACGGCGGCTCGTTCGAGAACCGCATCCGTCTGGTGCTGCAAGTCACCGAAGCGGTCCGGGCCGTCTGGCCCGAGGAGTTGCCGGTATTCGTGCGCGTGTCGGCCACCGACTGGGTCGAGGACGGCTGGAACCCGGACGAAACCGTGGAACTGGCGCGGCGATTCCGGGCGCTGGGGGTGGACCTGATCGATGTGTCGTCGGGCGGTACCGCTGCCAATGCGGAAATTCCCACCGGCCCGGGTTACCAGACGCGCTTTGCCGAACGGGTGCGCAAGGAGTCGGAGATCGCCACCGGCACGGTCGGCATGATCACCGAGCCGGCCCAGGCCGAGCACATCCTGCGCACCTGCCAGGCGGACATCATTTTCCTGGCCCGCGAATTGTTGCGTGACCCGTACTGGGCCCTGCATGCCGACGATGACCTGGGTGGGCGCAAGGCTGTGTGGCCGGCCCAGTACCAGCGGGCGACGCATCGGGACCAGCCGATTCATGAGTCGGATTTACGCGATTGAGTGAGTGATAAAACAAAAAGCCCCGATCAATTTGACCGGGGCTTTTTGCTATCGGGGCTGGATGACTGGGGTGGCTGTACCGGCCTCATCGCGAGCAGGCTCGCTCCCACAGGGTAGGTGTCTACAACATCAATCTACTGCGGGAGCGAGCCTGCTCGCGATAGGGCCAGTACAGACACCCGATGACAATCAGGGATACTTACGCTTCTCCGGCGCCGGCGGGAAGTACTGGTACAACCAGGTTTCGCTCAAGGTGCGGTCCTTGGTGCGAATGAACAGGCGCATCTGAACCGGGTCGACGCGATCGTCGGTGGGGTACCAGTCGAAGGTGATCCGGTAGCCCTTGATCGCATCCAGCACCAGCACGTTGAAATCCTTCACCTCGCCGTGGGAACAGGTCACCACCGGTTCGATGCCGGTGCCCGGCGGCAATTGGTCGAGGCCGCCGCCACTGAAGTCCACCGCGAAGCGGCGCGCCCAGACGGTCGGGTAGTGCTCGCCCGGCGCCCAGCCCTCGATAAAACCGCCCATACCCGAACGGGTCGTGTCCACGTGGGCCAGGTCGGTGCTGACCGGAGGCAGGGCGCTCCAGTAGAGTTTGTAGCCGTAGTTCAGCGAATCACCGGCGGCCACCGGTTTTTTCGGTGTCCAGAACGCCACGATGTTATCCAGGGTCTCGCCGGTGGTAGGAATTTCCAGCAAGTCCACCGAGCCTTCGCCCCAGGCCGTCGTCGGTTCGACCCATAGGCTCGGGCGCTTGCTGTACCAGTCCACGGTGTCCTGGTAACTGGCAAAGTCGTGGTCGGTCTGTACCAGGCCGAACCCTTTCGGGTTGTTGTCGGCGAAGGCGTTGAATTGCAGGGTGGCCGGGTTGTTCAGCGGACGGCAGACCCACTCGCCGTTGCCACGCCACATGGCGAGTCGGTCGGAATCATGGATCTGCGGGTGAATGGTGTCGCACATGCGCCGCTCGACAGTGCCACAACTGAACATGCTGGTCATGGGGGCAATGCCCAGTTGCTCGATGGCGGTCCGGGCATTGACGTGCGCGTCGACTTCCATCACCACCCGGGTCGGCTGGCAGTCGATGTCAAACCGATAGGCACCGGTGGCGCTGGGGGAATCGAGCAGGGCGTAGACCACGAAACGGGTGCTGTTCTTATCCGGCGTCTCGAACCAGAACTTGGTGAAGTCTGGAAACTCTTCGCGTTTCTTGCCATAGGTGTCAATGGCTAAACCACGAGCGGACAACCCGTACTGGCCGGTGGCGTCCACGGCGCGGAAATAACTGGCCCCCAGGAATGAAACGATGTCGTGCCGGTCCAGCTCCGGTGCCTTGAACACCCTGAAACCGGCAAATCCCAGGTCGCCGGTCAATTGAGAGGTGTCGACCGTGGTTTTTTCATAGTTGAACAACTGAGGGCGGAAGTGCACCTCGCGAGCCAGACGGGTCTTGGGGTCGACGCTGTACATGCGCACCGGCTGTTTGAAGCCCATGCCGACATGGAAAAACTGCACGTCCAATTGACCGTCCAGCTTGTTCCATAACGAGTGGTTGGCGTCGTACTGAATCGCATTGAATTGCAGGGGCGACATCATCGCCAGGGTCGGTGGCAAGACTTGCTTGGTGTCGACATAGCGGGTCTTGGCCAAGTGCCGGGCCTGGTCTTTCAGCGCATCGAAATCGAAGGGACGGGCTTCGCCGTCGGCGGCTTGATCCGTGGCCCAGGCGCGAGCGGCCATCAGTCCGGTGGCCGAAAGACCGGTATAGGCGGCGAAGGCCATGGAGGCCTTGAGCAGGTTCCTGCGATGCATAAATACAACCTTTCTCACAACCATCCCGTGCCGATCCTGGCAACAGAAAATGGGTAAAAGAGTTCGGACATACCTTTGGCCAAACGCGACGGACGCTAGAACAGATGCCTGAGAGCCGGATCGGTTCACTGAGGCGCAAAATCATAGGGGATGAGCGGGCGAGAAGAGAAAAGAAAGCGGGACTTAGTTAAATTTTCTTACAGATATTTCTTTTTTTATGTCGTTTCCAGCATTTTTTGACTAATTACTCTAAAACTCCCTTTCCACCGTTCGAATCGTCCCTATTCTTGAAGTGTAGGCAGTCCGATCCGGATTCCAGAAAGGCGCTATCAGGTCAAACTCGACGTAAAGAAGGACAACGCTCATGACGAAAATACAGAGCATCGCTGAAATGCTGGGAATCTTTCCTGGCCTGACCCGTGTGCGCAGGACTCGACGACTCAGCCTGGAAGAACTGAAACTGGTGGAGCGCTATCGGGAACTGTCGGAAAACGACCGGATCGCCATGCGTTACCTGGTGGATGCGATGAGGAGTGTTTCGAGGTTTTGAACGAAAGTACTCGCAATCGGCGCGCTTGTGACCCCGCAAAGAGAATGCGCCTACGATCAGCGGCGGTTGCAGGCTCAGACTGGAAGTATTACTTTTTCTCGGACGGTAATACTTCATGGGGAGAGCCATCATGTCGACGACGATGACGAGCAAGGGGCAGGTCACCATTCCCAAGCCGATTCGTGATGCGCTGCACTTGCTTCCGGGCAGTGCAGTGGAGTTCAGTGTCAACGCGCAAGGTGAAGTGGTATTGCATGCCGGTAAACCTGGAGCGGCCAAGACAACTCGCGATCGCTTCGACGCGGTGCGGGGCAGAGCGGACATCAAGTGGCGTACAGATGAACTGATGGCGCTGTTACGCGGGGACGATTGATGATACTGGTCGACACCAATGTCCTGATTGATGTCCTGGAGGACGATCCCGTCTGGGCTGACTGGTCTATCCAGCAACTGCGCGCCCAGTCGCAAGCCCATGAGCTGCTCATCAATCCGATCGTCTATGCCGAGCTGTCCCAGACGTTTTCCACGTTCGAAGCGTTGGACGAGGTTGTGACCGAGCTTCAGCTACAGATGCAGGAGGTACCTCGCCCTGCGCTGTTCCTGGCAGGTAAGGCCTTTGGGCGTTACCGCAAGGCGGGCGGTGGCAAAAACAATGTGCTGGCGGATTTTTTCATTGGTGCCCATGCCGCTGTGAACAGGTTGCCTTTGCTCACACGAGACGCCAGGCGTTATCGGACGTACTTCCCTTCGGTTGAATTGGTTGTGCCATCGTGACACTTGGACAATCACGACCAGACGCTACCGTCCGGCCGTGAAACCGATGTGCTGTCTCAATGCTTGAACATCACATGCCGCACCACCGTGTAATCCTCGAGCCCATACATGGACATATCCTTGCCATAGCCGGAACGCTTCTGACCGCCGTGGGGCATTTCGCTGACGAGCATGAAGTGGGTGTTGACCCAGGTGCAGCCATATTGCAGGCGGGCCGACAGGCGATGGGCGCGGCCGATGTCGGCGGTCCACACCGATGAGGCCAGGCCGTATTCCGAATCGTTGGCCCAGGCCAGTACCTGGGCTTCGTCGAGAAACGGCGTGACCGACACCACCGGGCCGAAGACCTCCCGGCGGACAATCTCATCGTCCTGCTGGGCGTCGGCCAGCACGGTTGGTTCGAAGAAGAAACCGTTGCCCTCCACCGACTTGCCGCCAGTGACCAGGCGGATGTGCGGCTGGGCGATGGCTCGTTCGACGAAACCGGCCACACGATCTCGATGCTGGGCCGTGATCAGCGGGCCCATCTCGGTGTCCGATGCGGTTTGCAGGCCGTACTTGATACTGGCCACCGCCGCACCCAGTTTCTCGACAAATTTCTCGTAGATACCCTGCTGGGCGTAGATGCGGCAGGCAGCGGTGCAATCCTGGCCGGCATTGTAGAAACCGAAGGTACGGATGCCTTCTACCGCCGCGTCAATGTCGGCATCGTCGAAAATGATCACCGGGGCCTTGCCGCCCAGCTCCATGTGGGTGCGCTTGACGCTGTCGGCAATGCTGGAAATGATGTGCGAGCCGGTGGCAATGGAGCCGGTCAGCGAGACCATGCGTACCTTCGGGTGGGTCACCAGCGGTTGGCCGACGGTTTGCCCACGGCCGAATACCACGTTGAGCACACCGGCCGGTAGAATCTCTGACGCCAGCTCGGCCAGGCGCAGCGCCGTCAGTGGTGTTTGTTCCGAGGGCTTGAGCACCACGGTATTGCCGGCGGCCAGGGCCGGGGCGATTTTCCAGGCGACCATCATCAGCGGGTAGTTCCACGGTGCGATTGAAGCAATGACGCCCACCGGGTCGCGGCGGATCATCGAGGTGTGCCCCGGCAGGTATTCACCGCCCGCCGAACCGTTCATGCAGCGGCTGGCGCCGGCAAAGAAGCGGAACACATCGGCAATCGCCGGGATCTCGTCGTTCAGCGCGGCGCTCAAGGGCTTGCCGCAGTTGTCCGATTCCAGCTTCGCCAGTTCTTCACCGTGGGCTTCGATGGCATCGGCCAGCTTGAGCAACAGCAGCGAGCGATCCTTTGGCGCGACCTGCGACCAGCTATCGAAGGCGCTGTCGGCGGCACGCACGGCGGCATCGACCTGGGCTTCGCTGGCCTCGTTGATCTCTACCAGCACCCGGCCCAGCGCCGGGTTGAACACCGCCTGGCCTGGACCTTCGCCGGCGACCAGATGACCATTGATCAGCAGTTTGGTTTGCATGTTCGTGTCCTCGATGAAGCAGTCTTGGCCTGTAAAGGTACCCTGTGGGAGCGAGCTTGCTCGCGATAGCGGCCCCACTGTCAACACCTCTGTTGAATATTCGTCAGTCATCGCGAGCAGGCTCGCTCTACACTGGATAGTCGTCGTTGGTCGGTGGTTTATTTCCCACCACTGCCCGCCACACTCTCCCCGCCCCGAGTCAGGTAATAGGCGCCGAGTATCGGCAACATCGTGACCATCATCACCAGCATCGCCACCACATTGGTCACAGGTACATCGCGAGGTCGGCTCAGTTGGTTGAGCAACCATAATGGCAGCGTGCGCTCGTGGCCGGCGGTGAAAGTGGTGACGATGATTTCATCGAACGACAGCGCAAACGCCAGCATCCCGCCGGCCAGCAGCGCCGAGCCAAGGTTGGGCAGGATGATGTAGCGAAAGGTCTGCCAACCGTCCGCGCCCAGGTCCATGGAAGCCTCGATCAGGCTGTGGGACGTACGACGCAGGCGGGCGATGACATTGTTATAGACGATCACCACGCAGAAAGTCCCGTGGCCGACGACGATGGTGAACATCCCCGGTTCGATCCCCAGGGTTTTGAAGGTTGCCAGCAGCGCGATGCCGGTGATGATCCCCGGCAGGGCAATCGGCAGGATCAGCATCAGTGAAATCCCCTGCTTGCCAAAGAAATCCCGCCGGTACAGCGCCGCCGAGGCGAGCGTGCCGAGCACCAGGGCGATCAGCGTGGCGAGTGCTGCCACCTGTAACGACAGCTTGATCGCCTCCAGCACATCCGGGCGTGAAAAAGCGACGCTGAACCACTTCAGGGTCAGGCCTTTGGGCGGGAAGCTGAACGCCGCGTCTTCGGTGTTGAACGCATAGAGAAAGATGATCAGGATCGGGAAGTGCAGGAACACCAACCCGCCCCATGCCGCGATGCGCAAGCCCCAGGACGCCCGCCCAGGCAAAGAAGCGTCAAAGTGCATCGAAAGCCCCCAGGCGCTTGACGATAGACAGGTAGATCGCGATCAGCACGATGGGCACCAGGGTGAACGCCGCCGCCATCGGCATGTTGCCGATGGCCCCTTGCTGGGCGTAGACCATGCTGCCGACGAAATAGCCCGGTGGGCCCACCAGTTGCGGCACGATGAAATCCCCCAGGGTCAACGAAAAGGTGAAGATCGAACCGGCCGCGATGCCGGGTACCGACAGCGGCAGGATCACCTGCATGAATGTCTGGCGCGGCCGCGCGCCCAGGTCGGCCGAGGCTTGTAACAGCGACGGCGGCAGACGCTCCAGAGAGGCCTGGATCGGCAGGATCATGAACGGCAGCCAGATGTAGACGAACACCAGAAAGCGCCCCAGGTGGGAAGTGGACAACGTGCTGCCGCCCACCCCGGGAATGCCCAGCACCCCCTGCAACAGCGCCCCCAGGCCCAGGTGCTGGATGAACCACTGCGCGACGCCGCCTTTGGCCAGCAGCAACGTCCAGGCATAGGCCTTGACGATATAGCTAGCCCACATCGGCAGCATCACCGCGATGTAGAAAAACGCTTTGGTCTTGCCGCTGGTGTAGCGCGCCATGTAATAGGCGATGGGGAAGGCGATGATGGCGCTGGCGATGGAGACCGCCACGGCCATGCTCAAGGTGCGCAGGATGATGTCGAAGTTCGAGGGTTGGAACAGTGCCGTGAAATTCGCCAGGGTCAGGTCCGGCGTGACCGCCATGGTGAAGTCGTCGAAGGTGTAGAAACCCTGCCACAGCAAAGTCAGCAACGAGCCGAGGTAGATCGCGCCGAACCAGATCAACGGCGGGACCAACAGCAGCGAAAGATACAGGTTCGGTCGTCGGTAGAGCAGGTTGGACAAGCGCCGGGCAAAACCCGGCGTGGCTACCCGGGGCAGGGCTGCTGTGTTCATTTCACACCCCGCCGCCGACAGTGTCATGCAGCGCGATCATCGCTTCACGGGCCCAGCGCACGCGCAAGTGTTGGCCGGGTCGGTGCGGCGCACCGTCGTCGGTCCACCGGGTATTGGCCTGGCTCAGGTTCAGGCCCTGGCCGTTGGCGAGCTTCAATTCGTAGCGCGTGGCGCTGCCTTGGTACTGGATGTCGTGCAGCACGCCCTGGACTTCGATTTCATTGGCGGCCAACGGGCCCTCGGCGAAGCGCAGGTGTTCGGGGCGGATCGAGAACGGCTGTGGTTGCCCGCTCAATTGTTGCGCCAGTTCGCCACGGATCACGTTGGACGTACCGACGAACTCCGCGACAAAGGTCGTCAGGGGCTTCATGTACAGGTTGCGCGGCGTATCGACCTGTTCGATTCGGCCCTTGTTGAACACCGCCACCCGGTCGGACATCGACAGCGCCTCGGTCTGGTCGTGGGTGACGAAAATGAACGTGATGCCCAACTGGCGTTGCAGCTTCTTCAGTTCGCCCTGCATTTGTTCACGCAGCTTGAGATCGAGGGCGCCCAGGGGTTCATCCAGCAGCAGTACGCGTGGGCGATTGACCAGCGCACGGGCCAGGGCCACCCGTTGGCGCTGGCCGCCGGAAAGCTGCACCGGTTTGCGCTCACCGTAGCCGCCCAGGGCGACCATCTCCAATGCTTCTTCAGCGCGCCGGATTCGCTCAGGCTTGGCGACGCCTTTGACCTTCAAGCCATAGGCGACGTTGTCCCGTACGCTCATGTGCGGGAACAGGGCGTAGTCCTGGAAAACCGTATTTACATCCCGCTGATACGGCGCGAGTCCCACGGCCTCTTCGCCATGGATACGGATCGAGCCGGCGCTCGGTTGCTCGAACCCGGCGATCAAGCGCAGGCAGGTGGTCTTGCCCGACCCGGAAGGACCCAGCATGGAAAAGAACTCACCGTCCTGGATGTCGATGGAGACTCGGTCAACGGCGGTTACCTCGCCGAACAGGCGCGAGACCTGAGTGAATTGAACTGCGAGCGTCATGGTGCGGTGCTCCAGAAAACAGGCCGATGTAGGTAGCAGTTGTTGGAACCCAACCCGTGGCGAGGGAGCTTGCTCCCGCTGGGCTACAAAGTAGCCCCAAAGCTTGCGAGCGCTGGGCACTGAAGCGCCAGCCCGGTCCAGCGGGAGCAAACTCCCTCGCCACAGGGTTTGGCGCGGTGCCTACCGCCCACCCATGATCGCAATGTAATCCTGGGTCCAGCGGCTGTAAGGCACGAACTTGCCACCCTCGGCCTGCGGGGTTTTCCAGAAGGCGATCTTGTCGAACTGGTCGAAACCGTTGGTCTTGCAACCTTCGGCACCCAGCAGCTCGCTGCCCTCGCACGCCGCAGGCACGGCGGGCAAGGAGCCGAACCACGCGGCGACGTCGCCCTGGACCTTGGGTTGCAACGACCAGTCCATCCACTTGTACGCGCAGTTGGGGTGCTTGGCTTCGGCGTGCAGCATGGTGGTGTCGGCCCAGCCGGTGGCGCCTTCCCTGGGAATGGTCGAGGCGATCGGCTGTTTTTCGTTCACCAGGCCATTGACCTGATACGGCCAGGCGCCGGACGCCACCACGCCTTCATTCTTGAAATCGCTCATCTGCACGGTGGTGTCGTGCCAATAGCGGTGGATCAACGGTTGCTGGGCCCGCAATAACTCCAGCACCGCCTTGTACTGTGCTTCGTCGAGCTGGTACGGGTCCTTGATGCCCAGTTCGGGCCTGGCCGTCTTGAGGTATAGCGCCGCGTCGGCGATGTAGATCGGCCCATCGTAGGCCTGTACGCGTCCCTTGTTCGGCTTGCCGTCGGGCAATGACTGGGGACTGAACACCACGCTCCAGCTGGTAGGCGGTTGCTTGAACACCTCGGTGTTGTACATCAGCACGTTCGGGCCCCACTGGTACGGGGTGCCGTAGGTTTGCTGGTCGACCACGTACCACGGTGCATCCTTGAGGCGTGGGTCGAGGTTTTTCCAGTTGGGAATCAGCGCGGTATTGATCGGTTGCACGCGCTTGCCGGCGATCAGGCGCAGGGAGGCATCACCCGAGGCGGTCACCAGGTCGTAGCCGCCCTTGGTCATCAGGCTGACCATCTCGTCGGACGTCGCGGCGGTTTTCACATTGACCTTGCAGCCGCTGGCCTTCTCGAAACCAGTGACCCAATCATAGGCCTTGTCGCTTTCGCCTCGCTCGATGTAGCCCGGCCAGGCGACGATGTCCAACTGGCCTTCGCCGGCGCCGACGGCCTTGAGCGGTTCGGCGGCCTGGAGGCTGACGCTGGTCAGCAGCGCCATGGTGATTGCGCCGGGCAATGCGGTCTTGTGCGCGTACATGGAAATCCCTCTTGCTTTAATGGTGGTCGGGGCAGGGGCGCGACGGTACGAACGGCCATAGAGGCCTGCTAACAGCGTAGTGCTGTTCTTTATCCAGGCAACATCTGGAAGCAAACTCGTCGCGGCTGCCGGGCACTTTCGATCTAGGCTGGTGGCCTTAATGGTTCGCTTGACCCGAATGTGTGGAGGTTTCAAATGAACACTCGTGGATTGCTCGATCAGCTACTCAAGTCCGGCCAGGAACTGCTGCAGAACAAGGCGGGCGGCGCACAGGGCAAGTCATCCGGGGGCTTGGGCGGGTTACTCGGTGGCTCCGGTAACGCTGGCGGCCTGGGCGGCATGCTCTCCGGCGCAGGCGGCAAGGCGCTGGCCGCCGGGGCCATGGGCCTGCTGTTGGGCAACAAGAAGGCCCGCAACTTTGGCGGCAAGGCCCTGGCCTATGGTGGCCTGGCGGCCCTGGGCGTCATCGCCTACAAGGCCTACGGTAACTGGCAGGCCCAACAGGGCAAGGCACCGCTAACCGAACCGCAGACACTGGACCGCGTTCCGCCGGCGCAGGTCGAACAGCACAGCCAGGCGATTCTCAAGGCGCTGGTGGCGGCAGCCAAGGCCGACGGCCACGTGGACGAGCGCGAGCGGCAGTTGATCGAAGGCGAATTTACCAAGCTCGACAACGACCAGGAACTGCAACACTGGCTGCACGCCGAACTCAACAAGCCCCTGGATCCCACCGACGTCGCGCGCGCCGCCGGCACGCCGGAAATCGCGGCGGAAATGTACATCGCCAGCGTGATGCTGGTAGACGAGGAGAACTTCATGGAGAAATCCTACCTCGATGAACTGGCACGCCAGCTCAAGCTGGAGCCGGGGTTGAAGGCGGAGTTGGAGAAGCAGGTGCGCGAGGCGGCTGTGTAAGGCCAGATTTCATCGATCTTCGGGCGAACATTATCCCCTGTGGGAGCGAGCAGGCTCGCTCCCACAGGGGTTGTGTGTTGGCGCCAATACCTGTGGTTGCAGTTCCTTTGGGGTGATTATCGAGTCAAAAATTCCCCGCTACCGCCATACAGACCCCACGCAACCCTCGGCTATACTCCCCACCATTTCAAAGGCCTGAGGTTTTACTGTGAAGAACTGGACGTTGCGCCAACGCATCCTGGCGAGTTTTGCAGTCATCATCGCCATCATGCTGCTGATGGTGGTGGTCTCCTATTCACGGTTGCTGAAAATCCAGGAAAGCGAAGAAAAGGTACGGGCCGATGCGGTGCCGGGGGTCTATTACAGCTCCATGATTCGCGGCGGTTGGGTCGACAGCTATGTCTTGACCCAGCAGATCGTCGGTCTTTCGGGGAACCGGGAAATCACCGCCGACGACACGGCCCGCTACCAGGGCTTCGAGCGGCACCTGCGCGAAGAAATACAGAACTATCAGAAGCTGATCCAGAACCCTGCCGACCAGGCCTCCTTCGATGAGTTCGAGGCCCAGCACCAAGCGTTCAACCTGGCCATGGCGAAGGTCTTGGATCTGTACCAGCGCAAGGACTACGAAGGAGCGCGGCAGGCACTGGAGAAGGAGCTGACGCCGGCCTGGATTGGCGGGCGCACGCACTTGAATCACATCATCGAGCGCAACCGTGAACTGGCGCAAAGCGCGACCGAGACCATCGGCGATGCTGTCACCGCGGCCAAGGTCGCCATGGGCCTGTCGTTTCTCGTCGCACTGGTCATCGCTTTGCTCTGCGGCTTGCTGTTGATGCGCGCGATCATGGCGCCGATGAATCGCATCGTCGAGATCCTCGAAGTCATGCGCACGGGCGACCTGAGCGGGCGCCTGAACCTGGCGCGCAAGGACGAATTCGGCGCGGTGGAGACCGGTTTCAACGACATGATGACCGAGCTGACGGCGCTGGTCTCCCAGGCCCAGCGTTCCTCGGTGCAGGTCACCACCTCGGTGACCGAGATCGCCGCCACTTCCCGCGAGCAACAGGCCACGGCCACCGAAACCGCCGCCACCACTACCGAGATCGGCGCGACCTCCAGGGAAATCGCCGCCACTTCTCGGGACCTGGTGCGCACCATGACCGAAGTGTCCACTGCCGCCGACCAGGCCTCGGTAGCTGCCGGCTCCGGCCAGCAAGGCCTGGCGCGGATGGAGGAAACCATGCACTCGGTGATGGGCGCCGCCGACCTGGTGAACGCCAAGCTGGCGATCCTCAACGAGAAGGCCGGCAACATCAACCAGGTGGTGACCACCATCGTCAAGGTGGCTGACCAGACCAATCTGCTGTCGCTCAACGCCGCCATCGAAGCCGAGAAGGCTGGTGAATACGGACGCGGTTTCGCCGTGGTCGCCACGCAAGTGCGGCGGCTGGCTGACCAGACGGCCGTGGCAACCTATGACATCGAGCAAATGGTCCGTGAGATCCAGTCCGCCGTTTCGGCCGGCGTAATGGGCATGGACAAGTTCTCCGAAGAGGTGCGCCGGGGCATGGCCGAAGTGCAGCAGGTGGGCGAGCAACTGTCGCAGATCATCCATCAGGTCCAGGCCCTTGCACCGCGGGTGCTGATGGTCAACGAGGGCATGCAGGCCCAGGCCACCGGCGCCGAGCAGATCAACCATGCCCTGGTGCAACTGGGCGATGCCAGCAGCCAGACGGTGGAGTCGCTGCGCCAGGCCAGTTCCGCCATCGACGAGCTGAGCCAGGTGGCCGTAGGGCTGCGCAGCGGCGTCTCGCGTTTCAAAATCTGATGGGCGAATCAGAGACCAGGCGCGGTGCGGCGCCGGCGGCCCGCCAGGCGTTGTTCCTGGTGTTCTGCATCGGCGGCGAACGCTATGCCCTGCAGGCCACCGATGTCGTGGAGGTGTTGCCGCGCCTGTCCCTCAAGCCCATTGCCCGAGCGCCGTCCTGGGTGGCGGGTGTGTTTGCCTGGCGCGGGACCGTAGTACCGGTGATCGACCTCTGTGCCTTGACGTTCGGGCGGCGCGCCGAGGCCCGTACCAGCACGCGCCTGGTGCTGGTCAACTATCGACCCGACGTCGAGCCAACGGCGCGAGTGTTGGGGCTGATCCTCGAACAAGCCACCGACACGTTGCGCTGTGACCCGGCGGATTTTCAGCCCTATGGCCTGGAAAACCGCCAAGCGCCGTATCTCGGCCCGGTGCGCGAAGATGCTCAAGGATTGCTGCAATGGGTGCGGGTCAACGACCTGCTGGACGAGTCGGTCCGCGCCATGTTGTTCCCTACGCCTGCGCTGAACCTCGATGATTTCGAGGACCTGACATGAACAACGACCAGCGTTTTTTCGATTTTCTCAAGGAGCGCATCGGCCTGGATGTAACGTCCGTCGGCACCGCTATCATCGAGCGGGCGTTGCGCCAGCGTACCGCTGCCGTGCCCGGACGGTCCGCCGATGATTATTGGCAGTGCCTGCAACATTCCGCACAGGAACAACAGGCGCTGATCGAGGCGGTGATCGTCCCGGAGACCTGGTTCTTCCGCTATCCGGAATCCTTTGCGACCCTCGCCAGGCTGGCGCTCAAGCGCCTCGCCGAGATCAGGCACCTGCGAGCCTTGCGCATCCTCAGTCTGCCGTGTTCCACCGGTGAAGAGCCTTATTCCATTGCCATGGCGCTGCTTGACGCAGGCCTTGGGGCCCATCAATTCAAGGTGGACGGGCTGGACGTCAGCCCCGCGTCGGTGGAGCGTGCGCGGCAGGCACTGTATGGCAGGAACTCCTTCCGTGGCGCAGACCTGGTGTTCCGCGAACGGCATTTCACCGCCGAAAACGAGGGCTATCGCCTCAGCGAGCGGGTGCGGGAACAGGTCCGTTTGCAGGTGGGGAACCTGTTGGATCCGGCCTTGCTGGCGAACGAAGCGCCCTACGATTTCGTGTTCTGTCGCAACCTGCTGATCTATTTCGACCAACCGACTCAGCAGCAGGTGTTCGAAGTGCTCAAGCGCCTGACGCATCAGGACGGCGTGTTGTTCATCGGCCCCGCCGAAGGCAGTTTGCTGGGCCGCCTGGGCATGCGCTCGATCGGGGTGGCCCAGTCGTTCGCCTTCAGCCGCCAGGGTGTGCCCGAATCGCAGCCTCAGCCACAGCCGGCGTTGATGCCGACGCCGTTGCCGGTTCGCCAGCCTGCGGCCCGGGTCGTTCCGGCGCCGGTCCGGCCCCGCCCGTTTGCCACCAGTACCGCGCCGATCGCCGTGCCCAAGGGCAGCGACGCCGCGACCTTGCTGGCGCAGATTACCGCCCTGGCCAACAGTGGCAAGAGCGCCGAGGCCCGCGCCGCCTGCGAGCACTACCTGCGCAACCACGAACCCAAGGCCCAGGTGTTCTACTGGCTGGGGCTGCTCAGCGACATGGCCGGCAGTGCGCTTGAAGCCCAGGGCTTTTATCGCAAGGCACTTTATCTCGAACCGCAGCATGCCGAGGCCCTGGTGCATCTGGCGGCGCTGCTGGCTTCTCAGGGAGACGCGGCCGGAGCCCGTCGATTGCAGGATCGCGCTGCCCGCAGCGGGCGCGCGACAGACAGTGAGCGTAAACGATGAGCGGTTCGGCTCCTTACAAGGTCACCCACGATGAGGCCCAGGTCATCGACGATTGCTGGAACCGCATCGGGGTGCACGGCGACAAATCCTGCCCATTGCTGGCCGAGCATATCCATTGCCGCAACTGCTCGGTGTATTCGGCTGCCGCGACCCGGCTGCTGGACCGCTATGCCTTGCAGCAAGAGGATCGGCAACCGGCCCGCGCTGCGCCGGACAGCGAGATTGTCACGCGTTCGCTGTTGATGTTTCGCCTTGGCGAGGAGTGGTTGGGCCTGACCACTCGCAGCCTGGTGGAAGTGGCGCCGTTGCAGCCGATCCACTCCTTGTCCCACCAGCGCTCGCGAGCCTTGCTGGGCGTGGCGAACGTGCGCGGCGCCCTGGTGGCCTGCCTGTCGCTGGTGGAATTGCTGGATCTGGAACCCGGCGCGGCGGTGCAGGCCGGCGCAAGGATCATGCCGCGCATGTTGATTGTCGCCGCCAAGGGCGGGCCGGTGGTGGTGCCGGTGGACGAAGTGGACGGTATCCATGCCATCGACGAGCGGATCCTGGCGAGTGCTTCGCAATCGGCGGGCAAATACACCCGCGGCGTACTGCCCTACAAGGGGCGCAGCCTGCGCTGGCTGGACGAGGAACAGTTGCTCGCCGCCGTGGCCCGGAGCCTGTCATGACCCCTGACCAGATGCGCGACGCCTCGCTGTTGGAACTGTTCAGCCTGGAAGCCGAGGCCCAGGTCCAGGTGCTCAGTACCGGATTGCTGGCCCTGGAACGTGATCCGACCCAGGCCGAATACCTGGAATCGTGCATGCGCGCGGCGCATTCGCTCAAGGGCGCGGCGCGCATCGTCGGCGTAGACGCCGGGGTCAGCGTGGCGCACGTCATGGAAGATTGCCTGGTCGGCGCCCAGCAGCGGCGCCTGGTGCTGAGTGCCGAACACATCGATGCCTTGCTGCGAGGCACCGACCTGCTGACGCGTATCGCTACACCGGGCAACGACGTGGGCGCGCCGGACATTGAGGCCTATGTGGCGATGATGACGCGTCTGGTTGACCCGGATGCGCCGCAGGTTCCCCTGGTGGCGCAGACTCCGGTGGCGCCGACGGAAATCCAGACGCCCGTCGAACCGGTGCGTGTCGAGGTGCCTGAAGCAGCACTCGATGCGCCAACGGAACCAGCCCCCCGCAACAGGCGGGTCACCGACAGTGGCGAGCGGATCCTGCGCGTCACCGCTGAACGCTTGAACAGCTTGCTCGACCTGTCGAGCAAATCCCTGGTGGAAACCCAGCGCCTGCAACCCTGGCTTGCGGCGATGCAGCGGCTCAAGCGCCAGCAAAGCAACGGCCTGCGAGCCCTTGAAGCGCTGAACGTGCACCTCAAGGACCACGCGCTGAGCCTGCAAGCCCAGGAGGCCCTTGGCGATGCCCGGCGGATGCTGGCTGAAACCCAGCAATTGCTGACGGACAAGACCGCCGAGCTGGACGAGTTCGCCTGGCAGGCCGGCCAGCGTGCCCAGGTGCTGTATGACACGGCGCTGGCCTGCCGCATGCGTCCGTTTGCCGATGTGCTCTCGGGCCAGGTGCGCATGGTTCGCGACCTGGGTCGCAGCCTGGGCAAACAGGTACGCCTGGAAGTCGAAGGCGAGAAAACCCAGGTCGACCGTGACGTGCTGGAAAAACTCGAAGCGCCGCTGACCCATCTGCTGCGTAACGCAGTCGACCATGGTATCGAGAGCCCGGAACAGCGGATGCTGGCCGGCAAGCCCGCCGAAGGCGTGATTCGCCTGCGCGCCTCCCATCAGGCCGGCCTGCTGGTACTGGAGCTGGCGGACGATGGCGCTGGCGTGGACCTGGAAAAGGTCCGCCGCAGCGTCGTCGAGCGCGGCCTTTCTCCCGAGCACACCGCCGCCAGCCTGAGCGAAGAGGAGCTGCTGACCTTCCTGTTCCTGCCCGGTTTCAGCCTGCGGGACAAAGTCACCGAAGTTTCGGGGCGGGGCGTGGGCCTCGATGCCGTCCAGCACATGGTCCGGCAGTTGCGCGGTGCGGTGGTGCTGGAGCAGACGGCGGGCGAGGGCAGTCGTTTCCATCTCGAAGTGCCGCTGACGCTGTCGGTGGTGCGCAGCCTGGTGGTGGAGGTCGGCGGTGAAGCCTACGCCTTCCCCCTGGCCCACATCGAGCGCATGTGCGACCTGGCCCCGGAAGATATCGTCCAGGTCGAGGGGCGCCAGCATTTCTGGCACGAAGGCCGGCATGTCGGGCTGGTCGCGGCGAGCCAGTTGCTCAATCGCCCGGCGACCCAGAACAGCGGCCAGACCCTCAAGGTCGTGGTGATCCGAGAGCGCGAGACGATCTACGGCGTGGCGGTGGAGCGGTTCATCGGCGAGCGGACCCTGGTGGTCCTGCCGCTGGACGAACGCCTGGGCAAGGTCCAGGACATTTCCGCCGGGGCCTTGCTGGACGACGGTTCGGTGGTGTTGATCATCGACGTCGAAGACCTGCTGCGCTCGGTGGACAAGTTGCTCGACACCGGGCGCCTGGAACGCATCGCCCGGCAGAACCAGGCCCAGGCCCCGCGCAAGCGGATCCTGGTGGTGGACGACTCGCTGACCGTACGCGAGCTGCAACGCAAGCTGTTGCGGGGGCGCGGCTACGACGTGGCGGTGGCGGTGGACGGCATGGACGGTTGGAACGCCTTGCGCTCGGAAGAGTTCGATCTGCTGATCACCGACATCGACATGCCGCGCATGGACGGTATCGAACTGGTCTCGCTGCTGCGGCGCGACAACCGCCTGCAATCGTTGCCGGTGATGGTGGTGTCCTACAAGGATCGCGAGGAAGATCGCCGTCGTGGCCTGGACGCCGGAGCCGACTATTATCTAGCCAAGGCGAGTTTCCACGACGACGCCTTGCTCGATGCCGTGGTCGAATTGATCGGAGGGGCCCGCGCTTGAAGATCGCCATCGTCAATGACATGCCCCTGGCGGTCGAAGCCCTGCGCCGCGCCCTGGCGTTCGAGCCGGCGCACCAGTTGGTCTGGGTGGCCGCCAACGGCGCCGAAGCGGTGCAACGCAGCGCCGAATATACCCCGGACCTGATCCTGATGGACCTGTTCATGCCGATCATGGATGGGGTGGAGGCCACCCGGCGGATCATGGCCGAGACGCCATGTGCCATTTTGATCGTCACCGGTGACAGTCAGCAGAACGTCCACCGCGTGTTCGAGGCCATGGGCCACGGCGCACTGGATGTCGTCGATACGCCGGCCCTCGGGGTCGGCAAGCCGCAGGACGCCGCGGCACCGCTGCTGCGCAAGATCACCAACATCGGCTGGTTGATCGGTGAGCGCAACAAGCATGAGCGCCCGGCTCAGGCGGCCCAGCGTTGCGCCGTGTCGCGCAACAGCCTGGTAGCGATCGGTTCATCGGCGGGCGGGCCGGCGGCGCTGGAGGTGCTGCTCAAGGCACTGCCTCGCAACTTCGAACCGGCCATCGTGCTGGTCCAGCATGTGGACGAGGTGTTTGCCGCCGGCATGGCGCAGTGGCTGGGTAGCGCGTCGGGCCATAAGGTTCGCCTGGCGGTGCACGGCGAGACGCCACAAAGCGGCACGGTGCTGCTGGCCGGGACCAATCACCATCTGCGTTTGTTGAAGGACGGCACCCTGGCTTACACCGCCGAGCCGGTGAACGAGATCTACCGACCCTCCATCGATGTGTTCTTCGAAAGTGTCGCCCAGTTCTGGAGCGGTGACGCAGTAGGCGTCCTGCTCACCGGGATGGGGCGCGACGGTGCCCAAGGGCTTAGACTCATGCGCCAGCAAGGCTGCGTGACCATCGCCCAGGACCAGCGCAGCAGCGCGGTGTACGGCATGCCGAAAGCGGCGGCCGCTGTCGACGCCGCTACCCATATCCTTGCCCTGGACGATATTGCACCACGGCTGTTGAAGATATTTACCCAATGACAAGCTCCGGCAGCCTTGTCCCTAGCCGTACTCAGGTAAGTCCCATGAATGAATTACAGCTCGACGAATTCAAGAGCGATGAAAATGCCGCCATGGTCCTGCTCGTCGACGACCAGGCCATGATCGGCGAGGCAGTGCGGCGCGGGCTGGCGGATGAGGAAAACATCGACTTCCATTTCTGTTCCGACCCGCACCAGGCTGTCGCCCATGCGATCCGTATCAAGCCTACGGTGATTCTCCAGGACCTGGTGATGCCTGGTCTCGATGGCCTGAGCCTGGTGCGTGACTACCGCAACCACCCGGCCACCCGGGATATTCCGATCATTGTCTTGTCCACCAAGGAAGACCCGCTGATCAAGAGCGCGGCGTTCGCGGCCGGGGCCAATGATTACCTGGTGAAGTTACCGGACAACATCGAGCTGGTGGCGCGCATCCGCTATCACTCGCGCTCCTACATGATGTTGTTGCAGCGTGACGCGGCCTATCGCGCCCTGCGGGTCAGCCAGCAGCAGCTGCTCGACACCAACCTGGTGCTGCAACGCCTGATGAACTCCGATGGCCTGACCGGGCTCTCGAACCGCCGGCACTTCGACGAATACCTGGAGCTGGAGTGGCGGCGGGCGTTGCGCGACCAGAGCCAGCTGTCGCTGCTGATGATCGACGTGGACTACTTCAAATCCTACAACGACAACTTCGGTCACCTGGATGGGGATGAGGCCCTGCGCAAGGTCGCTACGGCCATCCGCGAGGCGTGCAGCCGGCCCTCCGACCTGCCGGCCCGCTACGGCGGCGAGGAGTTCGCCCTGGTCCTGCCCAGCACCTCGCCCGGCGGCGCACGGCTGATGGCCGAGAAACTCCGGCAGAGCGTCGCGGCCCTGCAAATCCCCCACGCCACGCCGAACGGCGGCCAGTACCTGACCGTCAGTATCGGCGTCTCGACCGTGACCCCGCAGCAGGGCGGTGATTACCGGCAAGTGATCTCTGCGGCAGACAAGGGCCTGTACATGGCCAAGCACAATGGGCGCAATCGGGTGGGGGTGGAGTAGCCCCTCGCGGACGAAGATGCTTCTGTGGCGAGGGAGCTTGCTCCCGCTGGGCTGCGCAGCAGCGCCAAAACCGACGACTCAATCGTCCCGACACACCGCGCCGCCTGGTTTCAGGGCCGCTTCGCGCCCCGGCGGGAGCAAGCTCCCTCGCCACGGGAACTGCACAGCACCTGCACTTTGGTGCCCACACGGTCTGCACAGGGGTTGCACATTGGTGCCCCTAAAGCCGCCAGGCGGGCTGCCGCTGGCGCTTGATTACGTTATACTCGCCGGCTTTCAAAAGTTCGCCAACGAGTGCTGCCCGCCATGGAAATCAACCCGATCCTGAACACCATCAAGGACCTGTCCGAGCGCTCCGAAACTATTCGGGGGTATCTTTGACTACGATCAAAAGCATGAGCGCCTGACTGAAGTCAACCGCGAGCTTGAAGATCCGAGTGTCTGGAACAACCCTTCGTACGCCCAGGAACTGGGCCGCGAGCGTTCTGCCCTGGCGCAGATCGTCGAAACCCTGGACGAGCTGTCCAGCGGCCTGGCCGATTGCCGCGACCTGCTCGACATGGCTGTCGAAGAAGCCGACGAAGGCGCGGTCGGTGATGTCGTCGCCGAGCTGGCGCGCCTCGAGGAGTCCCTGGCCAAGCTGGAATTCCGTCGCATGTTCAGCGGTGAGATGGACATGAACAACGCCTACCTGGACATCCAGGCCGGCTCCGGCGGTACCGAAGCTCAGGACTGGGCCAACATCCTGCTGCGCATGTACCTGCGCTGGGCCGACAAGCGCGGTTTCGATGCGACCATCATGGAGCTGTCGGCCGGTGAAGTCGCCGGGATCAAGGGCGCCACCGTGCACATCAAGGGTGAATACGCCTTTGGCTGGCTGCGTACGGAGATTGGCGTGCACCGCCTGGTGCGCAAGAGTCCGTTCGACTCCGGCAACCGTCGCCACACCTCGTTCTCGGCGGTGTTCGTTTCGCCGGAAATTGATGACAACATTGAAATCGAGATCAACCCGGCGGACCTGCGCATCGACACCTACCGCTCTTCGGGCGCCGGTGGCCAGCACGTCAACACCACTGACTCGGCCGTACGGATCACCCACGTACCGACCAACACCGTGGTCAGTTGCCAGAACGAGCGCTCCCAGCACGCCAACAAAGACACCGCGATGAAGATGTTGCGGGCCCGTTTGTACGAGCAGGAAGTGCAGAAGCGCAACGCGGCGTCCCAGGCCCTGGAAGACACCAAGTCCGACATCGGCTGGGGTCACCAGATCCGTTCGTACGTGCTCGACGCCTCGCGGATCAAGGACCTGCGCACCAATATCGAACGCAGCGACTGCGACAAGGTGCTCGACGGCGACATCGACGAATACCTGGAAGCGAGCCTCAAGCAAGGGCTTTGACGCGACAACCATGCGCCGGACGGGCACGCTTGCACGATGAAGCGAGGCTTGCCGGCAAACTCCGGCCGGGGGCCGGAGGCAACGAACCTGTGATGGAATCCTTAAAGACATGAGCGACCTAGAACTCGACCCGCAAGCCCTGCAACAGGAAGAAAACTCCCTGATCGCCCTGCGCAAGGAAAAGCTTGCTGCCGAGCGCGCCAAGGGCCAGGCCTTCCCGAATGATTTCCGCCGCGACGCGTATTGCGACGTGTTGCAGAAGCAATACGCGGACAAGACCAAGGAAGAGCTGGCCGAGGCGGCGATCCCCGTCAAGGTGGCCGGTCGCATCATGCTCAACCGCGGGTCGTTCATGGTGATCCAGGACATGACCGGGCGCATCCAGGTCTACGTCAATCGCAAGACGCTGCCGGAAGAAACCCTGGCCGCCGTCAAGACCTGGGACCTGGGCGATATCATCGCCGCCGAAGGCACCTTGGCCCGTTCCGGCAAGGGCGACCTGTACGTTGAAATGACCAGCGTGCGCCTGCTGACCAAATCCCTGCGACCGCTGCCGGACAAGCACCACGGCCTGACCGACACCGAGCAGCGCTATCGCCAGCGCTACGTCGACCTGATCGTCAATGAAGACGTGCGCCAGACGTTCCGCGTGCGCTCGCAGGTCATTGCCCACATCCGCAGCTTCCTGATGAAGCGTGACTTCCTCGAAGTCGAGACGCCGATGCTGCAGACCATCCCCGGCGGTGCGGCGGCCAAGCCGTTCGAGACCCACCACAACGCCTTGGACATGGAAATGTTCCTGCGCATCGCGCCCGAGCTGTACCTCAAGCGTCTGGTGGTCGGTGGCTTCGAGAAGGTCTTCGAGATCAACCGCAACTTCCGTAACGAAGGCGTTTCGACCCGGCACAACCCCGAGTTCACCATGCTCGAGTTCTACCAGGCCTACGCCGATTACAAAGACAACATGGATCTGACCGAGGAACTGTTCCGCGAGCTGGCACAGCTTGTTCTCGGCAGCACCGACGTGCCGTACGGCGACAAGGTGTTCCACTTTGGCGAGCCGTTCGCGCGGCTGTCGGTGTTCGATTCGATTCTCAAGTACAACCCGGACATCACCGCCGCCGATCTGCAGGACGTCGACAAGGCGCGGGCCATTGCCAAGAAGGCCGGCGCCAAGGTGCTCGGCTTCGAAGGCCTGGGCAAGCTGCAAGTGATGATTTTCGAAGAGCTGGTCGAGCATAAGCTGGAGCAGCCGCATTTCATCACCCAATACCCGTTCGAAGTTTCGCCGCTGGCCCGTCGCAACGACGAAAACCCGAGCGTGACCGACCGCTTCGAGCTGTTCATAGGCGGCCGTGAAATCGCCAACGCCTACTCCGAGCTCAACGACGCCGAAGACCAGGCCGAGCGCTTCATGGCCCAGGTGGCCGACAAGGACGCGGGTGATGACGAAGCCATGCACTACGACGCCGATTTCGTGCGCGCCCTGGAGTACGGCATGCCGCCGACCGCCGGTGAGGGCATCGGGATCGATCGCCTGGTGATGTTGCTGACCAACTCACCGTCGATCCGGGATGTCATTCTCTTCCCGCACATGCGGCCTCAAGCGTAAGTGCTTCAATTAAAAAGCCGCCTCGATGGGCGGCTTTTTATTGCCTGTCTGGTACAAACGTATCAAATGGTTACTTGTGAAACAGCGAGGAAAGACCTGTCGTGAATCGTGCAATGGCTTCAGAAGGTGCAGCGGGCGTCGCCACGGCTGTCGCTGAAAGTGTTCAGTACCAGGGTCGCAAGGCCAGCCGGCAGGGCAGTGAGCAGCGTCGCCAGGAAATTCTCGACGCGGCCATGCGCATCGTGGTGCGCGACGGCGTGCGGGCCGTGCGCCATCGTGCCGTGGCCGCCGAAGCGGGCGTGCCACTGTCGGCCACCACTTACTATTTCAAGGACATCGATGACCTGCTCACCGATACCTTCGCCCAGTATGTGGAGCGCAGTGCCGCGTTCATGGCCAAGCTGTGGACCAACAAGGAAGGCCTTTTGCGGGAAATGGTCGCCTACGGGGACGGCAGCGCCGAGTCCCGCTCACAACTGGCGGACGATATGGCGCGCCTGGCCGCCGATTACGTGCAACACCAGCTGCATACCCGTCGTGAGTACCTGATGGCCGAGCAAGCCTTTCGCCAGGAGGCACTCCTTAACCCCCGGCTGGCTGAACTGGTGCGTTCCCATCAGCAGATCCTGCTGCAAGGTACCTGTCAGATTTTCCAGGTACTGGGCTCGCGCGATCCGCAACAGGATGCCAAAGTGTTGACGGCGATTATCGGTCGGATGGAATATCAAGGCTTGCTCAATGGCGCCGAGCCGGTGGCCGATGAAGACATGCTCGGCATCCTGACCCGCTACATGCACCTGGTATTGGCGTCGGTGTAAACCCATTTTTGGGGGGGCACCATTGTCTTGTGGCGAGGGAGCTTGCTCCCGCTTGAGTGCGCAGCACTCACAAAATGGGGCCGCTGCGCAGCCCAGCGGGAGCAAGCTCCCTCGCCACAAGAGAGACAAAAGCGTCGTCTACCATAGGGAGTTCAAATGAAAGCCTGGCGTGCCGTTGTACTGGCCGTGTCGTTGCTGCTGCTGCTCAGTGGCTGTCTGGTGTCTTTCAAGGCGCCGTTGCCTGACAGCGAAGCCGCGCCCAAGGGCCTGCTCGGTCACTGGACCAGCACCAATGCCTGGGGCGAGCCGCTGAATCTTGAACTCACCCAGGTCAGCAAGCATCATTACCAGGCCATCAGCTACTTCCGGGCCCGCCCCCAGGAGCGCGAAGCCATCCCCCTGACCGTCTCCCGACATGGCAGCCGCTGGTACCTGTCGGCCAAGGTGCCGGCCCGATTCGGCGGCCATTACATCATCGCCGGTTTTGAACTGACCGATCGGCAGGAACTGGTGGTCTACAACCTGGACCTGGAGCAGATCAACCAGGCCATCGGCCAGAAGCGGCTCAGCGGCCAGGCGAACCCGAGCGATGAAGGTGATGGCGTGCTGATAGACAGCGACATGCGCACGGTCTTCCGTTACCTCGACGATCCGGCCAATTCCGATGTGTTCTCCGAGGCCGTGCGCTACCGGCGGCTGGACAAAACCCAATAACGCAGCAGGCAGACGTTTTTTCACAGGAGTTCCGGGTGGACGATTACCAGCAGACGATACGCACCTTGTCCGATCGCATTGTGCTGGCGCAAACGCCGATTCGCATCCTCGATGCGGTGAAGTGGGACGAGAACATCCGCAAGGGGTTCCTTAAGGCCAAGGGCAAGGAAATGCCTGCGGTGGACCGCGATTATTACCTCAACCGGCCGCTGTCCTTCGATTCCAGCAAAGTGAAGCTGGAGTTCCAGAACATCGAGCGCGACATCACCCGCCAACTCGGGCAGTTCAACCCAGTGGGCCAGATCATGCGCCGCATGTGCAAGGAATACCGCATGGTGGTGCGCATGCTCGAAGCCCGTGGGACCGAGGATTTCGGGCTGATTTCCCAGGAGTTGTATGGCGCCGCGTCCGACGCGTTCCATGCCGGCGACCCGACCCTGGCCGACCTGGGCCTGATGCTATCCGACTACTTGAACAACATCGACGGCCGTGGCGACTTGAAGGACGAGCCCAAGGTGCTCAGTGCCAAGGAAGCCGTCGATCTGCTGCAACACCGCCTGAACCGGGTCTTCGGCGAGGCCGAGGAAACCATTCGGGTGTACGAGTCCGATGGCATCGTGGCCGACGCGGCGGCGGGCGCCGACTACATCAAGATCCGCACCGATGCGATGTTCAACGAGCGCGACGTGCGGGCCCTGGAAGTCCATGAAGGACTGGTGCATGTCGGCACCACACTCAACGGCCTGAACCAGCCGATCTGCACCTTCCTGTCCAAGGGGCCACCCTCGTCCACGGTGACCCAGGAGGGCCTGGCGATCCTCATGGAAATCATCACCTTCGCCTCCTACCCGAGTCGGCTGCGCAAACTCACCAACCGCACCCGCGCGATCCACATGGTGGAGGAGGGCGCCGACTTTCTGCAGGTCTTCGAATTCTTCCGTGAGCAAGGCTTCGAGATGGCGGAAAGCTACGGCAACGCCAGCCGGGTTTTCCGTGGCTCGGTGCCGACCGGTCTGCCATTCACCAAAGACTTGTCCTACCTCAAGGGCTTCATCATGGTTTACAACTACATTCAGCTGGCCGTGCGCAAAGGCAAGCTGGAACAAGTGCCGCTGCTGTTCTGCGGCAAGACCACCCTTGAAGACATGCGCACCCTGCGGCAACTGGTGGATGAGGGCCTGGTCGTACCGCCCAAATACCTGCCCGAGCAATTTCGCGACATGAACGCGCTGTCGGCCTGGATGTGTTTCTCCAACTTCCTGAACCACCTGAGCCTGGATCGGATCGAAGCGGATTATTCCAATATCCTTTAACCACAACGCGGTCAAAAATGTGGGAGCGAGCTTGCTCGCGATAGCGGTTGTTCAGTCGACATAGATGTTGAATGTTCGACCGTCATCGCGAGCAAGCTCGCACCCACAGGTCCTGCATTTCAACCCTCCATCGAGGCTTCACCGGATGCGAACCCTCGGCATTATCTGCCTGCTATTGACACTCAGTGGTTGCAGTTCGCTGCTGTTCTACCCCGAGCGCGGCCTGCCGTTCACCCCGGAGCGGGCCAGACTCGACTACCGCGACGTGACTCTTGTCACCGCCGACGGCCTCAAGCTCCACGGCTGGTGGTTGCCGGTCAAAAAGGGCGTCGAGGTCAAAGGCACGGTGCTGCACCTGCACGGCAATGGCGGCAACCTGGCCTGGCACCTGGGTGGCAGTTGGTGGTTGCCGGAACAGGGTTATCAGGTGTTGATGGTGGATTACCGGGGGTACGGCGTGTCTGAAGGCGAGCCGAGCCTGCCGGCGATTTACCAGGACATCGATGCGGCCTTCAACTGGCTCGACCAGTCGCCCGAGGTCCAGGGCAAGCCACTGGTGTTGCTCGGCCAGAGCCTGGGTGGCGCGCTGGCAGTGCATTACCTGGTGGAGCATCCACAGCGCCAGCGTCAGCTCAAGGCCCTGGTGCTCGATGGCGTACCTGCCAGCTATCGCGACGTCGGGCGTTTCGCCTTGAGTACTTCATGGTTGACCTGGGCCTTCCAGGTGCCGTTGTCCTGGCTGGTGCCCGACGGTGACAGTGCCATCGGCTCGATCGCGCAACTGAGCGAGGTGCCGAAACTGATCTACCACAGTCTCGATGATCCCATCGTGCCGCTTTCCAATGGCATTCGTCTGTATCAAGCTGCGCCGCCGCCCAGGGTCTTGCAATTGACCCGCGGCGGGCACGTGCAGACATTCGCCGACCCGACCTGGCGCACCGTGATGCTGCGCTACCTCGACGACCCCCGGCATTTCGACGGCCTGCGTCGCCTGGGCGAAGTGCCGAATTATCCGAAATCACCCGCTGAATCCCCAGAGAGCCCGCAATGAGCGAAGAACGTAACGCCATCCCCCTGATCATCACCGGCATCTGTAGCATCCTCGGCACCGTCGCGGTGCTGTGGTACTACGGCTACCTGCACTTCGCCAAGCCCGAGGATGCGCTGCTGCTCAACGAGTTCACCATGCTCAAGACCGTGCCGGGCGAAGACTACAAAGTTTCCCTGGAGCCGGCGCCCCAGGTGGCCCAGTGCATCGACGGCGTGCTGGTGTTGTTCGACACCGAACAGAAAGGCCTGACCGGCGTATTGGTCAACGAGAAGAAGCGCGCCGTGCGCTGCATGGGGCAGGAGACGCCGCAGAAGCTTCAGCCGTAATGCTCTGAATGTCGGTGATCCCTGTGGGAGCGAGCCTGCTCGCGATAGCGGTGGGACAACCAGTTATGAGTTGACTGGTTCACCGCAATCGCGAGCAGGTTCGCTCCCACAGGGAATGTGTTCAGTCGAATTATGTGACAGCCCATAAAAAGCCCCGCCTGATCGCTCAGGCGGGGCTTTTGCGTTGCACTCAGCCGATCAGTTGGCGCTCATGCTCGAACGCGGGGCGACGGGCTGGTTGTCGTTGGAAATGGTCACTTCCACACGACGGTTCATGGCACGGCCCGAGACGCTGGTGTTGTCGGCGACCGGGAATTCCTTGCCGTAACCCTGGGTCACGATACGGGCCGGATCGACGCCCATTTTCACCAGGGCGGTACGCACCGAGCTGGCGCGACGCTCGGACAGCGACTGGTTGTAGGAATCCGAACCGGTGCTGTCGGTGTAACCCTCGATGATCACCTTACGGTCCGGGTTTTCCTGGAGGAATTGCGCCAGTTTGTTCACATTGGACACGCCGCTGGCACGCAGGTCGGACTTGTTGGTGGCAAACAGCACGTCGCCGAAGGTCACCAGGGTGCCGCGTTCGGTCTGCTTGGCGTTCAGGCTGTCCTGCAGTTTCTTGATCTGCGCGTTGCGTGCGTCGAGCAAGGCGCGGGCGCGTTCGTCGCCGGCGTTTTTCAACGCGGCTTCGGCGTTGCGCAGGGCGATGGTCTGCTTGGCCACTTCAACGCGCTGGTTGGTCAGGTAGGCCAGTTGGTCGACCTTGGCTTCGTCTTCCTTGTCCAGGTAGGCCTTGTCAGCCTTGGCCAGGAAGTCGGCAGCGTCCTTGGTTTCCAGGGCGGCGACCTTGGTGGCGGCCGGGTCGGCCTGCAGGCCGTTGTAGTTGGTGCGAGCCTGTTCCAGGTTGGCGTTCGGATCGTGAGAGCAAGCGGCCAGTGCAACGCAAGCGGCGAGCAGGGCGGGCATCATCAAATGTTTGTGCATCATAGTCTGTCGTCCTTTTATCAATGGGCAATACGTCGTGGCGTGAACAGGTTTACTGAATCTTGTTCATGCCTTCCTGACGCAGTTCCTGAACCCCTTTCTGGGAATCCTTGAGCGCTTGTTCAGCCTTGGCGGCCTGGGCCTTGCGTTCGGCGACGCGGGCGTCCCACTCGGCCTGTTCGGCCAGACGCTTGGCTTCGTCGTATTTCTTGTCGTGCATGGCCAGCTCGGCTTGCTTGAGCTTGTCCTGGGCGGACTTCATTTCCACGGCGGCGAATTCGGTACCGCCTGCGGTGACGGCGCTGTTGACCGCCGATTGGGTCACGGCGTACTGCTCCGAAGGCGGGTTGCCAGCGCAACCGGCCAGGATGAAGCCGCTACCGATGGCCAGGGCAGCCAATTTCAGGCCACGCAGGCCCGCGGATGAGGGTTTGGCAGTGCAGGTATTCATAGGCTTCAACTCCATTGGAAAACTCCTGAAAAAAACTACATATCCATGCCGAGGCATCAGCCATGACGTCTAGGTGGCGCTGGCGCCAAGGGTGTTTATCAAACGACCGTTCCAGCATGGTTATTCGGTGTGACCTGAAGCTTTTTTCAAAAGTTCAGCGGGGATGGCCAATCGCCAAAAAGCAATTGCTGACTGATCGGTCAGCGCTAAAAAGCTGAACTTTCCAGGCGCGCGGTGGTATCCCCGGCACTTGTCGCGCAGTCAGGACAGTGTGCCGGGAGACGCAATGGGGGAGGCTTTCAGTGTTTCGACTTGTCAGTCTGGGAAGTGAGTTGCTGTAGGTGTCGACGGGACAAGGCGAGGAATCGCGGGGTCGGGCCGACGTCTTCGTACAGCGGGTCGCCTTCCTCATCGGTGGAGACGACTTGCGAACCCTTGACGTATGGGAAGCTCGCCTCAAGCTCTTCCAGCGCTGCGCCGATCAATTCACCCAACAGTTCTTCGGGCTGACGCTTGGGGTACATGTCGCAGATCGCCGCCAGGCGGGCGGCCGCTTCCATGTCCAGATGAATCGTATAGCCGGTCTGGGTCAAGCGACCCTTGGCATTCTGTTCCCAGTGCTGGGCAAGCTCGCGGATTTTCATGATGACCTCAATCAGCCTGCTCGTGGCGGCGCGGTGAGTGACAAGCCGTTGTGTGGCTTATTCATCAGACTAGCTTTGTCCTACAAGGTTTACAGACCCTTCGTCGCTTGTCATAAACGATCAGCATCGGCACTCTTTACCCAGTGCGTCTATCTCAATGTGTCTAATCCGATCGCTGTCCGGACCTTTTGCTGGAGAACTGCTGATGACCGATATCGATGCGCGTCTGCGCGAGGATGTTCACCTGCTCGGCGAACTGCTGGGCAATACCATCCGCGAGCAGTACGGGGACACGTTTCTCGACAAGATCGAACAGATCCGCAAGGGCGCCAAGGCCGACCGCCGTGGCTCCGTGGACGCCGAGCTCAGCGCCAGTCTCAATCAATTGAGCGAAGACGAATTGCTGCCCGTGGCGCGGGCATTCAACCAGTTTCTCAACCTCGCCAACATCGCCGAGCAGTACCAGTTGATCCACCGCCGCGAGGAATCGCAGCCGGCGCCCTTCGAGGCGCGGGTCCTGCCTGAGCTGCTCGGCCGACTGCGGGCCGAGGGGCATGGCGCCGAGTCCCTGGCCCGACAGTTGGCGCGCCTGGAGATCGAACTGGTGCTCACGGCCCACCCTACGGAAGTGGCGCGCCGCACCCTGATCCAGAAATACGATGCCATTGCCGCGCAACTGGCAGCCCAGGATCACCGCGACCTGACCAGCGCCGAGCGCGCCCAGATTCACCAACGCCTGCAGCGGCTGATCGCCGAAGCCTGGCACACCGAAGAAATCCGCCGCACCCGGCCGACGCCGGTCGACGAGGCGAAGTGGGGATTCGCGGTGATCGAGCATTCGCTGTGGCAGGCCATTCCCAATTACCTGCGCAAGGCCGACCAGGCCCTGCACGCCGCCACGGGGCTGCGCCTGCCTCTGGAAGCGGCGCCGATCCGCTTCGCTTCGTGGATGGGCGGTGACCGTGACGGCAACCCGAATGTCACCGCGGCGGTGACTCGTGAGGTTTTGCTACTGGCGCGCTGGATGGCGGCAGATCTTTATCTGCGGGACGTCGACCACCTCGCTGCCGAGCTGTCCATGCAGAAAGCCAGCGAGGCCTTGCGTGCCCAGGCGGGCGACAGCGCAGAACCCTATCGCGCCGTGCTCAAGCAACTGCGTGAGCGCCTGCGCGCCACGCGCAACTGGGCCCAAGCTTCCCTGAAGTCCGCCACGCCGGTCACCGCCGACGTGTTGCAGAACAACCGCGAACTGCTGGAGCCGCTGGAGCTGTGCTATCAGTCACTGCATGAATGCGGGATGGGTGTGATTGCCGACGGGCCGCTGCTCGATTGTCTGCGCCGGGCGGTCACCTTCGGCTTGTTCCTGGTGCGCCTCGACGTGCGCCAGGATTCGACGCGCCATACCGCGGCCATGACCGAAATAACCGATTACCTGGGTCTTGGCCGCTACGAGGACTGGAACGAAGAACAGCGCATCAGCTTTTTGCTGGAAGAGCTGAACAACCGCCGTCCATTGCTGCCGGCGCATTTCAAGCCCTCGGCCGATACGGCGGAAGTCCTCGCCACTTGCCGGGAAGTCGCTGCGGCGCCGGCGGCGTCCCTGGGGTCGTACGTTATTTCCATGGCCGGCGCGGCTTCCGATGTACTCGCGGTGCAGCTGTTGTTGAAAGAGTCCGGCGTGCTGCGGCCGATGCGCGTGGTGCCGCTGTTCGAAACCCTGGCCGACCTGGACAACGCCGGGCCGGTGATCGAGCGATTGTTGCTGCTGCCGGGCTATCGCTCGCGGCTGCAAGGGCCGCAGGAAGTAATGATCGGCTATTCCGATTCGGCCAAGGATGCCGGGACCACCGCGGCGGCCTGGGCGCAGTATCGGGCCCAGGAACGCCTGGTGGAGATCTGCCGCGAGCAGCAGGTCGAACTGCTGCTGTTCCACGGTCGCGGTGGCACCGTGGGGCGTGGCGGCGGTCCGGCGCACGCGGCGATCCTGTCCCAGCCGCCGGGCTCGGTAGCCGGGCGCTTCCGTACCACGGAACAGGGCGAAATGATTCGTTTCAAATTCGGCCTGCCGGACATCGCCGAACAGAATCTCAATCTTTATCTGGCCGCCGTGCTGGAGGCGACGCTGTTGCCACCGCCGCCGCCGACGCCGCAATGGCGAGACCTGATGGACGAGCTCGCCACAGATGGCGTCAACGCCTACCGCGCCGTGGTGCGGGAGAACCCGCAATTCGTCGAGTACTTTCGTCAGTCCACGCCGGAGCAGGAGCTGGGCCGCTTGCCCCTCGGCAGCCGGCCGGCCAAGCGCCGGGCAGGCGGGATCGAGAGCCTACGGGCCATTCCGTGGATCTTCGGCTGGACCCAGACCCGCCTGATGTTGCCGGCCTGGCTCGGCTGGGAAACCGCACTGGGCAAGGCGCTGGAGCGCGGCGAAGGCGCCTTGCTGGCCCAGATGCGCGAGCAATGGCCGTTTTTCCGGACCCGCATCGATATGCTGGAAATGGTGCTGGCCAAGGCGGATGCCGATATCGCCCGCTCCTACGACGAACGTCTGGTGGAACCTGAACTGTTGCCTTTGGGTGCGCACTTACGCGACCTATTGTCGCAGGCCTGCTCCGTTGTACTCGGGTTGACCGGTCAGTCGCAGCTACTGGCACATAGCCCGGAGACCCTGGAATTCATCCGCCTGCGCAACACCTACCTCGACCCGCTGCACCTGTTACAGGCTGAACTGCTGGCGCGCTCACGTAAGCCGGAAGTCGCCCAGGGCAGCCCCGTGGAACAGGCGTTGCTGGTGTCTGTGGCAGGGATTGCCGCCGGTTTGCGCAACACCGGCTAAAGTCAGATAGCCTACCGAAACGGCCCGCCCACAGGCTCGTGGCGTTCCCCGGCAGGAGGAGGCAACAGGTCGGCCAGGCGACAGTTTGTTGTCGGGTTGCGACGCTTGCAACCTCCTCCGAAGGTCGCGCCGGGGGCCGGTTCCTCCGACTTTTGGCGGCTTGTGTGGGTGGGGCCTGCTGTGTATCTTGATCAGCCTTTGGCCGTTTGGGCGGTCACCAACCCGTTTTGCGAGATTGGCCCCACGAGGCGAATCCGAGCGTTTACATAAAAAAATTGAGGAGCACATCGATGCGCGTCATTCTGCTGGGAGCTCCCGGGGCCGGTAAAGGTACTCAGGCAAAGTTCATCACCGAAAAATTCGGTATCCCGCAAATCTCCACCGGCGACATGCTGCGCGCCGCGGTCAAGGCCGGCACGGAGTTGGGCGTCAAGGCCAAGAGCATCATGGATGCCGGCGGCCTGGTATCGGATGACCTGATCATCGCCCTGGTCAAGGACCGTATCGCTCAGGCCGATTGCGCCAATGGCTTTTTGTTCGACGGTTTCCCACGCACCATTCCCCAGGCCGAAGCCCTGGTAGAGGCCGGCGTGGAGCTCGATCACGTGGTTGAAATCGCCGTCGATGACGAGGAGATCGTCCAGCGCATCGCCGGTCGTCGCGTCCACGAGCCGTCGGGTCGCGTCTACCACACCGTGTACAACCCGCCGAAACTCGCCGGCAAGGACGACATCACCGGTGAAGAGCTGGTGCAGCGCAAGGACGATACCGAGGAAACCGTGCGCCATCGCCTGTCGGTCTACCATTCCCAGACCAAGCCGCTGGTAGCCTTCTATCAGCAGTTGTCGGCCAAGACCCAGGGCAAGCCGAAGTACAGTCACATCGCCGGCGTCGGTTCGGTAGAAGCCATCACCGGCAAGGTGCTTCAAGCGCTGAGCTGAAAAGTCCGATTGCTGCAATCATCCACGGCCCGCTTGCGGGCCGTAGTTGTTTATACTGGCGCACTTTTTCCCACCTGATTTACGGACACACCGATGAGCACCTTGCTGGCCCTGGACACCGCGACTGAAGCCTGCTCTGTTGCCTTGCTGCACGACGGCAAGGTCACGAGCCATTACGAGGTGATCCCGCGCCTGCATGCCCAGAAACTCTTGCCGATGATTCAGCAACTGCTTGGCGATGCCGGAGTGACCTTGCAGCAAGTGGATGCGATTGCCTTCGGTCGCGGGCCTGGAGCCTTTACCGGCGCACGGATTGCCATCGGCGTGGTGCAGGGCTTGGCCTTTGCCCTGGAACGACCGGTGTTGCCGGTTTCCAACCTGGCGGTACTGGCCCAGCGTGCGTTGCGTGAGCATGGCGCCCGACAAGTGGCGGCGGCCATCGATGCGCGCATGGACGAGGTGTACTGGGGTTGCTATCGCGAAACCGATGGCGAAATGCGTCTGGTAGGCGCTGAAGCGGTACTGCCACCGGAAGCGGCGACATTGCCAGCGGGTGCTGACGGCGACTGGTTCGGCGCCGGCACCGGCTGGGGCTATGGCGAGCGGATCGCCGTCAACCTCAGCGGCCGAGACGCAACCGCGCTGCCCCATGCGCAAGACCTGCTGGCCCTGGCCCGCTTCGCCTGGGAGCGCGGCGAAGTCATTCCGGCGGACGATGCGCAACCGGTGTATCTGCGGGACAAAGTCGCTGTTCCCAAGTCTGAGCGGTAAATCTCTATAGCGATGAACATTTGAGTGGGCAGCGTTGTGGCGAGGGAGCTTGCTCCCGCTTGAGTGCGAAGCACTCATCGCTTTTTTTGGGGCCGCTTCGCGACCCAGCGGGAGCAAGCTCCCTCGCCACAGGGGGATGCGTTTCTCTCGAAAGTCATTTCCCAGTCGCAAAGTCACACCCCATATCGCCAGTCGTCACTTTTTCATCGGGTTTTTAAACCTTTTCGGCTTTATGTGTTCTAGTTATCACTTGTGCGTTTGCGCGGCCAGGAAAGTGCCGCTAAATTGCCATCACTGATACCGAGCATTTTGTCATGCGTATAGACGGCGTTTCCTCTCAGTCCTATCCCATCAAGCGCAAGCCTCGTGCGAGCAAGGCTGCCGAGCCCGAGTCTTTCGATGACATCGATGGTGAGTTGGAAACCCCATCTGAAGAACAATTGGCCGCCCGCGCCGCCAAGGCTTCCGCGCAACGCCTGAGCAATCTTCCGGCCCGCCAGCAAGACATGCTGTATCACCGCTCCATGAGTCGCAGCGTGGCGACGGCCCTGGCCAGCTACCTGAGCACCGCCGGCTTCGTCGATTGGGATATGGAAGTGCTGGGTCTCGACCTCTACATCTGATGGTGTTGCCTTACTACCTGGGCTGTCCGTCCTGGAGCGAAAACGCCTGGCGTGACTATCTGTATCCCCAGGATGCCAAAAGCTCCGATTTCCTCAATCTCTATTCCCAAGTGTTCAACGCCGTGGAAGGCAACACGACCTTCTACGCGAGCCCGTCTGCGACCATTGTCCAGCGCTGGGCCGAGAGCATGCCCGAGCACTTTCGCTTCACCGCCAAGCTGCCCGGCGACATCAGCCACAACGGCGACTTGCGCGAGCATCAGACGGCTATCGAAACCTTCGTGCAGCTGCTCAGCCCATTGGGACAGCGGGTTTCGCCGTACTGGTTGCAGTTGTCCAAGGCCTTCACGCCCCATCGGCTGCCAGAGCTGGCAGGTTTTATCGATGCCTTCGACGGGCCGTTGGCGGTAGAAGTCCGCCACGCCGAGTTTTTCGCCAAGGGCGAGGCTGAGCGACGTCTCAATCGCCTGCTGCTGGATCGGGGCATCGAGCGCATCTGCCTCGACCCTCGGGCCTTGTTCAGTTGTACCTCCACCGATCCCTCGGTGCTCCACGCCCAATCGAAAAAGCCCCGTGTGCCGCCCAGGCCCACGGCGTTCACACAGTGTCCGCAGGTGCGTTTCATCGGGCATCCGGTGTTGGAAGCCAACGAATCGTTCCTGACCCCGTGGGTGGAGAAAATCGCCGGCTGGATCGAAGAAGGGCGCACGCCTTACATTTTCCTGCACACCGCCGATAACCGGCTGGCGGCAAAACTGGCGCAACACTTCCACAGTCGATTGATGCGTCGATTGCCTGGCTTGCCGGCCTTGCCTGAGCTATACAGAGAGCCCGCCGCCGAGCAACTCGGTTTGCTCTGAGGCGCATTCTTCCCTGCCCAGGAGCGAACACCATGGATGCGCAAATTCGACGAGCCCAGGCCTTCAAGGCCCTGCATGAACGTGACGGGGCGTTTGTCATCCCCAACCCGTGGGATGCCGGGTCCGCCAAAATGCTCGCCTCTCTTGGATTCCAGGCCCTGGCGACGACCAGCGCTGGCCACGCGTTTTCCCTGGCGCGGCCCGATGGTGCGGTGGGGCTGGAAGACACCCTGGCCAATGTCCGGGCGATTGTGGCGGCCACCGACCTGCCGGTGGCAGTAGACCTGGAAAACGGCTTTGCCGATGCGCCCGAGGATTGCGCCCGCAACCTGCTGCGTGCGGCAGAAGCCGGCGCGGTGGGCGGCTCCATCGAGGACGCCACGGGGCGTGAGGACAGCCCGATCTATTGCTTCGATCATGCCGTGGCACGGGTCAAGGCCGCAGCCGAGGCGGTGCGCAATTTGCCGTACCCGTTCCTGCTGACTGCCCGTGCGGAAAACTTCCTGCATGGCAATCCGGACCTGGACGACACGATTCGCCGCCTGAAAGCCTTTGCGGATGCCGGCGCCGATGTGTTGTATGCCCCGGGGCTGAGCACCGCCGGACAAGTGCTGGCGGTGGTACAGGCCGTGGCACCGAAGCCGGTGAATGTGCTGATGTCCGGCGCGTTGGACATGACCGTTGCGCAATTGAGCGAGCTGGGCGTCAAGCGCATCAGTGTCGGGTCGGCTCTGGCCTTGGCGGCATATGGCGAGTTTTTCCGTGCTGCCGAGGAAATCCAGCAGCAGGGCACGTTCACCTTCACCCGGCGCTCGATGCCGTTCAAGCAGGCCAACGAGCTGTTCAAGGGGCGATGAACGAGGCATGGCCGTGCGGGTTCTGAAAGGATTACTGGTGCTGGGGCTATTGATTGGCGTTGCGGCGTTCGCGGTGTGGCGCGGTTGGCTGTCACTGCCGCCGCAATGGAATCCCTGGGCGCCCCTGGACGTCAACGCGGCGCCGAACCTGCTGACCCGCTACAAGCTCATGGCCCTGCGCAACGACCCGCAACTGTGCGACCAGGCCATTGCGACCTCCGGGCTGCGGACCGCTCGCCAGGCCGATAGCGGCGCCAAGACCGATTGCCCTCTGGTCAATGTGCTGCGGGTTCAGGGCGGTGAAGTGGCGTTGAGCAGCAGCTTTCTGGCCAGTTGTCCGCTGGCGGTGGCGTTCGCGCTGTTCGAGCGTCATGCGCTGCAACCGGCGGCGGCAGCGGCCTACGGGCAGAAAGTCGCACGGGTCGACCATCTCGGCAGTTTCGCCTGTCGCAATATGTACGGGCGTGAGAGCGGGGCGCGCAGCCAGCATGCCACGGCCAGCGCCCTGGACATCGCCGGTTTTCGCTTGGCCGATGGGCGCACGGTCAGCGTGCTCAGGGATTGGCCGAAAGACAGCAACGACGCGCGTTTCCTGCGTCAGGTGCGCGACGGCGCCTGTGACACGTTCAGTGTGGTCTTGAGTCCGGATTACAACGCCGCGCACCGTAACCATTTTCATCTGGACGTGGGGCCGTGGTGGATCTGTCGCTGAATCAAGCGGCGATGCGCAGGTTCTGCAAGACGATCGGGCGTGCCCAGCGGGTGTCGAAGTCCAGTTCTTTCTGCTGGGCCACGAGTTCTTCTTCCGGGAACGGCGGGAAGGGTTTGTCCAGCAGGTCGAGATCGAACTCGGCGATAGGCAGGTGCAGCGGGCGCGGCTGTGGCGCCGGGCCGGGCTCTGGCAATGGTTGGCCGGCGGCAAGGACGATGGGGCGAACCCAGTGGCTTTCGAAATCCTGCTGTTTTTGCTGGGCGGTGATTTCTTCCGGCGGGAAGGGTGGGAAGGGCTTGTCCAGCAGGTCGAGTTCGAATTCGGCAATCGGCAGGAACAGCGGCTCGGGCGGGGCCACCAGGGTTTCCTTCACGTCGCAGGTGCGCTGGCTGACAATGTGGTCCAGCAGCTCGGCGCCGAGGGTCGGCTCGACATTTTCATCAAGGGCAACGGGCTGGTAACTACCCGGCGCCGGAGCGGCATCACCCAACTGATCGGCCAGGGCCTGGGCAAAAAAATCCTGCCACAGGTGACTGACGCCGCTCAGGGCCTGGGTGTTGCGCAGGCGGTAATCACCGTAGGGGGAGATGATGCCTGGCGCTATGGAATGAATGTCTGACATTTTTCTCGGTCGACGCTCAGCTCTGGCAAAATGCCGTTCACTGATGTTATCGGCCGGTTTTGCCGATCCTTAATTTTTTGAGCGTGTTTTTCCATGAGCGAACAACCGGCGGCCTGCCGCATCCATGTCGAGGCCCTGGCCCCGAATTTCCAGGCGCAGGCCGAACATTGGGCGCAGCGGCTCGACTTGCCGTTGCAGGTAGACGATGGCGAATTCGCCTTGCAAGTCGGCGAACAAGGGCTGCAACTCCAGCAATTGGGCCCGGATGCGCCGGGGCCGGTGCGGGTGGACTTCGTCGAGGGCGGCGCGGCCCATCGTCGGCTGTACGGCGGTGGCAGCGGCCAGATGATCGCCAAGGCGGTCGGCATCGCCCAGGGCGTGCGTCCGCGAGTGCTGGATGCCACAGCCGGGTTGGGCAAGGATGCATTCGTGCTGGCGAGCCTGGGCTGTGAAATGAGCCTGATCGAGCGCCAGCCGCTGATCGGCGCCTTGTTGGAGGATGGCCTGGCCCGTGCGGCGGAGGATTTCGACGTCGCACCGATTGTGGCCCGCATGCGTTTGCTCAAGGGCAATTCCATCGAGGTGATGCGCAACTGGGAAGGGGAGCCACCCCAGGTCATCTACCTGGACCCGATGTTTCCTCATCGTGAGAAGACGGCCCTGGTGAAGAAGGAAATGCGTCTGTTCCGTCCCCTGGTGGGCGATGACCCCGACGCCCCGGCGCTGCTCGCCGCAGCCCTGGCCCTTGCGACCCACCGGGTGGTGGTCAAGCGCCCGAGAAAGGCCCCGTGCATCGAAGGGCCGAAGCCGAGCCACGGGCTTGAGGGAAAATCCAGTCGCTACGATATTTATCCCAAGAAAGCCCTCAAGGCCTGAGACCGCGGCGCCCCCATCGCGAGCAGGCTCGCTCCCACAGGGTCCTGTGGTGTGCCGTAAATCCTGCAAACAACATAGATCACTGTGGGAGCGAGCCTGCTCGCGATAGCGGTGGGTCAGTGGGTGCAGATCTTGATTGTGCCGACGCTTTCGCGGGCAAGCCCGCTCCCACAGGGGGGGCTGCGGTGGACATGGATTCTGTGGGCACCTCGATCAAAACTGTGGGAGCGAGCCTGCTCGCGATGAGGCCCTTGTAGCCCGCGCAAAGCTGCGGGATGACCTAAGGCCTGTAAGCCCGCAGGAACAACCCCACCACCTCCTGCACATGGGCTTCGGCCGCTTCGGGTCCCAGCGGGGCGCCGCAGCCATACAGCAGCCGGAAATTCGCCGCGCCCTTGATCAGGCAAAAGAAATGCTCGGCGGCATTGCGGGGTTTGTCGATGTTCAAGGCGCCGCTCTGGTTGACCTTGTTCAGCAGGCGCTCCATGCCGGACAGCATCCGCTGCGGGCCGGCCTCGTAGAAAATCGCCGAGAGTTTCGGATCCTGGCTGCCCAAGGCCATGATCACCCGATGCAGATTCACCGACTCTTCGCTGTTGATCAACTGGTGAAAGCCGCGGGCGATGTTCAACAACACCTGTTCAATCGCAGCGCCGTCCGGCCATTCGAAGAACAGCGGCGGTACCTGCTCCTCGCATTTGGCGATCACGGCGGCGGAAAACAACGTCTCCTTGTCATTGAAATGGCTGTACACCGTCAGCTTGGAAACACCCGCCTCGGTGGCGACTGCGTCCATGCTGGTACTGGCGTAACCCAGGCTTACGAACAGGCGTTTGGCCGCGTCAAGAATGGCCTGGCGCTTGGCCGGGTCCTTCGGACGGCCGGGGCCGCTGGGAGTTGAAAGATTGTTCGACATTTCTTCGCTTTAATACTGGACTGGTCAGTTTGCTATTAATAACATACTCGCCAGTATAATTATTCCAAGCATCATTAGCGAAAGGTCGCCCGCCATGTTCCGCTATGCGTTGTCCCTCGCCGTGCCAGTCAGCCTGGCTTTTTTATTGTCTGCGTGTGGCCATGACGAGCCGGTGGCCGTCGCCGTGCGCCCGGCCATGGTGGTCAAGCCCGAGCCTTCGGCCCAGGCGACAGAGAGTTATCCCGGTGAAGTACGCGCGCGGTTCGAGCCTGACCTGGCGTTTCGCATCGGCGGTAAAGTGAGCCGGCGGCTTGTTGAAGAGGGGCAGCGGGTCAAGGCCAATCAGCCGCTGGCTGAGCTCGATCCCGAAGATGTCCGGTTGCAACTGGAAGCGACCCGGGCCCAGGTCGCTGCCGCCGAGGCCAACCTGAACCTGGTGCGCGCCGAGCGTGATCGCTACAAGACCCTGATGGAGCGGCAGATGGTCAGCCGTTCGCAATACGACAACGCCGAAAACCTCTATCGCGCAGGCAGCGCGCGACTCAAGCAGATCAAGGCCGAGTTCGATGTAGCCAGCAACCAGGCCAGCTACTCGGTGCTGCGTGCTCCCCAGGATGGCGTGGTCGCCCGCCGTGCAGTGGAAGTCGGGCAAGTGGTGTCGGCTGGGCAAACCGTCTTCACCCTGGCCACCGACGGTGAGCGTGAAGTGCTGATCAGCCTGCCGGAACAGAGCTTTGGCCGGTTCAAGGTTGGTCAGCCGGTCTCGGTGGAACTGTGGAGCCAGCCCGACCAGCGTTTCAGCGGTCGCATTCGCGAACTTTCCCCGGCCGCCGACCCCAGGTCTCGTACCTTCGCGGCCCGTGTTGCCTTTAACGCTGGCAGTGTGCCGGCCGAACTGGGCCAGAGTGCCCGAGTGTTTATCCAGACCGCCGACAAGGTGCCGCTGGCCGTGCCATTGTCAGCCCTGACGGCGGAGAACGGTGCGACCTATGTCTGGGTGGTCAACCCTGACAGCACGGTGAAGAAAGTCCCGGTCCGGGTCGGCGCCTTTGGCGAAAAAACCGTCCCAGTGCTCGAAGGCCTTGGCGCCAATGACTGGGTGATCGCGGCGGGCGTGCACGTGCTGCTCGACGGCCAGAAGGTGCGGCCGGTGGATCGCTCCAATCGCGTGGTCAACCTGGCGGCCAAGGAGTAATCCCCGATGGGTTTCAATCTTTCCGAATGGGCGCTGCGCAATCGCCAGATCGTACTGTTCCTGATGCTGTTGCTGGCCATCGTTGGCGCGCTTTCCTACACCAAACTGGGGCAAAGCGAGGACCCGCCGTTCACCTTCAAGGCCATGGTCATCCGGACCAACTGGCCGGGAGCGACCGCCGAGGAAGTCTCGCGCCAGGTCACCGAGCGCATCGAAAAGAAACTGATGGAAACCGGCGATTATGAACGGATCGTTTCGTTCTCTCGCCCTGGTGAATCCCAGGTGACGTTCATGGCCCGTGACTCCCTGCATTCGGCGCAGATTCCCGAGCTTTGGTATCAGATCCGCAAGAAGGTCAGCGACATTCGCCACACCTTGCCGCCGGGCATCCAGGGGCCGTTTTTCAACGATGAGTTCGGCACGACTTTTGGCAATATCTACGCGCTCACCGGTGACGGTTTCGACTACGCGGTACTCAAGGATTACGCCGACCGTATCCAGATCCAGCTGCAACGGGTCAAGGACACCGGCAAGGTCGAACTGATCGGCTTGCAGGACGAAAAGATCTGGATCGAGCTATCGAACGTCAAGCTGGCCACCCTCGGCCTGCCGATGGCTGCGGTCCAGCAGGCCCTTGAGGAGCAGAATGCGGTGTCCACCGCCGGGTTCTTCGAAACCAGCAGCGAGCGTTTGCAGCTACGGGTCTCGGGCAATTTCCAGACCGTGGAGGAGATCCGCAACTTCCCGATCCGCGTCGCCGACCGCACGTTCCGTATCAGCGATGTCGCCGATGTACGTCGTGGTTTCAACGATCCACCGGCGCCGCGCATGCGCTTCATGGGCGAGGACGCCATCGGCCTGGCCGTGGCGATGAAGGAGGGCGGTGACATCCTGGTGCTGGGCAAGGCCCTGGAAGCCGAGTTTGCCCGGATCCAGAACAATCTTCCCGCCGGCATGCAGTTGCGCAAGGTTTCCGATCAGCCGGCGGCGGTGAAGACCGGCGTCGGCGAGTTCGTCCGGGTGCTGGTGGAGGCGCTGGTGATCGTGCTGCTGGTGAGCTTCTTTTCCCTGGGGCTGCGCACCGGGATGGTGGTGGCCCTGGCGATTCCGCTGGTGCTGGCGATGACCTTTGCCGCGATGTACTACCTGGGGATCGGTCTGCACAAGATCTCCCTCGGTGCGCTGGTGCTGGCTCTCGGATTGCTGGTGGATGATGCGATCATTGCGGTGGAGATGATGGCGATCAAGATGGAGCAGGGCTTCGACCGGCTCAAGGCCGCCAGTTTCGCCTGGACCAGCACCGCGTTCCCGATGCTGACCGGTACGCTGATCACTGCGGCGGGCTTCCTGCCGATTGCCACCGCGCAATCAGGGACCGGCGAATACACCCGCTCGATTTTCCAGGTGGTGACCCTGGCCTTGCTGGCGTCCTGGGTGGCCGCGGTGGTGTTCGTGCCCTACCTGGGTGAGCGGCTGCTGCCGGACCTGGCGAAAATCCATGCAGCCAGGCATGGCAGTGGTCACGGCCAGCCCGATCCCTACGGCACGCCGTTCTACCAGCGCGTGCGGCGGTTGGTGGAATGGTGCGTGCGGCGGCGCAAGACCGTCATCACCCTGACCGTGCTGTTGTTCGTCGGCTCGGTGGTGCTGTTCCGTTTTGTACCGCAGCAGTTCTTCCCGGCGTCAGGGCGGCTGGAGCTGATGGTCGATTTGAAACTTGAAGAAGGCGCGTCCCTGAGTAACACCGCCGAGCAGGTCAAGCGTCTGGAGGCGTTGCTCAAGGATCACCCCGGCATCGACAACTATGTCGCTTATGTCGGCACCGGTTCACCGCGCTTCTACCTGCCGCTGGATCAACAACTGCCGGCGTCCAGCTTCGCCCAGTTTGTGGTGCTGGCCAAGACCATCGAAGACCGCGAGCCGCTGCGCAGCTGGTTGATCAGCACCTTGAACGAACAATTCCCGACCCTGCGCTCGCGGGTCACGCGCTTGGAAAACGGTCCGCCGGTGGGCTACCCGGTGCAGTTTCGCGTGACCGGGGAGCACATCGAGGAAGTCCGGGCTCTGGCGCGGAAAGTGGCGACGAAGGTTCGCGAAAACCCCTACGTGACCAATGTGCACCTGGACTGGGAAGAACCGAGCAAGGTGGTGTACCTGAACGTCGATCAGGACCGTGCCCGTGCCCTGGGCGTGAGCACCGCCAACCTGGCGAGCTTCCTGCGCAGTTCCCTGACCGGGTCCAGCGTCAGCCAGTACCGTGAAGACAACGAGCTGATCGAGATCCTGCTGCGGGGCACGGTGCACGAGCGCACCGAGTTGTCGCTGTTGCCGAGCCTGGCGGTGCCTACCGAGAATGGGCGCAGCGTTGCGCTGTCGCAGATCGCGACATTGGAGTACGGCTTCGAAGAGGGCGTGATCTGGCACCGCAACCGCCTGCCGAGCGTGACCGTGCGGGCGGATATCTACGGCAAGGAACAACCGGCGTCCCTGGTGCAGCAGATCTTCCCGACCCTGGACCCGATTCGTGCCGAGCTGCCGGACGGTTATCTGCTGGAAGTCGGCGGTACGGTGGAAGATTCGGCCCGTGGACAGAAGTCGGTGAATGCCGGGGTGCCGTTGTTCATCGTCGTGGTGTTGACGCTGCTGATGCTGCAACTGCGCAGCTTCTCACGCACGGCGATGGTGTTTCTGACCGCGCCTCTGGGCTTGATCGGCGTCACGCTGTTCTTGCTGGTGTTCCGCCAGCCGTTCGGGTTCGTCGCCATGCTCGGCACCATCGCGCTCTCGGGGATGATCATGCGCAACTCGGTGATCCTGGTGGATCAGATCGAGCAGGACATCGCAGCCGGGCTCACGCCTTGGCAGGCGATCATCGAAGCGACCGTGCGCCGTTTCCGACCCATCGTGCTCACCGCACTGGCGGCGGTGCTGGCGATGATCCCGCTGTCGCGCAGCCTGTTCTTCGGCCCGATGGCCGTGGCGATCATGGGCGGGCTGATCGTGGCGACGGCGTTGACGCTGTTGTTCCTGCCGGCGCTGTATGCGGCGTGGTTCAGGGTCAAGAAGGCCTGACACGCCACTGCACTCCGAAACTGTGGCGAGGGAGCTTGCTCCCGCTCGGTTGCGCAGCAACCGCAAACGCTTGGGGCCGCTGCGCGGCCCAGCGGGAGCAAGCTCCCTCGCCACAGGTCATGTAGTTTGTCAGGTATGTAGTATTTTCATCGCGAGCAGACTCCCACAGTTTGTTTTATGTGGGGGCTTAGAGCGTCCCGAACACCTTCTTCGCCAGGCTGGTCGCCGCGGCAGCCGGGTTCTGGCGAATGGTGGCTTCCTGTTTGCCGATCATTTCGAACAACCCGTCCAGCGCCTGTTCGGTCACGTAGTTCTCGATGTTCGCGCTCTTGGCGTCCACCACGCCGAGGGACGCGGCCTGGCCGGCGAAGGTGTTGTATTTCTGAGCCAGACCGACCTTGTCGGTGGCTTGCTTGACGATGGGCAGGAACTTGGCGCGGATCTGCTCGCGGCTGCTCTTGTTCAGGTATTGCGTCGCCGAGTCATTGCCACCGCTCAGGATGCCCTTGGCATCGTCCACGCTCATGTTCTTCACCGCGTTGACCAGGATCGGCTGGGCCTGGACCACCGCCGCTTCGGCGGCCTGGTTCATGCTGGTTTCCAGTTGATCGACCTGCTCGCCCATGCCGAAGGCCTTCATCTTGCTGGCGACTTTGCCGAGCTTGCCCGGCAGCTCGATCTTCACGTCCGGGTTATTGCTGAAACCGCCCGGCGCGCCCAGTTGCTTGACCGCCACTTGCGCGCCCTGGGTCAGGGCATCCTTGAGGCCACCGGTGGCATCCTTTTGCGACAGGTCGCCCAAGGACAGGGCCATGGCGTTGGCGCAGATCAGCAGGCCCGCGCACAGGCCGGTGAAACGGAGGGTAGAACGGAGCATGGTGGCGTCCTTGAAGAAGTTTGGAGAGGCAATCAGCGTGCGGCGTTGACGCGGATCTTCAACGGTTGCGGGTCCTTACCGTCGAGCTGCACGGGGTGTTGCTCGGTGGTGATGAACATCAACTGGCCGTCCGCCTCGATGCGGGCGCTGACGGCGTAGCGATGGCCGGGCTTGACCCGGGTGGGATCATAACTGAGGTGGAACGGTAGTGGGACCTGGCCGTTGACCGGGCCGCTCTGCTCGTCGAGCACCACGGCTGGCGCGTCGGCCAGCGAGACATCCTGCAGGCTCACGCTCAAGGTGGCGTTGGGCGGCAGGGCGATGCGTTGCAGGTAGAAGACTTCACCGTCCAGGGACGCGACGGTGGCGGTAGGGGATGGCGCCGATTGGCAGGCGGCCATCAGGGCGATGGATGCAAACAGAGCGATTTTTTTCATTGGAAGTACCTGGTTCGGTGGCGCCCGGCATGTACCGGGCGCCACCGAACCTCTAGCGAAATTTACGTCCAGGCATCCAGCCGTTACGTCGCGGTTCAGGAACCGAACGCGGGTGCCTGGGCAGTTTCAGCCTGCGATGCTGGCGCCAGGCTCAAGGGGATGTCAACGTGTTGATCGGTGCCATCCCAGGCGAAGGTGTGTTCGGTATCCAGAAAAACAGCGGTGGCCCCTTGGTAAATCTGGGCGCTGACCGACAGCTCGTCCCCTTCGTCAAAGGCTTGCGGATCGATCTGGAAACGATGCTGCCAAGGGTTTGCAGCCACCGGTTCCGTTGGCGCTACGTTGGAACCCTGGCCGCCGCTTGCGCTGATCTGAATGCCGCGGGCGTCCCGAACACTGACTTCGGGGCGGCCGTCTTCCGGCAGTTGAAAGCCTTCCGGCAGGCGCATGGTTAATGTGATGATCTTCATGATGACTTCCTTTTCATTACGTCGACATTGACGTGAGCCCATCCTAGGGCTCACTTACGCAGCTTTCTGTAGGTCTTTTCTTCGAGTGCTGTGGGTTTATCCGTTTAGCGGTGTCGAATCATCGCTTTCCGTGGTCATGACGGCCTCCGCCGCGTCCTCGCTGCGATGCAACGCGACCTGGCGGATCGACAGGCGAATCTCTGCCGGCAGCACCCGCTTCGCCGCGCCCTCGGCCAACTCGCCCAGCAGTTCGTGATAGCTCAGCTTGCCGGCTTCGTCGCGACGCAGTACGTCGAGGTCGAGCAGGGTCTGGATGAAGTGCCGGAACAGGCTCTTGTCGAAGAACTCCGGGGCGTTCAGCCCATGCAGGATCGACAGGCGCTGGGCCATCACGGTGCACAGGTCTTCCAGCTCTTCGGCGCTGACGCTGTTCTGCCCACTGTTGAGCAGCAGCGAGACGGTCATGTAGAAACGCTGCAAGGTCTGGGCGATGCTCTTGGACAGCAACGTCAGCAATACGAAGTGCCGCGAGCTCGGGGCCGGGCGCAGGTACAGATCCTTTTCGAAACGCAGCAGGCCCTGTTCGACGAACGCTTCGAGCCACTGGTCGACCACGCCCTCCAGCTCCTCCAGCGACCAGCGAATGAACAGCTCCGATTGCAGGTACGGGTACAGCGCACGGGTGTAGCGCAGGATTTGCTCGCGGCTCATGCGCGAGGTGCTCTGGAAGAAGCTGGCAAGCAACGCCGGCAGGGCGAAGATGTGCAGCACGTTGTTGCGGTAGTAGGTCATCAGTACCGCATTCTGCTCGTCCAGGTACAGGATTTTGCCCAGGGCGTCGCTCTGTTCGGACAGCAGGTCCATGTCCTTCACATGTTTGATCAGCGCTTGCCCGTCGCCCTCGGGCAGGGTGGTGTGGGGGGAATAGGGCACTTTGCGCAGCAATGCCAGGTAAAGGTCCAGCACCCGGGCCATGGCATGGTGGTCCAAGGCCAGGCGGCTGGTGGACAGCAAGGCCAGGGCCACGAGGTTGACCGGGTTGATCGCCGCGGCTTCGTTCAAGTGCCGGGCCACGCGCTCGCCCAGGCGATGGGTGGTTGCGTTGAGCCACGCCGGTTTGAACTGTGGCCCCAACTCCTGTTGACGCCAGTCGGGCTGTTCGGCGTCCAGAAACTCCGCCAGCTTGATCGGCTCGCCGAAGTTCACTGCCACCTGGCCAAAGCGCTGCTTGAGGGCGCCGATGACTTTGAAGATATCGAAGATCGATTCCTTCTTCTTGCTGGCCCCGCGCAGTTCGCCCAGGTAGGTACGGCCTTCCAGCACGCGCTCGTAGCCGATATAGACCGGCACGAAGACGATGGGCGTGCGCGATGAACGCAGGAAGCTGCGCAGGGTGATGGCGAGCATGCCGGTCTTGGGTTGCAGCATGCGCCCGGTGCGCGAGCGCCCGCCCTCGACGAAGTATTCCACCGGGAAGCCCTTGGTGAACAAGGTGTGCAGGTATTCGTTGAACACCGCGGTGTAGAGCGGGTTGCCCTTGAACGTGCGGCGCATGAAAAACGCTCCGCCACGGCGCAGCAGGCCGCCGATGACCGGCATGTTCAGGTTGATGCCGGCGGCGATGTGCGGTGGTGTCAGGCCGTTGCGAAACAGCAGGTACGACAGCAGCAGGTAGTCGATGTGGCTGCGGTGGCACGGTACATAGATGACCTCGTGACCGGGCGCGATCGCTTGCACATTTTCGATGTGGTTGACCTTGATGCCGTCGTAGATCTTGTTCCAGAACCAGCTCAGCACCACCTCCAGGAAACGGATCGCGGTGTACGTGTAGTCGGAGGCGATTTCATTGCCGTAGCGCAGGGCCTGGGCCTTGGCTTTTTCCGGAGCAATCTTTTCCCGTTCGGCCTCGTCGGCAATCGCCTGCTTGACCAGCGGCTGGTTCAACAGGCCCTTGACCAGGTTGCGCCGGTGAGAAATGTCGGGGCCGATGACCGCAGACTTCAGGTTGCGAAAGTGCACCCGCAGGATCCGCTGGGCCATGCGCACGGTGCGTTCGTGGCCCTTGTCGTGCTCGATCAGCTCGCGCAGGTGGATCGGCGCGGAGAACTGCACGCGGGTCTTGCGCCCCAGGATCATGATGCTCAGCAGACGCCGCAGGCGCCCGGTGACGGCCCAGCTGTCGGCGAACAGCAGCTTCCAGGGACTGGATTCACTGTCGGGCGATTGGCCCCAGAACACGCTGACCGGGATGATCTGCGCATCCTCGGCGGCATCATGGCTCAGCACATTGACCAGCCGCGTCAGGGTCGGCGGCGCGCCGCGTTTGTCCTGGCGCCCGAGCCAGTCCGGTGCCGGGGTCAGGTAAAAAAACGCCGCCGGCTCCAGCAAGTTACCTACTGATACTGGCAGAACCGGACGGGGCAGGCCGGCCTTGGTGCACTCGGTGTCGAGCACCGCCAGGTCGGTCAGCGATGGATCTTGCAGGACGTAGAACACCGGACGGCTGCGGTCGAGGTTGAGGGTGAAGGACGACTGGTTGATGGTCTCGGAGCGAACCCAGAGGTACAACAGCCGGCGCAAGGTGCCAAACACAAGACGGCGGAACGGAGAACGGGTCATACGGCTTCTGCATGAGTGGATGAAACCGAGCGGCTGCTCGGGCTGGCTAGTGTGCAGGATTCATCGAAAATCGGCAAAAAAGCGCCGAAGTAAAGTCAGTTGAGAGTTTTTGCGGCTGTCATATACTCGGTCGGCTAGCCGCCTTCGCATCTCATGGACGGTCGGAGGCCGGCGAAAGTTCGTACGACTACCAGTCGGCTAAAAATAAGAATAGGAGTGAGCATCATGGCAGCACGCGAAACCGGCAACGTGAAGTGGTTCAACGACGCCAAAGGCTATGGCTTCATCCAGCGCGAAGGTGGGGCGGATGTCTTCGTGCATTACCGCGCGATCCGCGGCGAAGGCCACCGCTCGCTGACCGAAGGCCAGCAGGTCGAATACGCGGTGGTGGAAGGGCAGAAGGGCTTGCAGGCTGAGGATGTGGTGGGGTTGTAAACTTTTTCAGCCATATCAGGGACCCCTGTGGGAGCGAGCCTGCTCGCTCCCACATCGGATCTGCTTTTACATCCGCAAAGGCTGCATCAAGCCGTCCGCCAGGTAATCTCCTCTTCCCCATCGGCACTGATGCGAATCCAGCGGTCCGCCGATTCTTCCCCTTCTTCCTCCACCCATGACCCCGGTGCGCAGCGCACTTCGACGTTCAGCGCGGCGTAGGCGGCGCGGGCGCAGGCGATGTCGTCGTCCCACGGGGTCTGGTCGCTTTCCAGGTACAGGCTGTTCCACTTGCCGACGGCTTTGGGCAGCCAGGTCACCGGGATGTTGCCGGCCTTGCACTTGTAGGTCTGGCCTTTCTGAGTCCATTCGCTGCACGGGCCCAGCGCCTGGGTCAGCCAGGCGGCGATGGCCTTGTGGTCGACGTCGGCGTCCTTGAGGTAAATCTCGATATCGGGTTGGCGCATGGATGTCCTCGCTGCGGTCCTGAAAAATCCATTCGCGGATTTATCTGGCCCCGGCCGAATGACCGAGGCCTGGAATCTAAAGGTTATTGAAGAACGAAATAATCGTAGCGCATCGACACCGTGACCTCGAAGGGCGCCGCCTGCTCAATCACGCTGGCGCGGCGTTCGGCGCTGGCGCGCCAGCCGTGGGGCGTCATTGCCAGCAAGTTGGCGCGGTCCTGGCCGCTGTCGAGCGTGAGCTTGAATTCCAAGGTCTCGCTGTGATCCAGCATCATGCCGGCAGGCACCAGGGCCAGGTGTTTGTCATCGGTGTATTCGCGCACTTCGTCGTACAGCCGCTCGCGCAGTTCCATCAGGTGGCCGCTGGTGGGGCCGACTTTCATCAGGCCGCCACCGGGGCTGAGCAGGCGCTTGGCCTCCTGCCAGTCCAGTGGGCTGAACACGCTGGCCAGGAACTGGCAACAACCGTCCGCCAACGGCACCCGGGCCATGCTGGCAATCAACCAGGTCAACTGTGGGTTGCGTTTGCAGGCGCGTTTGACCGCCTCGCGGGAAATGTCCAGGGCATAGCCGTCGGCATGGGGCAGGGCGTCGGCGATTTGTGCGGTGTAATAGCCTTCGCCACAACCGATGTCCAGCCAGCGTCCCGGCGCACGTTCAGCCGCCAGCTCGGCCAGGCGCCGGGCGACGGGGGCATAATGCCCCGCGTTGAGGAAATCCCGGCGGGCCTCGACCATGGCCTGGTTGTCGCCCGGATCGCGGCTGTTCTTGTGCTGCACCGGCAGCAGGTTCAGGTAACCCTGGCGGGCGCGGTCGAATCGATGGCCGGCCGGGCAGACCACGCCGTTGTCCACCGCATTGAGCGGTTCATTGCAGATCGGGCAGGCGAGCATCAGGCGAGCAACTTGATCAGCGTCTGGTAGTAGATCTCGGTCAGCACGTCGAGATCGGCCGCCAGCACGCGTTCGTCCACCTGGTGGATGGTCGCGTTGACCGGCCCCAGTTCCACCACTTGAGTGCCCATGGTAGCGATGAAACGACCATCGGAGGTGCCGCCGCTGGTGGAGGCGTGGGTTTCGCGGCCGGTGACGTCCTTGATGCTCGACGACACCGCGTCCAGCAGCGCGCCCGGCTCGGTGAGGAAGGGCAGGCCGGACAATGCCCAGTCGATGTGCCAGTCCAACTGATGTTTATCAAGGATGTCGGCCACCCGCTGTTGCAGGCCTTCGACCGTGGACTCGGTGGAAAAGCGGAAGTTGAACACCGCCACCAGCTCGCCTGGGATCACGTTGGTCGCGCCTGTGCCGGCGTTGAGATTGGAGATCTGGAAGCTGGTGGGCGGGAAGAAGTCGTTGCCGTGGTCCCAATGCTCGGCAGCCAGTTCCGCCAGGGCCGGCGCGGCCAGATGGATCGGGTTTTTCGCCAGGTGCGGATAAGCCACGTGGCCTTGCTTGCCGCGCACGGTCAGTTTTGCACCGAGGGAACCGCGCCGGCCGTTCTTCACCACGTCGCCCACCAGGGTGGTGCTCGACGGCTCGCCGACAATGCACCAGTCCAACCGCTCCTGCCGTGCCTTGAGGCGCTCGACCACAGCCTTGGTGCCGTGGTGGGCCGGGCCCTCTTCGTCACTGGTGATCAGGAAAGTCACGGAGCCCTTGTGGTCCGGGTAATCGGCGACAAACCGTTCCGCCGCCACCACCATCGCCGCGAGGCTGCCTTTCATGTCCGCCGCGCCACGGCCGCAGAGCATGCCGTGCTCGTCGATGACCGCATCGAACGGGTCGAGCTGCCAGGCCTGCACCGGGCCGGTCGGCACCACGTCGGTGTGCCCGGCGAAACACAGCACCGGCCCGTCATGCTTGCCATGGCTGGCCCAGAAGTTATCCACATCCTCGATGCGCATGGGTTCGAGTTTGAAACCCGCTTGGCCCAGTCGCTGCATCATCAGTTTCTGGCAATCGGCATCCACCGGCGTGACGGACGGACGGCGGATCAGGTCGCAGGCGAGTTGCAGGGTCGGCGAGAGGTCGGCGTGGGCCGTCATGGAAAGCTCCGGGAAAAGGGATGATGGCTGGATCTTGTGGGAGCGGGCTTGCTCGCGAAAGCGCTGTATCAGTCACATATCTATTGCCTGACACACCGTATTCGCGAGCAAGCCCGCTCCCACAGGATCTGAGGTCGACCATTGGATAGGTGTTCGGCCAACGCTCACAAAATGGCGGTTATCTTATAGCAAAACCAACCTGATGGGCGCCTTGGCCCCGTCGGTTGGAACATAAAACCTGTGGGAGCGAGCCTGCTCCCACAAAGGTTTTCGACAGGCCTGCATCGCCATCGCTCACGGGTGCCCTATAATGCGCGCCGGTTTTTGGGGTAATGGTCATGAGTACAGAAGATCCACGATTTGCCGGTATCGCCCGGTTGTACGGCATCGAAGGCCTCGATCGCCTGCGAGCGGCCCATGTGGCGATTGTCGGGGTGGGCGGTGTGGGATCGTGGGCGGCGGAAGCCATAGCCCGTTGCGGCGTGGGCGAGATTTCCCTGTTTGACCTGGACGATGTCTGCGTCAGCAACGCCAACCGCCAGTTGCACGCGCTGGACAGCACCGTTGGCAAGCCCAAGGTCCAGGTGATGGCCGAGCGCTTGCGCGGCATCAATCCCGACTGCACCGTGCATGCGGTGGCGGATTTCGTCACCCGCGACACCATGGCCGAGTACATCACGCCGAACATCGATTGCGTGATCGACTGCATCGACAGCGTCAACGCCAAGGCCGCACTGATTGCCTGGTGCAAGCGCCGCAAGATCCAGATCATCACCACCGGCGGCGCGGGCGGGCAGATCGACCCGACGCTGATCCAGGTCTGCGACCTGAACCGCACATTCAACGATCCGCTGGCCTCGAAAGTGCGCTCTACCCTGCGCCGCGACTACGGTTTTTCCCGCACCGTGACCCGCCACTACAGCGTGCCGTGCGTGTTCTCTACCGAACAACTGCGCTACCCGAAGCCGGATGGCAGCATCTGCTTGCAGAAGAGTTTTGTCGGCGATGGTGTGAAGCTCGACTGCGCCGGCGGGTTTGGCGCAGTGATGATGGTCACGGCGACATTCGGCATGGTCGCGGCGACCAAGGCTGTGGATAAGATCGTGGCGGGGGTTCGACGGCCGGCCGACCGGGCCAAGCCCGCGCAGTGACTGCCATTGTGGCGAGGGAGCTTGCTCCCGCTGGGTCGCGAAGCGGCCCCCATTGCGGGATCAATCATCTTGAACTCAAGGCGGCTGCTTTGCAGCCGAGCGGGAGCAAGCTCCCTCGCCACCGTTATCGCGCCAATTCAACCATTCGCTGCAACACCGCATTCAACCCATTACTGCGCGAAGGCGAAAGCTGACGCGACAATCCCAACTCAGCAAACCACCCCGGCAGATCGACCTGCAGCAACTCAGTGGCGGTCAGGCCGTTGACCCGTGCCAGCAATAGCGCCACCAACCCGCGAATCAACCGGGCCTCACTGGCCGCAGAAAACTGCCAGTGCCCATCCTGCAACTGGCCCACCAACCACACCTGGCTTTCACAACCACTGACCAGGTTGGCCTCGCATTTGTCCGCGTCGCTCAGGGGCGGCAGGCGCTCGCCCCATTGCATCAACAGGCGGGCGCGTTGTTCCCAGCCCGAGGCATCCTGGAAAACGTGCAACGCGGTGGCGGCGTCGGTCGGCAGATTCATCGCAGCATCTCCAGAGCCTGATCCAGCGCTTCAAAAAAACGCTCGATGTCGGCGGAGTCGTTGTACAGCGCCAGCGAGACCCGGATCGCCCCCGACAGCCCGAGGTGCTTGAACAGCGGCATGGCGCAATGATGCCCGGCACGTACGGCGATGCCTTGCTCGGTCAGCAGGTGGGCCAGGTCAGCGTTATGCACGCCCTCGACGCCGAAGCTGACCAGAGCCAGGCGCGGGTTGCCGATCAAGCGCACACCATTGCGTGCCAGCAGACCCTGGAGCAGGTAGTCGTGCAGCGCTGCCTCGTGGTCGACGACGCTTTGCGGATCGAGCGCGGACAGGTAGTCCAGGCTTGCTCCCAGGCCGATCACACTGGCGACCGGCGGCGTGCCGGCCTCAAAGCCCAGCGGTGCAGGGCGGAACGTGGCGTGGTGGTAATCGGCCTGCTGCACCATTTCACCGCCGAACTGCCAATGACGCAGTTGGCCGAGCGCTTCGTTACGACCAAACAGCACGCCCAGCCCGTCGGGACCGTAGAGTTTGTGGCTGGAAAACACGTAGAAATCGCAGCCCAAGGCCTGCATGTCGTGACGACCATGCACCACGCCCTGGGCACCGTCGACCACCGTCAGCGCCCCGTGGGCCCTGGCCAGGGCCAGCAGCGCCGGCAACGGCTGCCAGGCGCCCAATACGTTGGACAACTGGCTGACCGCCAGCAGCCGGGTACGCGGGCCGATCAGTTCGGCGGCGGCATCCACGTCGATCACGCCGTCGGCACCCAACGGCAACACCACCAGCTTCAACGAGCGGCGTTCGGCCAGTTGTTGCCAGGGCAGCAGGTTGGCGTGGTGTTCCAAGGCGCTGATGACGATTTCATCGCCCGGGCTGAACCGATGTTCCAGCCCGTAGGCCAGCAGATTCAGTGCGCTGGTCGCGCCATGGGTGAAGACGATCTGCCCGCAATCGCCCGCGTCGAGCCATTGCGCCACTTTCAGGCGACTGTCTTCGAACGCCTGGGTGGCGTGGGCGCCCGGCAAATGCTGCGCGCGGTGCACGTTGGCCGCGCCGTTGGCGTAGTAATGCGCCAGGGCGTCTAGCAAGGCTTGGGGTTTTTGCGTGGTGGCGGCGTTGTCCAGGTAGGTCTGGCCTTGCCGTTGCAGGGCGGCGATGGCCGGGAAATCAGCGCGCCAGGGAGAGGGGATCAACATGCTTTCGGGCCCTGCTGGAGTGAAGCCGGACCCTGTGGGAGCACGTCGGCTCCCACAGGTGACTGTGAAGCGGCTTAGTTATGCGCGTGCAGTGCTTCGTTCAGCTCGATGGCCGACTTATGGGTCTTGCATTCCACCGCGCCGGTTTCGGAGTTGCGGCGGAACAGCAGGTCAGGCTGGCCGGCCAGGTCGCGGGCCTTGACCACCTTGACCAGCTGGTTGTTGTCGTCCAGCAACGCGACCTTGGTGCCGGCGGTCACGTACAGGCCCGACTCCACGGTATTGCGATCGCCCAACGGGATACCGATGCCGGCGTTGGCGCCGATCAGGCAGCCTTCGCCAACCTTGATCACGATGTTGCCGCCACCCGACAGGGTGCCCATGGTCGAGCAACCACCGCCCAGGTCCGAACCCTTGCCGACGAATACGCCCGCCGAGACACGGCCTTCGATCATGCCCGGGCCTTCGGTGCCGGCGTTGAAGTTGATGAAACCTTCATGCATCACGGTGGTGCCTTCGCCCACGTAGGCGCCCAGGCGGATCCGTGCGGCATCGGCGATGCGCACGCCGGCCGGGACCACGTAGTCAGTCATTTTCGGGAACTTGTCCACCGAGAACACTTCCAGCAGCTCACCGCGCAGGCGCGCTTCGAGCTGGTGCTCGGCCAGTTCGGCGAGGTCGATCGCGCCCTGGCTGGTCCAGGCCACGTTCGGCAGCAATGGGAAAATCCCGGCCAGGTTCAGGCCGTGGGGCTTGACCAGGCGATGGGACAGCAGGTGCAGCTTGAGGTACGCCTCGGGGGTGGAGCTCAGTTGAGCGTCTTCGGCCAGCAGGGTGGCGACCAGTGGCTTATGGCTCTCGGCCAGGCGGGTCAGCAGCTTGGCTTGTGCCGCGTCGACGCCCTTGAGGGCTTCGGCCAGCTGCGAGGCCTGGGCGGTGGTAAAGGTGATGGCCTGGTTGCCTTCGCTGTAGTTCAGGATCGGCGCGACGGCGTTGACGATATCTGCCGATGGGTTGAGCAGTGGCTGTGCGTAGAACACCTCCAGCCAGGCGCCTTCACGGTTTTGAGTGCCGACACCAAAGGCCAGGCTGAACAGGGTAGTGGACATGAAATTACCTCTAGAAAATGGACTGGGCAGGATTACTTGATCGCTGCCGCATAACTATCTGGCTTGAAGCCAATCAGGGTTCGGTCACCGAGATCCAGCACCGGGCGCTTGATCATCGAGGGTTGGGCGAGCATCAGTTCGATGGCTTTCGTCTGGTCGAGATCGGCTTTGCGTTCGTCGTCGAGCTTGCGAAAGGTCGTACCGGCACGGTTCAACACCACCTGCCAGCCGTGCTCGTTGCACCATTGGGTCAGGTGCTCACGATCGATGCCGGCAGTTTTGTAGTCGTGAAAGTCATAGCGCACCGCGTGCTCATCGAGCCAGGTACGCGCTTTTTTCATCGTATCGCAGGCTTTGATGCCGAAAAGCTGTAAGTGCTTGTTTTCCTTGGGCATGTAGGGTCCCCCAAAACGTTCCCGGTATCGTCCTGAAAATCAGCGGACGATTATGCCACGTCGATCCTTTCAGTGCCTTGACTGTCGCGACGGATCGGGCGAGGCGGAACCGATAGCAAAGAGGTAACCACACAGCACAGGTAAACCCAGCACTTTTTTCGCACAAGAGACCCGCCCATGGATCCCATCTCCCTGACACCGCCCCATCCACTGACGCTTCAGACTGAAGAGACGCTTGCGCCCCATTCAACGACATCGACCACCGGGACCACTGCATCCGTCCCGATCGGCCCTGTCTCGGCTGAACAGGACCTGGCAAATCGAACTGGTGCAATCAAGGCCCAGCTCACCCGGATATTCGAGCCGCATATGAACGGTGCCAATCGCCAGGCCTTCGAAGCACTGATCGACGATCGGTCGCGTACCCTGGCCAATGACGGGGAAACCGCGCAAAGCGTCGATGCTGTGCTGACCAAAGGCTCGCGGCTGGATCGCGCGTCTCATGACGCTGTTGGATTCATTCGTTCGGTTCCCTTCGGCGCGGCGTCCATCGCGCTGGACTTCGCCCCGGCGGTGACCGGCAATGGCTCGATTACCGCGCCATTGGCATTGTCGGCGATTGCCGGCCTGGTCAGCAGCGCCACCGACACGGTCGGCAATGGCCTGATCAAGCGCGCCACCAGCGACACCCAGTGGCTGGTGGCCGAGAATGCCGATCTGGAGCCGGTCATGCAGGAAGCCGCCCAGGCGGTGAAGCCGAGCCTGACGACCCAGGCTATTGAAGGCAGCCTGACTTTCCAGACCTTCTCCGCGCGAAACGTGCTGCGCACGGTCATCCAGCCCGTCGTGACGAAGACCGTCGATGCGCAAACGGGCAGCAAGGTGGACTCGGTGATAGCTGCCGTCGGTTCTCCGCTTTCAGGCATGGCCGCTTATGACCTGCAACATTCCATTGATAAATCGAAACACCGGATTGGCCCGGAATACCTGTTGGGGCGTCAAGACTGGCATCAGCGTTACAAGGATCTCAAGAATTACGGCGTGGGAAGCGCTGCGATGGGCATTGCGAAGCGGGTCGGCAGCCTGCCGCTGGACGCGATGCGCGATGGCAGCAAATCGCTGCAAGCCTTGGTTACGCCGACAGGCTTGGTCAGTGGTCTCGGCGCCTTGGCCGGCGGTATTACCGCGATCGGCATGGCCCAGACCGCCGCTGTCAACGCAGCCAGGAGCGCCGGGATTTCGCCTGCGGGTGTTGCAGCGGCGGGCAAGGCGACGGTTACAGCGACGATGGCCCCGGTGCTCGCCGCCTGGGTGACCACGGCTGTGATGACCCAACCGTTGGCGGACAAGGCTTCTGCGGCGTTGGACAGGCTTTCGGCCGGTCCCGCGCATCCGGATGAGCTGCAGGGAATGTTGCCCCTGGTCGAAAGGTCGACGACCGAACATATCGCGGATGACAGCGACAACGAGGGTGACAGCGTCGATTTTGTCTCGGCTCGCTCGACGCTCAGTGCCGCCGAGCGAGCTGTTTAGCGTCGGATAATCGCCGGTCGCTCCTGCCGCGTGGAGGTTAGGAGCGGCCAAGGGGCGATTGCGCATTGACGCCGCTGAGGTGCGACCAATGTGCAAAGGCGGGGGTTCACCTTGGCAGTTAATATGGCACTTCTGCGGCCGGCTGTTGCCGCAGATGTGTATGGCTGTCATTGGAAGTCCGTTATGCAAAGCGCCTATACCGTCCTGATCCTGTTGATGCTGGTGGGCGTCTCGCGCCTGATCGGACGGTTGATCCCGCTGCCGTTGCCCCTGGTGCAGATCGGCGCCGGCGCTGTGCTGGCCTGGCCGTCCCTGGGGCTGCATGTAGCCCTTGATCCTGAGCTGTTCCTGTTTCTCTTTTTGCCGCCCTTGCTGTTCTCCGACGGCTGGCGCATGCCCAAGCGCGAGTTGTGGCGTCTGCGCGGGCCGATTCTGATGCTGGCGGTGGGGCTGGTGTTGTTCACCGTGGTGGGAGCGGGTTACTTCATTCATTGGTTGCTGCCGAGTATCCCGCTGCCGGTGGCCTTCGCGTTGGCGGCAGTGTTGTCGCCCACCGACGCCGTGGCCGTCTCGGCGATTGCCCGCGACCGCTTGCCCGCGCCGCTGATGCATATGCTCCAGGGCGAAGCGCTGATGAACGATGCGTCGGGGCTGGTGACCTTCAAGTTCGCCCTGGCAGCGGCCATCACTGGTGCGTTTTCCCTGGCCAATGCCAGCCTGACGTTCATTCTGGTGGCGCTGGGCGGACTGCTGGTCGGCGTGGCCCTGAGTTGGCTGGTGGGGCGGCTGCGGGCCTGGATGGTCGCCCGGGGCTGGGACGATCCCGCTACCCATGTCGTATTCATGTTGCTGTTGCCGTTCGCCGCTTATGTGCTGGCTGAACGGCTGGGCGCGTCGGGGATTCTCTCGGCGGTGGCAGCAGGGATGATGCAGAGCTGGCTCGACCTGCTGCCGCGCCAGACCGGCACGCGGCTGCTCAACCGCAGTGTCTGGGCGCTGTTGGAGTTCGCCTTCAACGGCCTGATCTTCCTGCTGCTGGGCCTGCAACTGCCGGACATCATCAAGGCCGTGACCAGCCACGAAAACGCGCTGTGGCCAATGCTGTTCTACCGCTGCCTGGACGTGGTGGCGATATTCCTCGTGCTGCTGGTGCTGCGGTTCATCTGGGTACAGAGCACCTGGCGGCTGTCCGGACTGCTGCGGCGCTGGCGCGGTCGGGGTGAACTGACCCTGGTGCCGACGGCGCGTTCATGCTGGCTGCTGACATTTGGCGGCGTGCGCGGTGCAGTGACCCTGGCGGGTGTGCTTTCAGTGCCGCTGATGATCGACGCGGGCGAGGCGTTTCCCGAGCGGGACCTGCTGATTTTCATCGCCGCCGGGGTGATCCTGCTGTCGCTGGTCGCGGCCTGCATCGCCCTGCCCATGCTGCTGCGGGGCGTCGAAAAAAGCCCCGACGACAAACGTCGCAACGAAGTCCGCGACGCCTGGCGCAAGACCGCTGAAGCGGCAATCCGAGCGCTGGAAGTGGAAGAACCAGCCGAGCCTGCCAGCGCGCCGGCTGCGGCCATGTCGACCGAGGTCAAGGCGCGACTGATGTCCGAATACCGTCATCAGTTGGAAGTCTTCAACGACTCCGCCGAAGCCCAGGCCCTGGCGTTCGAAATGGACCTGCTGGAACGCCGGCTGCGCTTGAAGGCACTGAAGGCGCAGCGGCTGGAGCTGTATCGGCTTAGCCGCCTTCATCAGATTGGCGATGACGTGTTGCGCGAGGTGTTGGGGGAGTTGGATCTGGCGGAGGCGAATTTGGGGTTGGTTAAATAGTGCGGGTCAGAGTGGAAGGTAGGCCTTTCTTACTCACAGCTCTTTGTAGCCATCGGATTGGAGCGTAGTACGTTTTATTTGTTTTTTGTCTGAACAGCCGGTCGTGGTCTGTCAGACGCGCCGAAGTTTCCGACAAGTTTTTAGGGTTGTCCGTCGGAAGCGAGCGCTCTAGCCTCTGGGGGTCGCTGCCAATTCAGCGACCGGACGTGAGAATCCGATCTCCTCTAGGCGAGCAGGCGCCCACCATATAAAGTGCAGGCGCTTTTCGTCTGCGCATTGATATGGCGGCTGTGCGCGGGCATGCTTCGGCATGGCCGAGTTCCTAGAGACTCGGATTCTCACCCCGCGTATGGCTGCCACCTTCCGGTCCGTGAGAAGACTCGGTGGCGGCTCCCAATTCTCTAGGAGCATTAGCATGATCAAAGAAACGCCGAATCCGCCAAATCCAGCCTCCACGTTCCCCTACGGCGACTACGCCCCCGAAAAGCTGCAAGAAGCCGCTGATCGGGCACTGGATCACTACCTCAAGCCTGAGGAAAGCAAATCAGAACCCCCATCCTCGTCGCAGCTGTTCAAGGTGGTGGACACGGCCGATACCGAAGTCCTGCTGGCCAATCTCAGCGAAACCCTGGCCTCGGCCAATGCCATGCTCAACGACTTGCTCTTCGACCTGAACGGCTCGCGGCGGCATGTGGCGTTGGGGGTGGTGCAGATGATCGAGTTTGGGGGCTTGCTGGTGGACAAGGCTTTGGATCGGGTCGAGGTTCGGACTTGATGCAGTAAGGTCCGGCCCCATCGTCGGAACGCCGCCCGGAGCAGGCTCGCTCCTACAGTGGATTGGTGTCGTTTACAAAAATACGAATCGACACCAAGCCCCTGTGGTGAGAGAGCTTGCTCCCGCTGGGGCGCGAAGCGCCCCCAAGCCCTGATACCCCGATGTGTCAGGCAAATTGAGTAGACTGCCTTGGGGCCGCTGCGCAGCCCAGCGGGAGCAAGCTCCCTCGCCACAACAGCATTTACGCGTGAGTCCCTTCCTGCTCAGGAACCAGCCGTACCTCCACTCTCTGACCCAGCGCACGAGCCGCACTGGCAAGCGTTGCCAGTGTCATTCCCGCATCGTTCTGATCAAGCGCACGATCAACCGCGGTACGGCTGGTATGCATACGCTCCGCCAAGGCCTTTTTGGTCACTTTCTGAAGTCGCATGGCCTCGGCAATTTGCCAGGAGATGACGCGTTTGAGCGCGGCCGCAGAAACTTCCTCGGCAATGCCTTGCTCGGCAAGGAAGTCGTCAAAGTCAGATCCAATGTGTTTGTTCATTGCCGGTGTCTCGTAACAGGTTCCAGTTCTCAGTGGTTCTCTGAATGCTGTTAGCCCCGCCGTCCGGTGTGGGAGCGAGCTTGCTCGCGATGAGGCAATGTCAGGCAGTGAAGATTTGATGCCGGTCAGAAAGCTCTTGTGGCGAGGGAGCTTGCTCCCGTTGGACTGCGCAGCAGTCCCAAAAAGCGAGGGACGCTTCGCGCCCAGCGAGAGCAAGCTCCCTCGCCACAGGTTCAGTGTCCAACCGAAACGGCCTATCAACCCCGTCGTTGGATGAACGCCCGGATCCGCTCCGCCGCTTCTACACATCCCGCCAGCGGCGCGACCAGGGCCATGCGCACGCGTCCGGCGCCGGGGTTGGTGCCGTTGACGTCGCGGGACAGGTAGGAGCCCGGCACCACGGTGACGTGTTCCTGTTCGAACAGGTCCCGGCAGAATGCCGCGTCGTCGCCCGCCACGTTCGGCCACAGGTAGAAGCTGCCGTCGGGTCGTTGCACGTCCAGTACCGGGCTGAGGATGTCCAGCACGGCATCGAACTTCTCCCGATACAGCGCCCGGTTGGCTCGCACATGTTCTTCGTCGTTCCACGCGGCGATGCTCGCCAGTTGAGTCTGCACTGGCATCGCGCAGCCGTGGTAGGTGCGGTATAGCAGGAAGCCCTTGAGGACGTCTGCGTCGCCGGCCACGAAACCCGAGCGCAGGCCTGGCAGGTTGGAGCGTTTGGACAGGCTGTGGAACACCACGCAACGCTTGAAGTCCTTGCGTCCCAGTTCGACGCAGGCACTGAGCAGGCCCGGCGGTGGGGTCTGTTCGTCGAAGTAGAGTTCGCTGTAGCACTCGTCCGCCGCGATCACGAAGTCATGCTCATCGGCCAGGGCGATGAGTTTTTTCAGCACATCCACAGGAATCAGCGCGCCGGTCGGGTTGCCGGGCGAGCACAGGAACAGGATCTGGCAACGTTTCCAGATGTCCGGCGAAACGGCGTCGAAGTCCGGATTGAAGCCGTTTTCGTCCAGGCACGGCAGGTAATGCGGCTTGGCTCCGGCCAGGAACGCGGCGCCTTCATAGATCTGGTAGAACGGGTTCGGGCTGACCACCAACGCATCGTCGCCACGGTTGACCACGGTCTGGGTGAAGGCGAACAGCGCTTCACGGGTGCCGTTGACCGGCAGCACATGGCGCGCCGGGTCGAGCCAGCCGTTCGGAACGTTGAACCGCCGCTCGCACCAACCGGTGATGGCTTCGCGCAGTGCCGGCAGGCCGAGGGTGGTCGGGTACACCGCCATCTGGTCGAGGTTGTTTGCCAGGGCCTCGGCCACGAAGCTTGGCGAACGGTGCTTGGGTTCGCCGATGGACAGGGCGATCGGGCGCTTGCCAGGGTTCGGCGTGACGCTGCCCAGCAGGGCGCGAAGCTTTTCGAACGGGTAGGGCTGCAACTGGTTCAGAGCGTTGTTCATCGGGGGCCTCGTTCAATGTGGGCGCTGCCCTTGTGGGAGCGAGCCTGCTCGCGATTGCGGTGGGTCAGGCAACATCAATTTGGATGTTCTGCCGCCATCGCGAACAGGCTCGCTCCCACAGGGGAAAAAATCCTTGGGTTCAGATGCTGATGCGCGTCGGGTTGATATCGTTTTCCTGATTGACGCTCAAATGCCGCACCATCTCTTCCTGCAAGCGACTGCACAACTGCGGGTCGGACAAGGGCTGGTTATGGGCGTCGGTGATGAAGAACACGTCCTCCACCCGCTCGCCGAGAGTGGCGATCTTGGCGTTTTGCAACGACAGGTCGAAGTCCAGGAAAATATGTCCGACCCGCGCCAGCAGGCCCGGGCGGTCCGGGGCGCTGAGCTCCAGGACGGTGACCTGGCGCAGGGCATCGTTGTGGATGGTCACCTGGGGCGCAAACGCGAAATGCTTGAGCTGGCGCGGCACCCGGCGCTGGATGATGGTCGGGTAGTCCGCCGGGTTGCGCAGGGCTTCGGTGAGACCGTCGCGAATCTGCTTGATCCGTGCAGGATTATCGCCAATCGAGTCGCCATCGGTGTCGAGCACGATGTAGGTGTCGAGGGTGAACTGGCTGCTGGAGGTGATGACCCGTGCGTCATGGATGTTGAGGTTGAGCTGGTCCATCGCGGCCACGGTCACGGCGAAGAAGTCATGCTGGTCCGGCGCATAAATAAAGATCTGCGTGCCGCCCTCGAACTCCCGCTGCGTGGTTTCCTTGATCAGTACCAACGGGCCGCCATCGGCCGGTTGCTGCAGGATCGCGTCGCTGTGCCAGGCCACGTCGCCGGCGGTGTGGCGCAGGAAGTAGTCATCGCCCAGTTGCGACCAGAGCTGCTCGACGTCGTCCGGGTCGGTGCCGCCGCGCACCAGAATATCCAGGGCGGCGCTTTGGGTACGACGGATCTGCTCCTCACGGTCCACCGGGTTCTCCAGGCCTCGGCGCAAGGCGCGCTTGGTCTCGGTGTAGAGCTGGCGCAGCAGGCTGGCGCGCCAGGAGTTCCACAGGGTCGGGTTGGTGGCGTTGATGTCGGCCACGGTCAGTACATAAAGGTAATCCAGACGGGTTTCATCGCCGACGATCTGGGCGAAGTCGTGGATCACCTGCGGGTCGGACAAGTCCTTGCGCTGGGCGGTGGTCGACATCACCAGGTGATTCTGCACCAGCCAGACGATCAGCCGGCTGTCCCATACCGGCAGTTGATGGCGCTGGCAGAACGCCTCGGCATCCACCGCACCGATTTCGGAATGGTCGCCTTGACGGCCCTTGCCGATGTCGTGGTACAGCCCCGCCATGTAGATCAGCTCAGGCTTGGGCAGTTTGCCCATGAGCTTGCTGGCGAGCGGGAATTTCTCCGATACCTGGGTGTATTGCAGCTTGCGCAAGTGCTTGATCAGGTTCAGCGTGTGGGCATCCACCGTATAGATGTGGAACAGGTCGTGCTGCATCTGCCCGACGATGAAGCCGAACTCCGGCAGGTAGCGCCCCAGGATTCCGTAGCGGTTCATGCGCCGCAGGTTGCGGTGAACGCCGATCTTGCACTTGAACAATTCGATGAACAGGCTGGTGTTGCGGATATCGTGGCGGAAGCCGTCATCGATCAGATGGCGGTTTTCCCGCAACAGGCGGATGGTGTCGGCGCGTACACCCTTGATGTCCGGCTGCTGGGCCATGAGCACGAAGATTTCGAGCATGGCAAACGGCGTACGACGGAACACATTGGCGTTACGCGCTTCGATGTAGCCGTCGTGCAACTGGAAGCGCGCATTGATCGGTTGCGGCGCCTCTTCATCTGCCGGGGCGAGGATGACTTCCTCGAAGTGCTGAATGATCAACTCACTGAGCTGGGCGATGCTCATCACCACCCGGTAGTACTGTTGCATGAAGTTTTCGATGGCCTGCTTGGCGTCCTGACCCTCGAAACCCAGCAGGCCCGCGATGGAGCGCTGGTGATCGAACAGCAAGCGGTCCTCGGCACGACCGGCGAGCATGTGCAGGGCGTAGCGAACTTTCCACAGAAACTCCTGGGACGAGGCCAGCAGGGCGTTTTCGCTTTCCACCAGGAAACCTTCGCCGGCTAGGGCGCGCAGGTTCAGCGTGCCGTACTGACGACGGGCGACCCAGAGAATCGTCTGGATATCCCGCAGCCCGCCGGGCGAGCCTTTGACGTTGGGTTCCAGGTTGTACTCGGTGTCGTTGTACTTGTGGTGACGGGCTTTCTGCTCGGCGTGCTTGGCCAGGAAAAAATCCTTGCTCGGCCACATGTGCGCGGTGCTGGTGACATCGAGCATGCGCTGGCGCAGCCGTTCCGGGCCGGCGATGGTGCGGCTTTCCATCAGGTTGGTGATCACCGTCAGGTCGGCGCGGGCCTCGTCGGCACATTCCTGCACCGAACGTACGCTCTGGCCGACTTCCAGGCCGATGTCCCAGAGCAGCGTCAGGAAGCGCTCGATGGAGTCGCGAAACACCTCGTGATCGGCATTGTCCAGCAGGATCAGCAGGTCGATGTCGGAGTAGGGGTGCAGTTCGCCGCGCCCGTAGCCACCCACCGCCACCAAGGCGATGTCGGCCTCCTGGCTCCAGTCGAACTGGTCCCAGGCCCTTTGCAGGATGTTATCGACGAACCAGGCGCGGTCCTCGATCAGCCGGCGGATGTCGCGGCCATCGCGAAAGCGTTGGTCGAGCACTTCGTGGGCCTGGCGGATCGCCTTCTTGAAGGCCGCGATGGGGCTTGCCTTCAGGGCCAGTTCAGCCTGGAACTGGCCACGGTCGAAGAGTTCGGGATCCACCTGCGGCATCGAATGGCTTTCCTTTCTATCTATAGCTATAGGCTGGGTTCGGTTCAGGCAGAAACGCGAGGTATGGTGTCGTCGCTGCGCAAGGTGAAGATCTCATACCCGGTCTCGGTCACCAGCAGGGTGTGCTCCCACTGGGCCGACAACTTGCGGTCCTTGGTGATGGCGGTCCAGCCGTCGCCCAGCACCTTGGTGTCGGCGCGGCCCTGGTTGATCATCGGCTCGATGGTGAAGGTCATGCCGGCCTGCAGTTCCATGCCGGTACCGGCACGGCCGTAGTGCAGGATCTGCGGTTCTTCGTGGAACACCTTGCCGATGCCGTGACCGCAGAACTCGCGTACCACCGAGAAGCCATTCTTTTGCGCGTGCTTCTGGATCACTTCGCCGATGTCCCCGAGGCGGCAGCCCGGTTTCACCAGTTCGATGGCCATGTACATGCATTCCTGGGTGACCTTCGACAGGCGCTGGGCCCACTCCGGCACGTTGCCGACATGGAACATGCGGCTGGTGTCGCCGTGATAGCCGTCCTTGATGACCGTGACGTCGATGTTCAAGGTGTCGCCATCCTTCAACGGCTTTTCGTTGGGGATGCCGTGGCAGACCACGTGGTTGATCGAAGTGCAGATCGACTTCGGAAAGCCTTTATAGTTGAGCGGCGCGGGGATAGCCTTCTGTTCGTTGACGATAAAGTCATGGCAGATGCGGTCCAGCTCTTCGGTGGTCACGCCAGGCTTGACGTAATCGGCGATCATTTCCAGCACGTCGGCGGCGAGTTTGCCGGCGACACGCATTTTGGCGATGTCCTCGGGAGTCTTGAGGGTAACGGTCATACAGGCTCTCTCTGCGCCCGACGGCGCTGTTCGATGCGAAATGGGCGGCGGGTGATGATACGCCGAGCCCTGAAAGAGGCGATTCTAACAGACCATCCTGGCAATCCGCGCCTGTCAGCAATACCAGATCGGTCAGGCACCATAAATAAACCGTGGCGAGGGAGCTTGCTCCCGCTGGGGCGCGTAGCGGCCCTCGCTTTATTGGGGCTGCTGTGCAGCCCAGCGGGAGCAAGCTCCCTCGCCACGGTTTTGTGCCCGGCTTGAGGTGTTTTGCCTACCTGCAGAATCCGTGTTCCGTTTTCGCCCACGCTGTGGTATAAAATGCGCCGCTTTCCGGGGATGACCCCGCAAGCTTAAATCCACACACGTGTCGACACGATGACCTGGGTGCCTTCGGCTCATGCAGCTGCTGGTTGGTCATTGGGATACGTGGAGGCCAAACCCGACTTATCAAGGAACTATCATGTCCCAAGTCAACATGCGCGATATGCTGAAGGCCGGTGTGCACTTCGGTCACCAGACCCGTTACTGGAACCCGAAAATGGGCAAGTACATTTTCGGCGCGCGTAACAAGATCCACATCATCAACCTTGAAAAAACCCTGCCGATGTTCAACGAAGCACTGACCTTCGTAGAGCGCCTGGCCCAGGGCAAGAACAAGATTCTGTTCGTCGGCACCAAGCGTTCCGCTGGCAAGATCGTTGCTGAAGAAGCAGCACGTTGCGGTTCGCCGTACGTCGATCACCGTTGGTTGGGCGGCATGCTGACCAACTTCAAGACCATTCGTGCTTCCATCAAGCGTCTGCGTGACCTTGAAGTGCAGTCCGAAGACGGTACTTTCGCCAAGCTGACCAAGAAAGAAGCGCTGATGCGCACTCGCGATCTTGAGAAGCTGGACCGCTCCCTGGGCGGTATCAAGGACATGGGCGGCCTGCCTGACGCACTGTTCGTGATCGACGTAGACCACGAGCGCATCGCGATCACCGAAGCCAACAAGCTGGGCATCCCGGTCATCGGCGTAGTCGATACCAACAGCAGCCCGGAAGGCGTTGACTACATCATCCCAGGCAACGATGACGCCATTCGCGCCATCCAGCTGTACATGGGTTCGATGGCTGACGCTGTTATCCGTGGTCGCAACAATGTTAATGGCGGCACCGAAGTCTTCGCTGAAGAAGCTCCGGCCGCAGCCGCTGAGTAATCGACGCCCTGGCGTTGACTCAGTAAGCAAAAAGGGGGCTTGGCCCCCTTTTTGCCACCTCGAAAACCATTTGTCGCCGGCGCAGCTACCTGTTTGTCACGTGTCCCGGTCTATAAGCAGTGGTTCGAGGAAGAATTGATCGCCCGTTCGGTCGGGTGGAATGGTTGAAAACCTATCCAAGAGGATTTTGAAATGGCAGAGATTACTGCAGCGTTGGTCAAAGAACTGCGCGAGCGTACCGGCGAAGGCATGATGGACTGCAAGAAAGCCTTGACCAAGGCTGGCGGCGACATCGAGAAAGCCATTGATGACATGCGTGCCTCGGGCGCCATCAAGGCCGCCAAGAAAGCGGGCAACGTTGCCGCTGAAGGCGCCATCGCCATCAAGGACGACGGCAAGGCCGCCGTTCTGCTGGAAGTCAACTCCCAGACCGACTTCCTGGCTCTGCAGGATGACTTCAAGGCATTCGTCGCTGCCAGCGTCGAGAAAGCCTTCGCTGACAAAATGACCGACGCCGCTCCGCTGATCGAAGCCCAGGAAGCTGCACGCCTGGTCCTGGTCGGCAAGACTGGCGAGAACGTCAACATCCGTCGCCTGGTTCGCGTCGAAGGTGACGTGGTCGGTACTTACCTGCACGGTAACAAGATCGGCGTGGCTGTTGTCCTCAAGGGCGGCGACACTGAGCTGGCGAAAGACATCGCCATGCACGTGGCTGCGTCCAACCCTGAGTTCCTGCTGCCTTCGGACGTATCGGCCGAAGCGATCGAGCGTGAAAAGAACGTCTTCCTGCAACTGAACGAAGAGAAGCTCAAGGGCAAGCCTGCCGATATCGCCGAGAAGATGGTTTCCGGTCGTATCTCCAAGTTCCTGGCTGAAGCAAGCCTGGTCGAGCAAGCGTTCGTCAAGAACCCGGAAATCAAGGTCGGCGATCTGGCGAAGAAAGCCGGTGCCGAAATCGTTTCGTTCACCTACTTCAAGGTTGGTGAAGGCATCGAGAAGCCGGTCGACAACTTCGCTGAAGAAGTTGCTGCCCAGGTAGCTGCTGCCAGCAAGCAATAAGACAGGTTTTTACAACTGTCGCCCGGAAGAGGCTGCCCGCTCACGCGCGCAGCCTCTTTTTGGATGAGGATGCCGATTTTTATTGGTTTCCTGTCGGAACTGACTTACAAAGCCGTGTTCCGATGGCGCTGTGTCAGCGCCAAGCTAGAGTGAACGCAGGCTGTAAAACGGCCGCAGAGAATTTTCAAAAATACGCCGCAGGAGAGATTCGCAATGGCTCAGCAGGGCAGTGGTTATCAGGCTCGCTATAAACGCATTCTACTCAAGCTTAGCGGCGAGGCCCTGATGGGCTCCGAAGAGTTCGGAATCGATCCGAAAGTGTTGGATCGCATGGCCCTGGAAGTCGGTCAGCTGGTCGGCATCGGTGTCCAGGTCGGCCTGGTCATCGGCGGTGGCAACCTGTTTCGCGGCGCGGCGCTGAGCGCAGCCGGCATGGATCGGGTCACAGGCGACCACATGGGCATGCTGGCCACCGTGATGAACGCCTTGGCTATGCGCGATGCGCTGGAGCGTGCCAATATCTCGGCCATCGTGATGTCGGCCATTTCCATGGTTGGCGTGACCGATCACTACGATCGCCGCAAGGCCATGCGCCACCTCAACTCCAAGGAAGTGGTGATTTTTGCCGCCGGCACCGGTAATCCGTTCTTCACCACGGATTCGGCTGCCTGCCTGCGAGCGATCGAGATCGATGCCGATGTCGTGCTCAAGGCAACCAAGGTCGATGGTGTCTACACTGCCGACCCGTTCAAGGACCCGCATGCCGAGAAGTTCGATCATCTGACCTACGATGAAGTACTGGATCGCAAACTGGGGGTCATGGACCTGACGGCCATCTGTCTGTGCCGCGACCACAAGATGCCGCTGCGCGTCTTTAACATGAACAAGCCCGGCGCCCTGCTGAATATCGTACACGGCGGCGCGGAAGGGACTCTGATCGAGGAAGGCCAACAATGATCAACGAAATCAAGAAAGACGCCCAAGCGCGTATGCAAAAATCCCTGGAGTCTCTGAGCCACGCGTTTGGCCAGATCCGTACCGGCAAGGCGCACCCGAGCATCCTGGGCAGCGTGATGGTGCCTTACTATGGCGCCGACACGCCTATCAGCAGCGTTGCCAACATCACCGTCAAGGATTCGCGAACCCTGCAAGTCGTGGCCTTCGAGCGCAACATGCTCGCGGCGGTCGACAAGGCGATCCAGAGCGCCGGCCTGAACCTCAACCCGACCAACCTGGGCGAGTTGCTGCTGGTCTCCATGCCTGCCCTGACCGAAGAAACCCGCAAGGGCTTCACCAAGCAGGCGCGCAGCGCAGCCGAGGATGCTCGGGTGGCTGTGCGCAACATCCGCCGCGATGCCCTGGGTGAGCTGAAGAAGCTGGTCAAGGACAAGGAAATCAGCGAAGACGAAGAGCGTCGCGCAGCGGCCGACATCCAGAAGCTGACCGACAAGGCAGAGGCTGACATCGATGCGGCCACCAAGCAAAAAGAAGCGGACTTGATGGCCGTATAAGGGTCTCGTTTTCATGGAAAAGACCAAGCAGGCCTTGCCGTTCGCGGTGCCGCGCCATGTGGCGATCATCATGGACGGCAATAACCGTTGGGCCAAGAAACGCTTCATGCCTGGCGTTGCCGGGCATAAGGCCGGGGTCGACGCGGTTCGCGCGGTCATCGAGGTGTGTGCCGAGGCCGGGGTCGAAGTGCTGACCCTGTTCGCGTTCTCCAGTGAGAACTGGCAGCGCCCGGCCGATGAGGTCAGTGCTTTGATGGACCTGTTCCTCAAGGCCCTGCGCCGCGAGGCCAAGCGCCTCAACGATAACAGCATCAGCCTGCGCATCATCGGTGATCGCTCGCGTTTTCATCCCGAGCTTCAAGCTGCGATGCGCGAAGCCGAGGCTGCAACGGCCGGTGCCGACCGGTTTGTCCTGCAGATTGCCGCCAACTACGGTGGCCAGTGGGACATCGCCCAAGCCGCCCAGCGGCTGGCACGGGAAGTCCAGGCCGGTCATCTGCGTCCGGAAGATATCACCCCGGACCTGCTGCAGACCTGTCTGGCGACCGGGGACCTGCCGTTGCCGGACCTGTGTATCCGTACCGGTGGCGAGCACCGCATCAGCAACTTTCTGCTCTGGCAACTGGCTTACGCCGAGTTGTACTTCTCCGACCTGTTCTGGCCGGACTTCAAACACGAAGCCATGCGCACCGCACTGGCCGATTTCGCTTCCCGTCAGCGTCGCTTCGGTAAAACGAGCGAGCAGATCGAGGCTGGAGCCCGGGTTTAATGCTCAAACAACGAATCATCACCGCCCTGATCCTGTTGCCCATCGCCCTGTGCGGCTTTTTCCTGCTCGAAGGTGCCAGTTTTGCCCTGTTCATCGGGCTGGTCGTGACACTGGGCGCTTGGGAATGGGCGCGGTTGGCGGGTTTTCCTGCGCAGTCGGCACGTGTGACCTACGCCGTGGCGGTGGCCGCCATGCTGTTCATCATGCATCTGATACCGGGCCTCGCGCCCTGGGTGCTGGGGGCTGCGGTGCTCTGGTGGGCGACGGCGACCTTCCTGGTGCTGACCTATCCGAACACCACTCATCATTGGGCCAATGCGGCCACCAAACTGATGATCGGCCTGCTGATCCTGCTGCCCGCCTGGCAAGGCCTGATCTGGATCAAACAGGGACCGTTGGGCAACTGGCAGATCATGGCGGTCATGGTGCTGGTCTGGGGCGCCGACGTCGGCGCGTATTTCTCCGGCCGGGCCTTTGGCAAGCGCAAGCTGGCCCCCAAGGTCAGTCCCGGCAAGAGTTGGGAAGGGGTCTATGGCGGCCTGGCCTTGAGTCTGGTCATCACGACCGTGGTCGGTTTCGTGCGGGACTGGACGGTCGCGCAGTTGCTGATGGGCCTGTTTGGCGCCGCTGTCGTCGTCTTTGTGTCGGTAGTCGGCGACCTGACTGAAAGCATGTTCAAGCGCCAGTCCGGAATCAAGGACAGCAGCAACCTGTTGCCCGGTCACGGCGGCGTGCTGGATCGTATCGACAGCCTGACCGCCGCGATTCCGATCTTCGCCGTGCTGCTGTGGATGGCGGCTTCGTGAGTCGGCCGCAACAAATCACAGTACTGGGTGCCACCGGCTCGATCGGGCTCAGTACGCTTGATGTCATCGCTCGGCATCCCGAGCGTTATCAGGTATTCGCCCTGAGTGGCTTCACACGCCTGAGTGAGTTGCTGGCGTTGTGCATGCGCCACGCGCCTCGGTTTGCCGTGGTGCCCGAGGCGGGCGTAGCGCAGGCCTTGCAGGATGATCTGCGCGCCGCCGGGCTGTCCACCCGAGTGCTGGTGGGGGAGGAGGGCCTGTGCCAGGTAGCCTCCGACCCGGAAGTCGATGCCGTGATGGCGGCAATTGTCGGCGCGGCGGGCTTGCGTCCGACGCTCGCAGCGGTGGAGGCCGGCAAGAAGATCCTGCTGGCCAATAAGGAAGCCCTGGTCATGTCCGGCGCACTGTTCATGCAGGCCGTGCGCAAGAGCGGCTCGGTGCTGCTGCCCATCGACAGTGAACACAATGCGATTTTTCAATGCATGCCGCAGGATTTTTCCCGTGGCCTGGGCGCGGTCGGGGTCAGGCGGATTTTGCTGACAGCCTCCGGCGGTCCGTTCCGGCAGACACCGCTGGAAGAATTGATGCATGTTTCACCCGAGCAGGCCTGTGCGCATCCGAACTGGTCCATGGGGCGCAAGATTTCCGTGGATTCGGCCAGCATGATGAACAAGGGGCTGGAGCTGATCGAAGCCTGCTGGCTGTTCGATGCCAAGCCGTCGCAGGTCGAGGTGGTGATTCACCCGCAGAGCGTGATTCACTCCCTGGTGGACTACATAGACGGTTCGGTGCTGGCTCAGTTGGGCAACCCGGATATGCGCACGCCGATCGCCAACGCCCTGGCCTGGCCGGTGCGGATCGATTCCGGCGTCGCGCCGCTGGACCTGTTCGCCATCGCTCGCCTGGATTTCCAGGCGCCTGACGAACAGCGCTTCCCCTGCCTGCGCCTGGCCCGACAGGCGGCCGAGGCGGGCAACAGCGCGCCAGCCATGCTCAACGCGGCCAATGAAGTGGCGGTTGCGGCGTTTCTCGATGGGCGTGTCCGTTACCTCGAGATCGCGAGTATCATCGAGGAAGTGTTGAATCTGGAAGCCGTGGTCGCGGTCGACGACCTCGATGCGGTATTCATGGCGGATGCCAGGGCTCGTGAATTGGCGGGCCAATGGCTGCAGCGCCACGGGCGTTGAAGCTGCGATACGTTAGCCAGGGTCGCCCTGGACAGGATTGCGGAGAAAACAGATGAGCGCGCTCTATATGATTGTCGGCACCCTGGTAGCTCTGGGGGTGTTGGTTACCTTTCACGAATTCGGTCATTTCTGGGTCGCACGTCGCTGTGGCGTCAAGGTGCTGCGTTTTTCCGTGGGCTTTGGCATGCCCCTGGTGCGCTGGCACGACAAGAAAGGCACCGAGTTCGTCGTGGCGGCGATTCCACTGGGCGGCTACGTCAAGATGCTCGATGAGCGCGAAGGCGAAGTGCCCGCCGATCAGCTCGATCAATCGTTCAATCGCAAGAATGTCCGCCAGCGCATCGCTATTGTCGCTGCGGGGCCGATTGCGAACTTCCTGCTGGCGTTGGTTTTTTTCTGGGCGCTGGCAATGCTGGGCAGCGAACAGGTGCGTCCGGTCATCGGCGCGGTAGAGGCGGGCAGTGTGGCGGCCCGGGCCGGATTGGGGGCTGGGCAGGAAATCGTCGCCATCGACGGCGAGCCGACATCGGGCTGGGCCGCAGTCAATCTGCAACTGGTGCGTCGTCTGGGTGAGAGCGGCTCGTTGCAATTGAAGGTGCGCGAGCAAGGTTCCTCGGTAGACACGCCGCGCGAGCTGATGCTGGATAACTGGCTCAAGGGTGCGGACGAGCCGGATCCGATTCGCTCCCTGGGCATCCGCCCATGGCGTCCTGCGTTGCCGCCGGTGCTCGCCGAACTCGATCCCAAAGGCCCGGCCCAGGCTGCCGGTCTCAAAGCCGGCGACCGTTTGCTGGCACTCGATGGCCAGGCCGTGACTGACTGGCAACAGGTTGTCGATGCGGTTCGCATACATCCTGATACCAAAATTGTGCTGCGCGTCGAGCGTGACGGGGCTCAGATCGACGTCCCGGTCACCCTGGGTGCCCGTGGCGAGAGCAAGGCGCCGACCGGCTACCTCGGGGCGGGCGTCAAGGCCGTCGACTGGCCGCCTGAAATGGTCCGCGAAGTCAGTTTCGGTCCGGTGGCGGCGATTGGCGAGGGCGTGCGTCGTACCTGGACCATGAGCGTGTTGACCCTCGACTCGCTGAAGAAAATGTTGTTCGGCGAGCTCTCGGTAAAAAACTTGAGTGGACCGATAACCATTGCTAAAGTGGCGGGCGCTTCTGCCCAGTCGGGCGTCGCTGATTTCCTGAATTTCCTTGCTTATCTGAGCATTAGCCTGGGGGTTCTGAATTTGCTGCCCATCCCGGTGCTGGATGGGGGGCATCTGCTGTTCTATCTGATTGAGTGGGCGCGTGGTCGTCCCTTGTCGGATCGGGTTCAAGGTTGGGGGATACAGATTGGTATCAGTCTGGTGGTCGGGGTGATGTTGCTTGCCTTGGTCAACGATCTGGGTCGTCTGTAACGCTTTGCTGAATTGCGAATCTGCCGCATTTTGCGGCAGTTTGTTTATTGCCAGTTGGAATAAGAAAGGACTTCATGAAACGTCTGCTGCTAACCGCGGTTATTACCGTGTTGATGATCGCCGAAGTTCACGCCGAGTCCTTCACTATCTCTGATATTCGCGTCAACGGCCTGCAGCGGGTTTCCGCGGGCAGCGTCTTTGGTGCCTTGCCGTTGAACGTCGGTGAGCAGGCGGATGATCGGCGCCTGGTGGAGTCCACTCGTGCGCTGTTCAAGACCGGCTTCTTTCAAGATATCCAACTGGGCCGTGACGGCAATGTCCTGGTCATCACGGTAGTCGAGCGTCCGTCGATCGCCAGCATCGAGATCGAAGGCAACAAGGCGATCTCTACTGAAGACCTGATGAAAGGCCTCAAGCAATCGGGCCTCGCCGAAGGCGAGATCTTCCAGCGCGCCACCCTCGAAGGCGTGCGTAACGAACTGCAACGCCAGTATGTCGCCCAGGGCCGCTACTCGGCCACCGTCGACGCCGAAGTCGTACCGCAGCCGCGCAACCGCGTGGGCCTGAAGGTCAACATCAACGAAGGCACCGTGGCCGCCATCCAGCACATCAACGTGGTGGGCAACACGGTTTTCCCTGACGAAGACCTGACCGACCTGTTCGAACTCAAGACCACCAACTGGCTGTCGTTCTTCAAGAACGACGACAAGTACGCCCGTGAAAAACTCTCCGGTGACCTGGAGCGGCTGCGTTCCTACTACCTGGACCGGGGCTACATCAACATGGACATCGCTTCGACCCAGGTGTCTATCACCCCGGACAAGAAGCACGTCTACATCACCGTCAACGTCAATGAAGGCGAGAAGTACACCGTTCGTGACGTCAAGCTCAGCGGTGACCTCAAAGTCCCGGAAGACCAGGTCAAGTCGCTGCTGCTGGTGCAGAAGGGCCAGGTGTTCTCGCGCAAGCTGATGACCACCACGTCCGAACTGATCACCCGTCGCCTGGGGAACGAAGGCTACACCTTCGCCAACGTCAACGGCGTGCCACAGCCGCACGATGACGACCACACCGTCGATATCACCTTCGCGGTGGACCCTGGCAAACGTGCCTATGTGAACCGCATCAACTTCCGTGGCAACACCAAGTCCGAAGACGAAGTGTTGCGGCGTGAAATGCGCCAGATGGAAGGTGGCTGGGCCTCGACCTACCTGATCGACCAGTCCAAGACCCGCCTGGAGCGCCTGGGCTTCTTCAAGGAAGTCAACGTCGAGACGCCGGCGGTGCCGGGTGTCGATGACCAGGTCGATGTGAACTACAGCGTGGAAGAGCAGGCTTCCGGTTCGATCACCGCCAGTGTCGGTTTCGCCCAGAGCGCGGGCCTGATCCTCGGTGGCTCGATCACCCAGAACAACTTCCTGGGTACCGGTAACAAGGTCAGCATCGGCCTGACCCGCAGCGAGTACCAGACCCGTTACAACTTCGGCTATGTGGACCCCTACTGGACCGCCGACGGCGTCAGCCTGGGCTACAACGCCTTCTATCGCACCACCGACTATGACGAGCTCGACTCCGATATCTCCAGCTATGCAGTGGACAGCCTGGGTGCAGGCGTCAACGTGGGGTATCCGATCAGCGAAACCTCGCGCCTGACCTTCGGCCTTACTGCTCAGCAGGACAAGATCAATACCGGTCGCTACACCGTCGACGAGATCTTCGATTTCGTGAACCGTGAAGGCGACAACTACCTGAACTTCAAGGCCTCGGCCGGCTGGTCCGAATCGACCCTGAACAAAGGCGTGCTGGCGACGCGTGGCCATTCCCAGAGCCTGGTATTGGAAACCACGACCCCTGGCAGCGATCTGTCGTTCTTCAAGCTCGATTACCGCGGCCAGTTGTTCCAGCCGTTGACCGACAACTACACCGTGCGCCTGCACACAGAGTTGGGCTATGGTGATGGCTACGGTTCGACCGACGGCCTGCCGTTCTACGAGAACTACTACGCCGGTGGTTTCAACTCGGTTCGTGGCTTCAAGGACAGCACGCTGGGGCCTCGCAGTACGCCGAGCCGCGGCGTAGGCGCCACAGGCAACGTAGGTACGATTGCGGACCCGGATCAGGATCCGTTGCCGTTCGGTGGCAACGTGCTCATCCAGGGCGGTCTCGAGGTGCTGTTCCCGATGCCGTTCGTCAAGGATCAGCGCTCGCTGCGTACCTCGGTTTTCTGGGACGTGGGTAACGTTTTCGACTCCAAGTGCGAAACCACCACCAATACCAATGGGACCAAGTCCAACACGACGTGCAACGACATCAGCCTGAGCAACATGGCCAGTTCCGTCGGCGTGGGTGTGACCTGGGTCACTGCGCTCGGTCCTTTGAGCTTCGCCCTGGCGATGCCGATCAAGAAACCGGATGACGCTGAAACCCAAGTGTTCCAATTCTCCCTCGGCCAGACGTTCTAAACGCCTGACCCAAGACAACGACAATGGATTTTGTAGGAGTGCATCGTGCGTAAGTTGACTCAATTGGTTCTCCTGGCGACCGTACTGGTCGCAGGTCCGGCTTTTGCCGACATGAAGATCGCCGTGCTGAACTATCAGATGGCCCTGCTGGAATCCGATGCGGCGAAGAAATACGCCGTGGATGCCGAGAAGAAGTTCGGCCCGCAACTGACCAAGCTCAAGAGCCTGGAAAGCAGCGCTAAGGGTATCCAAGACCGCCTGGTAGCCGGTGGCGACAAAATGGCCCAGGGCGAGCGTGAGCGCCTGGAGCTTGAATTCAAGCAAAAGGCCCGTGACTTCCAGTTCCAATCCAAGGAGCTGAACGAAGCCAAAGCCGTTGCCGACCGTGAGATGCTCAAGCAGCTCAAGCCGAAACTCGACAGCGCCGTGGAAGAAGTCATCAAGAAAGGTGGTTTTGACCTGGTGTTCGAGCGGGGTGCCGTGATCGATGTCAAACCGCAGTACGACATCACGCGCCAGGTCATCGAGCGCATGAATCAGCTGAAATAATCCATGACAGCGACTATCAAGCTCGGCCAGTTGGCCGAGTTCCTCGGCGCCACCCTGCGTGGCGACCCGGAGAAGGCAATGACTGGGCTAGCCACTTTACAAGAGGCTGGCCCAGCTCAGTTGAGCTTCCTGGCAAACCCCCAATATCGTAAATACCTGGCCAATAGCCGGGCCGGCGCGCTGTTGCTCAAGGCGGCGGATGCCGACGGGTTTGCCGGCGATGCCTTGATCGTGCCTGATCCGTACCTGGCGTACGCGCGGATTTCCCATCTGTTCGATCCCAAGCCCAAGTCGGCCGCCGGTATTCACCCCAGCGCGGTGATCGCACCGGACGCGATAGTCGATCCCAGCGCCAGCATCGGTCCATTCGTGGTCATCGAAAGCGCGGCGCGGATCGGCGCCGGTGTCACCCTGGGCGCTCATTGCGTCATTGGTGCACGCAGTGAAGTCGGTGAAGGCGGCTGGCTGGCGCCACGTGTGACCCTGTACCACGACGTGCGCATCGGCAAGCGGGTGGTGATTCAATCGGGCGCGGTGTTGGGCGGTGAAGGCTTCGGTTTCGCCAACGAGAAGGGCGTCTGGCAGAAGATCGCTCAGATTGGTGGCGTCACCATTGGCGATGACGTTGAAATCGGCGTCAACACGGCGATTGACCGTGGTGCGCTGGCTGACACGATCATTGGCAATGGCGTCAAGCTCGACAACCAGATCCAGATCGCTCACAACGTCCAGGTCGGTGACCACACCGCCATGGCTGCCTGCGTGGGTATTTCCGGCAGTACCAAGATCGGCAAGCACTGCATGCTCGCCGGTGGCGTCGGGCTGGTGGGGCATATCGATATCTGTGACAACGTGTTCCTGACCGGGATGACCATGGTGACCCACTCGATTACCGAGCCGGGTGCCTATTCTTCCGGTACGGCGATGCAACCGGCGGCCGAATGGCGCAAGAGCGCGGCCCGCATTCGTCAGCTCGATGACATCGCGCGACGTCTGCGGCAACTGGAAAAGCGTGTAGGGGACGTGACCCCTGACGGTAATGCTTCATCAGATGGCTGATACCATTTCCATATCAAGTGTGCACAGCCGTTAGGGCATCTTGATTTGCTAGCGGAGTGCGCGTCACTCGTGCGCTCCCAATCTTTACATAGGCTTCCCCCCGAAATGATGGACATCAACGAGATTCGCGAATACCTGCCTCACCGTTACCCGTTCCTGCTGGTGGACCGGGTGGTGGAACTGGATGTCGAAGGCCAGCGCATTCGCGCCTACAAGAATGTCAGCATCAACGAACCGTTCTTCAATGGTCACTTTCCCGCGCATCCCATCATGCCGGGCGTGTTGATCATCGAGGCGATGGCTCAGGCTGCCGGGATCCTTGGTTTCAAAATGCTCGACGTAAAGCCTGCCGACGGCACGCTCTACTACTTCGTAGGCTCCGACAAGCTGCGTTTCCGCCAGCCGGTCACCCCGGGCGATCAGTTGATCCTGGAAGCCAAGTTCATCAGCTGCAAACGCCAGATCTGGAAGTTCGAATGCCAGGCTTCGGTCGATGGCAAACCGGTCTGCTCGGCTGAAATCATCTGTGCGGAACGCAAGCTATGAGTTTGATCGACCCTCGCGCAATCATCGATTCGACGGCCGTCCTGGCCGCCGATGTCGAGGTCGGCCCGTGGTCGATCATCGGCGCAGGTGTGGAAATCGGCGAGGGTACGGTGATTGGTCCCCACGTGGTTCTCAAGGGACCGACCCGGATCGGCCGTCACAATCGCATCTACCAGTTTTCCTCGGTAGGCGAGGACACCCCCGATCTCAAGTACAAAGGTGAAGAAACCCGCCTGGTCATCGGCGATCACAATGTGATCCGCGAAGGGGTGACGATTCACCGTGGCACCGTCCAGGATCGTTCCGAAACGACCCTGGGCGACCACAACCTGATCATGGCCTATGCTCATATCGGCCATGACAGCGTGATCGGCAACCATTGCATCCTGGTCAACAACACCGCGCTGGCCGGCCATGTGCACGTGGACGACTGGGCGATCCTGTCCGGCTTCACCCTGGTGCACCAGTATTGCCATATCGGTGCCCACAGCTTTTCCGGCATGGGGACCGCCATTGGCAAGGACGTACCGGCCTATGTCACGGTATTCGGCAACCCGGCCGAGGCCCGCAGCATGAACTTCGAAGGCATGCGCCGACGGGGCTTCAGCGAAGAGGCCATCACTGCATTGCGCCGCGCCTACAAGGTTGTGTATCGCCAGGGCCTGACGGTGGAGCAGGCACTCACCGAGCTGGCCGAGGCCGCGGCCCAGCACCCGGAAGTCGCGATATTCCGCGACTCCATCCAGTCTTCGACCCGCGGCATCACGCGTTAATCATGGCCAATCTGCGTATCGCGCTGGTGGCAGGAGAGGCTTCCGGCGACATTTTGGGCGCAGGCCTGATGCGGGCGCTCAAGGCGCAGCATCCGGCGGTGCAGTTCATCGGTGTCGGCGGGCCGTTGATGCAGGCCGAAGGGCTGGTGTCCTACTTCCCGATGGAACGCCTGTCGGTCATGGGCCTGGTGGAGGTCCTCGGTCGCCTTCGGGAACTGCTCGCGCGGCGCAAGAAACTGATCGAAACCCTGATCGCCGAACAACCGGATGTGTTCATCGGTATCGATGCCCCGGATTTCACCCTCAACATCGAGCTCAAGCTACGCCAGGCCGGTATCAAGACCGTGCACTACGTCAGCCCTTCGGTCTGGGCCTGGCGGCAGAAGCGAGTGCTGAAGATCCGCGAAGGTTGCGACCTGATGCTGACTTTGCTGCCCTTCGAAGCCCGGTTCTACGAAGAGAAGGGCGTGCCGGTGCGGTTTGTCGGCCATACCCTGGCCGATACCATCCCGCTGGAAGCCGACCGCCCGGTTGCCCGGCAACTGCTGGGCCTGCCGGACGGTCCGCTGGTAGCCTTGATGCCTGGCAGCCGTGGCGGTGAAGTGAGTCGCCTGGGCGGGCTGTTTTTCGACGCCGCCGAACGTCTGCTGGCGAAGCGTCCGGATGTGCGATTTGTCCTGCCGTGTGCCAGCCCGGAGCGCAGGGCCCAGCTTGAAGCGCTGCTGGCCGGACGCGATCTGCCGGTGACCCTGCTCGACGGGCGCTCCCATGACGCGCTGGCCGCGTGCGATGCCGTGTTGATTGCCTCCGGCACTGCTACGCTTGAGGCGTTGCTGTTCAAACGCCCGATGGTGGTCGCCTATCGCCTGGCGCCGCTGACGTTCTGGATCCTCAAGCGCATGGTCAAGAGTCCTTACGTGTCCTTGCCCAACTTGCTGGCCCAACGGCTGCTGGTGCCTGAACTGTTGCAAGATGCCGCCACGGCCGATGCGTTGGCCGATACGCTGGCGCCATTGATCGACGGCGGGCAGGAGCAGACCCGGGGCTTTGACGAAATTCACCGTACCTTGCGTCGCGATGCTTCCAATCAGGCCGCCGACGCGGTACTGACCCTGATCGGCGCGAAATAATGATTAACTCGAAGCTACAGATGGGCCTGGACTTCAATCTGGTCGCTGAAGTCGACGCGCTGGTGGCCGGCGTCGATGAAGTGGGCCGTGGCCCTTTGTGCGGCGCGGTGGTGACGGCGGCGGTGATTCTCGATCCGAACCGGCCCATCCTGGGACTCAACGACTCGAAGAAACTCACCGAGGCCCGTCGTGAAAAGCTCTACGACGAGATCTGCGAAAAGGCCCTGAGCTGGTGCATTGCCCGCGCCGAGGTCGAAGAAATCGATGAGTTGAACATCCTGCACGCGACCATGCTCGCCATGCAGCGCGCCGTGGAAGGCCTGCACATCAGGCCGAAACTGGCGATGATCGATGGCAACCGTTGCCCGAAACTGTCGATGCGCGCCGAGGCGGTGGTCCAGGGCGACGCGAAGGTGCCCGCCATCGCGGCGGCATCGATTCTGGCCAAGGTCAGCCGCGACCGGGAGATGAGCGCTTTTGAACTGATCTACCCAGGCTACGGCATCGGCGGCCACAAGGGTTATCCGACGCCCGTTCATCTGGAAGCCCTGGCGCGCCTCGGGCCAACGCCGATCCACCGGCGCTCGTTCGCCCCGGTGCGGCTGGCTTATGAAGCGCGCGAAGGGCTGATCGAAAGCGAGAGATTCGCCTGACTCATTGTGGCGAGGGAGCTTGCTCCCGCTGGGGCGGTCCGACGTCTCGGGCGAAGCGCCCATAAGAAAGGGGACTGCTGTGCAGTCCAGCGGGAGCAAGCTCCCTCGCCACGGTTTCCGTCCTGAAGAGCATGAGCTGCTGGCTGATGTTTTACCCCAGGCCCGGTACAATCCGGGCCTTGTTGTTTTCATGACTTTACGCAGGATCACTATGCCGGCTTCATTCGTTCATCTACGCCTGCACACTGAATACTCCCTGGTCGACGGTCTGGTGCGGATCAAGCCCCTGGTCAAGACCCTGGTGGGCATGAATATGCCGGCCGTGGCGGTCACCGACCAGAACAACATGTGCTCGCTGGTCAAGTTCTACAAGACCGCCATGGGCGCCGGTATCAAGCCGATCTGCGGCGCCGACCTGTGGCTGTCGAACAAGGACCCGGACGCCCCGCTGAGCCGTATCAGCCTGCTGGTGATGAACGCCGTGGGTTATCGCAACCTGACCGAGCTGATTTCCCGTGGTTTTATCGACGGCCAGCGCAACGGCTCGATCATCATCGAGCGTGAGTGGGTGGCCGAGGCCAGCGAAGGCTTGATCATGCTGTCGGCGGCCAAGGAAGGCGAGATCGGCCTGGCCCTGCTCAGCGGCAACGCCGAAGAGGCCGAGACCCTGGCGCGTGACTGGATGGCGGTATTCCCGGACCGCTTCTACATCGAGGTGCAGCGCACCAGCCGCCCCAACGACGAAGAACACCTGCACGCCGCCGTTGCCCTGGCAGACCGGATCGGCGCGCCGCTGGTGGCGACCAACGATGTGCGCTTCATCAAACAGGAAGATTTCGAGGCCCATGAAACCCGCGTCTGCATCGGCGAAGGCCGGGCCCTGGATGATCCGCGTCGCTCCAAGAACTACAGCGACCAGCAATACCTCAAGAGCGCCGAGGAGATGGCCGAGCTGTTCAGCGACCTGCCCGAGGCGCTGGAAAACACGGTCGAAATCGCCAAGCGCTGCAACATCGAAGTGAAGCTGGGCAAGCACTTCTTGCCCAACTTCCCGATTCCCGATGGCATGACCATCGACGAATACTTCCGCAAGGTTTCCTTCGATGGCCTGGAGGAGCGCCTCAGCGTCCTGCTGCCCAAGGACACCACCGAAGATTACGAAGCCAAGCGCCAGGTCTACGTCGACCGGTTGAATTTCGAGCTGGATATCATCATCCAGATGGGTTTTCCCGGTTACTTCCTGATCGTGATGGACTTCATCCAGTGGGCCAAGAACAACGGCGTGCCGGTAGGCCCGGGGCGTGGATCGGGTGCGGGCTCGCTGGTGGCCTATGTGCAGAAGATTACCGACCTCGACCCGTTGGAATACGACCTGCTGTTCGAACGTTTCCTCAACCCGGAACGGGTCTCCATGCCCGACTTCGACGTTGACTTCTGCATGGACGGCCGTGACCGGGTGATCGACTACGTGGCCGAGAAATATGGCCGTAACGCCGTGAGCCAGATCATCACCTTCGGTTCCATGGCTGCCAAGGCGGTGGTGCGGGACGTGGCGCGGGTGCAGGGCAAGTCCTACGGCCTGGCGGATCGCCTGTCGAAGATGATCCCGTTCGAAGTCGGCATGACGCTGGAAAAGGCCTATGAGCAGGAAGAAATCCTGCGGGACTTCATCAAGGTCGACGAAGAGGCGGCGGAAATCTGGGAGATGGCCCGAAAGCTCGAAGGCATCGTCCGTAACGTCGGCAAGCACGCCGGTGGCGTGGTCATCGCGCCGACCAAGCTGACCGACTTCTCGCCGATCTATTGCGATGAAGAGGGCGACGGCCTGGTCACCCAGTTCGACAAGGACGACGTCGAGGCGGCGGGCCTGGTGAAGTTCGACTTCCTCGGCCTGCGGACCCTGACCATCATCGACTGGGCACTCAAGACCATCAACCGCGACCGGGCCAAGGCCGGCGAAGAACCGCTGGACATCGCGTTCATTCCGTTGGACGACAAACCGACCTACAGTCTGTTGCAGAAAGCCGAAACCACTGCGGTGTTCCAGCTTGAATCCCGGGGCATGAAGGAGCTGATCAAAAAGCTCAAGCCCGACTGCCTGGAAGACCTCATCGCCCTGGTGGCCCTGTTCCGTCCGGGCCCGTTGCAATCGGGCATGGTGGACGACTTCATCAACCGTAAGCACGGTCGCGCCGAACTGGCGTACCCGCATCCGGATTATCAGTACGACGGTCTCAAGCCGGTCCTGGCGCCTACCTATGGCATCATCCTGTATCAGGAACAGGTGATGCAGATCGCCCAGGTCATGGCGGGTTACACCCTCGGCGGCGCGGACATGCTGCGTCGGGCGATGGGTAAGAAAAAGCCTGAAGAGATGGCCAAGCAGCGCGGTGGTTTCATCGAGGGTTGTGCGAACAACGGCATCGATGCGGACCTGGCCGGCAACATCTTCGACCTGGTCGAAAAGTTCGCCGGTTATGGCTTCAACAAATCCCACTCCGCCGCCTACGGCCTGGTGTCGTACCAGACCGCCTGGCTGAAAGCCCACTATCCGGCGCCGTTCATGGCCGCGGTACTGTCGGCGGATATGCACAACACCGACAAGGTCGTGACCTTGATCGAGGAAGTGCGGACCATGAAGCTGCGCCTCGACGCGCCGGACGTGAACGCTTCGGAGTTCAAGTTCACGGTGAATGACGAAGGTCGCATCATCTATGGCCTCGGCGCGATCAAGGGCGTGGGCGAGGGGCCGGTGGAGGCCATCACCGAAGCGCGCCAGGACGGGCCGTTCAAGGACCTGTTCGATTTCTGTGCGCGGGTTGACCTCAAGCGTATCAACAAGCGCACCCTCGACGGTTTGATCCGCAGTGGCGCGCTGGACCGCCTGGGTCCCTATTTTCACGATGAGCCCAAGGCCTACCAGGCCAACATCGACCGCAATCGGGCGGTGTTGCTGGCAGCCATGGAAGAAGCGATCAAGGCCGCCGAGCAAACCGCCCGCACTCACGACAGCGGTCACGCCGACCTGTTTGGCGGGCTGTTCGTCGAGGAGGATGCCGATGTCTATGGCAACCATCGCAAGGCCAAGGAGCTGACCCTCAAGGAACGCCTCAAAGGCGAGAAAGACACCTTGGGCCTGTACCTGACCGGGCACCCGATCGACGAATACGAAGGCGAGATCCGTCGCTTCGCCCGCCAGCGCATCATTGACCTGAAGCCGGCCCGCGACACCCAGACCGTCGCCGGCATGATCATCGCCCTGCGGGTGATGAAGAACAAAAAGGGCGACAAGATGGGCTTTATCACCCTCGATGACCGCTCCGGGCGCATTGAGGCATCGTTGTTTGCCGATGCGTTCCACTCGGCGCAATCGCTCTTGCAGACCGACGCGATGGTGGTGGTCGAAGGCGAGGTCAGCAACGACGACTTCTCCGGTGGCCTGAGGCTGCGGGTCAAGCGGGTGATGAGCATGGAAGATGCCCGCACCAACCTCGCCGAGAGCCTGCGCCTGAAATTGCAGACCCAGGATCTCAACGGCGATCAGCTACGCTGGTTGGGTGAGTTGTTCAAGCGCCATCGCGGCGCCTGCCCGATCACCATGGAGTACATGCGCCCCGACGCCAAGGCGGTGTTGCAGTTCGGCGAAGGCTGGCGAATTGACCCGGCGGATGCGTTGATTCAAGCCTTGCGTGACCAGTTCGGCAAAGACAACGTCTTCCTCCAATACCGTTGACGGCCAGGGGCCACTGTCCAAACCTGTGTGCCCCTGATCTCGACCCGGATTTTAATCTCGACCTGAACGCGCCTCTCCCTTAAGGTAGGCGCGAATAGACAACCGGCCGGCCCAAGCTCTCTTGGACGTCGACCCAAGACGGACGCCTATGAACCCGAATTTTCTAGATTTCGAACAGCCGATCGCCGACCTGCAAGCCAAGATCGAAGAGTTGCGCTTGGTCGGTAACGACAATTCGCTGAATATCGGCGATGAAATCTCTCGTCTGCAGGACAAGAGCCGTACGCTGACCGAAGACATCTTCGGCAAGCTGACCAGTTGGCAGATCGCTCGCCTGGCGCGTCATCCGCGCCGTCCGTACACGCTGGACTACATCGATCACATCTTCACCGAGTTCGACGAACTGCACGGCGATCGTCATTTTGCCGACGACGCCGCGATCGTCGGCGGTGTCGCCCGCCTGGACGACCAGCCGGTCATGGTGATCGGTCACCAGAAAGGTCGCGAAGTCCGCGAGAAGGTGCGCCGCAACTTCGGCATGCCGCGTCCGGAAGGCTACCGCAAGGCCTGCCGCCTGATGGAAATGGCCGAACGCTTCAAGATGCCGATCCTGACCTTCATCGACACCCCGGGTGCCTACCCTGGTATCGACGCCGAGGAGCGCAACCAGAGCGAAGCGATCGCCTGGAACCTGCGCGTCATGGCCCGCCTGAAAAACCCGATCATCGCCACCGTGATCGGTGAAGGTGGTTCCGGCGGTGCACTGGCCATCGGTGTCTGCGATCAGTTGAACATGCTGCAGTACTCCACCTATGCGGTGATCTCGCCGGAAGGCTGTGCCTCGATTCTGTGGAAAACCGCCGAGAAGGCGCCGGATGCGGCCGAAGCCATGGGCATCACCGCCGAGCGGCTCAAGGGCCTGGGCATTGTCGACAAGGTGATCAGCGAGCCCGTGGGCGGCGCTCACCGCGACCCGGCCGCAGCCGCAGCATTGATTCGCACCGAGCTGAGTTCGCAACTGGCGATGCTGAAGAAACTCGACAACGACGCGCTGCTGGCCCGTCGCTACGAGCGGTTGATGAGCTACGGTCTCTGACCTGACCCTGCCTCATCCCATGTGGGAGCGAGCCTGCTCGCGATTGCGGTCTGACAGCCAACAGATAGGTTGAATGTTAAGCGGTCATCGCGAGCAGGCTCGCTCCCACATTTGTTTTGTGCAAGGTAATCGATATGAGCCAGCCAACGATTGATCTTGTAGCCCGGCTGCTGCTGAATCTTGCCCCCTGGCGCAACGCCGCCACTTGGCGCATCGCCTTCTCCGGCGGCCTCGATTCCACCGTCCTGTTGCACCTGCTCGCGTCTCTCGCAACCCGCCATTCCCTGCCGCCCCTCGGCGCCATCCATGTTCACCACGGTCTTCAATCGGCGGCGGATGCCTGGCCAGCTCATTGCCGTTCGGTGTGCGAGGCTGTTGGCGTGCCATTGGAGGTCGTGAATGTCCAGGTGCTGCCCGGCGCCAGTGTCGAGCGGGCTGCTCGGGATGCGCGTTACGCGGCATTCTGCGCCGCGCTTCACAGTAATGAGGTGCTGCTCACTGCCCAGCACCGCGACGACCAGGCCGAAACCCTGCTGTTTCGCTTGCTGCGTGGGGCAGGGGTGCGGGGGCTGGCGGCGATGCCGAGACAACGCCCACTGGGGCAGGGACATCTGCTGCGGCCACTGCTCGATGTTTCACGAGCCGAGCTGGAAGGTTACGCCACGCAGCACGGCTTGAGCTGGAACGAAGACCCGTCCAATGCCGACCTCCGCTACGCCCGCAATTACCTGCGCCAGCGGGTTTTCCCGGTATTGGCCGAACAGTGGCCGCAAGGCTCGCAGACGCTGGCGCGTAGCGCCGGGCACATGGCTGAGGCCCAGGGCTTGCTGGAGGAGCTGGCGCAGCTCGACCTGGCCCAGGCCTCGACCCCCTGCGCGTTCGACTGGCTCGGTTTGCGCTCCTTGGCGCTGGCACCGTTGCAGGCGTTGTCGCCGGCTCGTCAGCGCAATGCGTTGAGCCACTGGCTGGCGTCAATGACCCCGTTGCCCGATAGCGATCACTGGTCTGGCTGGGAATCGTTGCGCGATGCCGACAGCGATGCCCGACCCATCTGGCGGTTGGCGGCAGGTGAGTTGCATCGGGCCGGCGGGCGGGTCTGGTGGCTATCCGACCACTGGCTGCGTCCGGTTGCAGGCATCGTACCCTGGCCGGATCCGACGATAGCGTTGTACTTGCCTGGCAATGGCTCGCTGGCCTTCAGCGGCACCGCGCCGCCGGGGCCACTTTGCATACGCTATCGTCAGGGCGGCGAGGTGATGGAGTTATCGGGTCGAGGTCATCGTGATCTCAAGCGTTTGCTCAATGAACGCGCCGTGCCGGCGTTCATTCGCAGCCGATGGCCGCTGCTTTTTCGAGGTGAACAATTGCTGGCGGTGGCCAATCTGCCGGGGCTCGACAGCGCAACTGATGGCAGTTGGCAATTGAACTGGGCACCAGGAGGCCAAGATCGGGGTTTGAGCTGATAGGGGGTTTCCGGTAGACTACGCTCCCTTCTTGATACAACTTCTGTGGATTCGCCTGAATTGCAGGAGTTGCCGATTACCAAGCAGTCTTTGCTGGGCGATTCCAAAAAATGTGTAGCGAGCAACGTACCGGTGATTTCACTTCCGGTCTGTCCCAACGCGGCGGTTTTTTTGAAAGGTGCACTGTGATTAATGCAGGTGATCGGGGGCTTCGGCCTTCCTTCGCTTTCCCCGGCGGCTCGGACCGCTTTAACGCAGACTTCTAGGGTTTTTCATGACGCGCTACATATTCGTCACGGGCGGTGTTGTTTCTTCATTGGGGAAAGGCATTGCCTCGGCTTCATTGGCGGCCATCCTGGAGGCGCGGGGGCTCAAAGTCACCATGCTCAAGCTGGACCCCTACATCAACGTCGACCCGGGCACCATGAGCCCGTTCCAGCACGGTGAGGTGTTCGTCACCCACGACGGCGCCGAGACCGACCTGGACCTGGGCCACTACGAGCGGTTCATCCGCACGACCATGACCCAGAACAACAACTTCACCACCGGCCGTGTCTATGAGCACGTGCTGCGCAAAGAGCGCCGTGGTGACTACCTGGGCGCGACCATTCAGGTCATCCCGCACATCACCGACGAGATCAAGCGCCGCATCATCAAGGGTGCAGGCGATGCCGACGTGGCCATGGTCGAGATCGGCGGTACCGTGGGCGACATCGAGTCCCAGCCGTTCCTGGAAGCCATCCGCCAGCTGCGTTTCGAAATCGGCGCCAAGCGCGCGATGCTGATGCACCTGACACTGGTTCCCTACATCGCCACTGCCGGCGAAACCAAGACCAAGCCGACCCAGCACTCGGTCAAGGAACTGCGTTCCATCGGGCTGCAACCCGACGTGCTGGTCTGCCGCTCCGATCATCCGATCGACATCTCGTCGCGTCGCAAGATCGCTCAGTTCACCAACGTTGAAGAGCGTGCGGTCATCGGCCTGGAAGACGCCGATACCATCTACAAGATCCCGGGCATCCTGCACTCCCAGGGGCTGGACGATTTCGTCGTCGAGCGCTTCGGCCTGCAATGCGCCGGCGCCGACCTGTCCGAATGGGACGCCGTGGTCGATGCCAAGCTCAACCCGGAGCACGAAGTTACCATCGCCATGGTCGGCAAGTACATGGAACTGCTGGACGCCTACAAGTCGCTGATCGAGGCGATGAGTCACGCCGGTATCAGCAACCGCACCAAGGTCAACCTGCGCTACATCGATTCCGAAGACATCGAGAACCAGGGCACCGGCCTGCTAGAAGGCGCCGATGCGATCCTCGTACCGGGCGGCTTCGGCCTGCGCGGCGTGGAAGGCAAGATCACCGCCGTGCAGTACGCTCGCGAAAACAAGGTGCCTTACCTGGGTATCTGCCTGGGCATGCAAGTGGCGGTCATCGAGTTCGCCCGTAACGTCATGGGCTGGAAAGACGCCAACTCCACTGAATTCGATCGCGCCAGCGGCCACCCGGTCGTGGGCTTGATCACCGAGTGGGAAGACGCCACCGGCGCCGTGGAAATCCGTACCGAAGCCTCCGACCTGGGCGGCACCATGCGCCTGGGCGCCCAGGAATGCCTGCTCGAAGCTGGCTCCCTGGTGCACCAGTGCTACGCCAAGGACGTGATCGTAGAGCGTCACCGTCACCGCTACGAAGTGAACAACAACCTGCTGCCGCAACTGATCGAGGCCGGCCTGAAAATCTCCGGTCGTTCCGGTGATGGCGCGCTGGTGGAAGTCGTCGAGGCCCAGGACCACCCATGGTTCGTCGCCTGCCAGTTCCACCCCGAGTTCACCTCGACGCCGCGCGACGGTCACCCGCTGTTCAGTGGTTTTGTGAAAGCCGCTTTGGCCCAACATCAGAAAAAGGCATAAGACGATGGCCCAGAAGATCATCCGCGTCGGCGACATCGAGATCGCCAACGACAAACCAATGGTGCTGTTTGGCGGCATGAACGTGCTGGAAAGCCGCGACATGGCGATGCAGGTCTGCGAGGAATACGTGAAGGTCACCCAGAAACTGGGCATCCCCTACGTGTTCAAGGCCAGCTTCGACAAGGCCAACCGTTCGTCCGTGACCTCCTACCGGGGGCCGGGCCTGGAGGAGGGCATGCGGATCTTCCAGGACATCAAGCAAGCCTTTGGCGTGCCAATCATCACCGACGTCCACGAGCCTGACCAGGCCGCGGTCGTGGCCGAGGTCTGCGACATCATCCAGCTGCCGGCCTTCCTGTCGCGCCAGACCGACCTGGTGGTCGCGATGGCCAAGACCGGCGCGGTGATCAACATCAAGAAAGCTCAGTTCCTCGCGCCCCAGGAGATGAAACACATCCTGAGCAAGTGCGAAGAGGCCGGTAATGACCAGTTGATCCTCTGCGAGCGGGGCTCCAGCTTCGGCTACAACAACCTGGTGGTGGACATGCTCGGCTTCGGCATCATGAAGCAGTTCGAGTACCCGGTGTTCTTCGACGTGACCCACGCCTTGCAGATGCCTGGCGGCCGTTCCGACTCTGCCGGTGGTCGTCGCGCCCAGGTGACGGACCTGGCCAAGGCGGGCATGAGCCAGTCCCTGGCAGGCCTGTTCCTGGAAGCCCACCCGGACCCGGACAATGCCAAATGCGACGGCCCTTGCGCGCTGCGCTTGAACAAGCTGGAACCGTTCCTGTCTCAGCTCAAGGCTCTGGATGAGCTGGTCAAGGGTTTTCCGACGATAGAAACCGCGTAACGCGGTTTTCTCCGGTAAAGTACCGCTCGATTATCGCTCTGGCCCGCGGGCCGCATTGCTCTTGTGGGAGCCTGGTTTGCGATGGTGTCCTTCAGGGCTCATCGTCGGCAAGCCTTGCTTCTTGTGGCGAGGGAGCTTGCTCCCGCTGGAGCGCGAAGCGCTCCCCATCCAGGCTCTGGGCTGCATCGCAGCTGAGCGTGAGCACGTTTTCTACAACGTTCTAGTCAACTTTGGAGTGTTTACAACAATGGCAAAAATCGTCGACATCAAAGGTCGTGAAGTTCTCGACTCCCGCGGCAACCCCACTGTTGAAGCGGACGTGCTTCTCGACAACGGTATCATCGGCAGCGCCTGCGCGCCGTCCGGTGCTTCCACTGGCTCGCGCGAAGCGCTGGAGCTGCGTGATGGCGACAAGAGCCGTTACCTGGGCAAGGGCGTGCTCAAAGCCGTCGCCAACATCAACGGTCCGATCCGCGACCTGTTGCTGGGCAAGGATCCGGCCGACCAGAAAGCCCTCGACCTGGCGATGATCAAGCTCGACGGTACTGAAAACAAAGCCTCCCTGGGCGCCAACGCGATTCTCGCCGTGTCCCTGGCCGCCGCCAAGGCCGCTGCCCAGGACCAGGACCTGCCTCTGTACGCACACATCGCCAATCTCAACGGTACGCCGGGCGTCTACTCGATGCCGGTGCCGATGATGAACATCATCAACGGCGGCGAACACGCCGACAACAACGTCGACATCCAGGAATTCATGGTGCAGCCGGTGGGCGCCAAGACCTTCTCCGAAGGCCTGCGCATGGGCACCGAGATTTTCCATCACCTCAAGGCCGTGCTCAAAGCCCGTGGCCTGAGCACTGCGGTAGGTGACGAAGGTGGCTTCGCGCCGAACCTGGCCTCCAACGAAGATGCGCTGAAAGTGATCTCCGAGGCCGTGGCCAACGCCGGCTACAAGCTGGGCACCGACGTGACCCTGGCCCTGGACTGCGCCGCCAGTGAGTTCTTCGAAGATGGCAAGTACAACCTGTCCGGCGAAGGTCAGGTGTTCACCGCCGAAGGTTTCGCCGACTACCTCAAGGGCCTGACCGAACGCTACCCGATCATCTCTATCGAAGACGGCCTGGACGAGTCCGACTGGGCTGGCTGGAAAATCCTCACCGACAAGATCGGCGAGAAAACCCAGCTGGTGGGCGACGACCTGTTCGTGACCAACACCAAGATCTTGAAAGAAGGCATCGACAAGAAGATCGCCAACTCGATCCTGATCAAGTTCAACCAGATCGGCACCCTGACCGAAACCCTGGAAGCCATCCAGATGGCCAAGGCTGCCGGTTACACCGCCGTGATCTCCCATCGCTCCGGCGAAACCGAAGACTCGACCATTGCCGACCTGGCCGTGGGCACTGCGGCGGGCCAGATCAAGACCGGTTCGCTGTGCCGTTCCGACCGCGTTTCCAAGTACAACCAACTGCTGCGTATCGAAGAGCAGTTGAACGGCAAGGCCAAGTACAACGGTCGTGGCGAGTTTCGCGGTTAAGCTGTAAATGATAAAAAGACAGCGGGTTGGCTCGGAAAAGTCGTCATGACAGCGCTTTTCCCTCTAATCTGATGCCTTATCAAGCACAAGCCTGGTTCTTCCAGGCTTCGTGCTATCAGACGCTTCAACGTTTGGCATGGCGGTCTTTTTCCACTGGATACCTGATATTCGATGCGCAGTCCCAATTGGTTGTTTCTTGTCTTGCTCCTGTTGCTGGCCGGTCTGCAGTACCGCCTGTGGGTGGGCAATGGCAGCCTCGCGCAAGTGGCCGAGCTGACTCAGCAGATTGCCGACCAGCATGCCGAGAACGAGGCGCTGCTGGAGCGCAACCGGGTGATGGACGCCGAAGTGATGGAGCTGAAAAAAGGCATGGAGACCGTCGAAGAGCGGGCTCGTCATGAACTGGGCATGGTCAAGGAGGGTGAAACCCTCTACCAGTTGGCCCAATGAGTATTCGTCTACCGGCCTTCTGGGCCGTGATTCCTGCCGCGGGCGTTGGAGCCCGGATGGCCGCTGACCGTCCCAAGCAATACCTGCAACTGGGCGGACGCACAATTCTCGAACACAGCCTTGGCTGTTTCCTCGATCATCCGACCGTCAAGGGCGTGGTGGTCAGTGTCGCACACGATGATCCTTACTGGCCGACCCTGGCCTGCGCCGGCGACCCGCGCATCCAGCGCGTGGATGGTGGCGAGCAGCGCTGCGATTCAGTGCTCAATGCCTTGCTGCATCTGCACGGGCAGGGCGCGGACGTTCACGATTGGGTGCTGGTGCACGACGCCGCCCGACCCAACTTGTCCCGGCACGACCTGGACACGCTGCTCAGTGAGTTGGCGAACGACCCGGTCGGCGGCCTGCTGGCGGTCCCGGCGCGCGATACCCTCAAGCGCGTCGACAAGCAGGGCCGGGTGCTGGAAACCGTTGACCGTAGCGTGATCTGGCAAGCCTACACCCCGCAGATGTTCCGCCTTGGCGCGTTGCATCGGGCGTTGGCGGACAGCCTGGTGGCCGATGCCTTGATCACCGACGAGGCCTCGGCGATGGAGTGGGCAGGGCAGGCGCCCCGGTTGATCGAAGGGCGGTCGGACAACCTCAAGATCACTCGCCCCGAGGACCTGGAGTGGTTGCGCCAGCGTTGGGCGAATCGGCATTGAGCCGGATCTGTTTCCTCGTTAGATTGTCATCGTCTGGGCCGGCGCCATCGCGAGCAAGCTCGCGATGGCGTCATCCCGGACGACAAGAAAGCACTGTCATCCCCGATACTCCGGCCGCTGCGCCAACCCTTCCTTCAAATACTCCACCAACTTGCGCACCTTCGGCGACAAATGCCGCTGCTGTGGATACAACGCCCACACCGCCGTGTTGGGTGGCTGGTGGGCTTCAAGCAGCGAGATCAACGCCCCGCTGTGCAGATGCTCCAGCACGTAATAATCCGGTAACTGACACAACCCCACGCCTTGCAGGGCAGCGTCCAGCACCGCCTGCCCACTGTTGCAGCGCCAGTTACCCTGAACGCGCTGGGAAAACTCCCGCCCGTTCTGCTCCAGTTGCCAGAGGTCGGAGCTGCCGATCAGGCAGTTGTGGCGGCTCAGTTCCGACAGGCTGTGGGGGCGACCGTAGCGTTCCAGGTAGGAAGGCGAAGCGCACAAGTACATGCGCCGCGGCGCGAGGCGGGTGGCTACCAGGCGAGAGTCCTGCAAGCGACCCAGGCGAATCGCCAGGTCCAGGCCCTCGTGGACCAGGTCCAGCGGGCGGTTGCTCAATTCAATGTCGACCCGCAATTGCGGGTAAAGCCCCATGAAGCGCGTCACCAGCGGCACGATAAAGCGCTCGCCGTAAGCCACTGCACAGGTCATTCGCAACATGCCCTTGGGCTCGCTGGTCAGGTCCCCCACCGCCCGCAGCGCTTCCTCACGGCCATCCTGCAAGCGTTGGCAATGCTGCAAGAAGGTCTGGCCGGCCTCGGTCAGGGTGACCCGACGGGTGCTGCGATAAAGCAAGCGTGTCTGCAGGCGCTCTTCCAGCCGTACGATCTGGCGACTGATATGGGAAGAAGAAACCCCCAGACGCTCAGCCGCCGCAGTGAACTGGCTGCATTCAGCCACGGCGACAAACTCGTCGATCCCATCCCAGCGGTTATCCGACATGAAGGATTATCCCTGTACGGCAATAATGTTTTGCTTTCGGCTGGATTATTCATTGTCCGGCAGCGGATTACACTCCCGATCTCGTTTTTATTTGCTGGAGAATCCGGATGATCAAGTCCCGCGCCGCTGTCGCCTTCGAGGCCAAGAAACCCCTGGAAATCGTTGAAGTCGACGTCGCCATGCCCAAGGCGGGTGAAGTAATGCTGCGGGTGGTCGCGTCCGGGGTCTGCCACACCGACGCCTACACGTTGTCGGGTGCCGACCCGGAAGGGATTTTCCCGTCGATCCTCGGCCATGAAGGCGGCGCGATTGTCGAAGCCATTGGCGAAGGCGTGACGTCGGTTGCCGTGGGTGATCATGTGATCCCGCTGTACACACCGGAATGCGGCCAGTGCAAGTTCTGTAAGTCGGGCAAGACCAACCTCTGCCAGGCAATTCGTGCCACCCAGGGCAAAGGCCTGATGCCGGACGGTACCTCGCGTTTCTCCTACAAGGGCGAGACGATTTTCCACTACATGGGCACCTCGACTTTCTCCGAGTACACCGTGCTGCCGGAAATCTCCGTGGCGAAGATCCCTAAAGAAGCCCCTCTGGAGAAAGTCTGCCTGCTGGGTTGCGGCGTCACCACCGGGATCGGCGCGGTGATCAACACCGCCAAGGTCCAACCGGGCGACACCGTGGCGATCTTCGGTCTGGGCGGCATCGGTCTGTCAGCGGTGATTGGCGCGGTCAAGGCCAAGGCTTCGCGCATCATCGCCATCGACATCAACCCGGCCAAGTTCGAAATCGCCAGGCAACTGGGCGCCACCGATTGCGTCAACCCGAAGGACTTCGACCGTCCGATCCAGGAAGTCATCGTCGACATAACCGACGGCGGCGTGGACTTTTCCTTCGAGTGCATCGGCAATGTCCAGTTGATGCGTGCCGCCCTGGAGTGCTGCCACAAGGGTTGGGGCGAGTCGGTGATCATCGGCGTCGCCGGGGCCGGCCAGGAAATCGCTACCCGTCCGTTCCAGCTGGTCACCGGGCGCGTCTGGCGCGGTTCGGCATTCGGCGGCGTGCGCGGGCGCAGTGAGTTGCCGAGCTACGTGGACATGGCCGAGAAGGGCGAGATCCCGCTGGACACCTTCATCACCCACACCATGGGCCTGGAAGATATCAACAAGGCGTTCGACCTGATGCATGAAGGCAAGAGCATCCGTACCGTTATTCATTTTTAAGGAGCAGCTTCAAGTTGCACGCTACAAGCTGCAAGTGAAGCGCAGTGCTTTTCTTGCAGCTTGAAGCGTGCAGCTTGTAGCTGAGGTGAAGTTATGAGCCTTGAAAACATTTCCTGCCAGAAAAGCTTCGGCGGCTGGCACAAGCGTTACCGGCACCGCTCCGAAGTGCTGGGTTGCGACATGGTGTTCGCCGTCTACCTGCCGCCGCAGGCCGAACAGGGGGGCAAGTTGCCGGTGCTGTATTGGCTGTCCGGGCTGACCTGCACCGATGAAAACTTCATGCAGAAGGCAGGCGCCCAGCGCATGGCCGCCGAACTGGGGCTGATCATCGTGGCGCCGGACACCAGCCCTCGCGGCGCCGAGGTGCCGGGCGATCCGGACGGTGCCTGGGACTTCGGCCTGGGGGCGGGCTTTTATCTGAACTCCACGCAGGAACCTTGGGCGCGGCATTATCGGATGCATGACTACGTGGTGCAGGAGTTGCCGGCGCTGGTCGAAGCCCATTTCCCGGCCTCGGATAAACGCGGCATCAGCGGTCACTCCATGGGCGGCCATGGCGCGCTGGTCTGCGCGCTGCGCAACCCCGGGCGTTACCGTTCGGTGTCGGCCTTTTCGCCGATCAACAACCCGATGGATTGCCCGTGGGGCCAGAAGGCTTTCTCTCGTTACTTAGGAGAGGATCGTTCGAAATGGCGCGAATGGGACGCCTGTGCGTTGATCGCCGAGGCTACCGAGAAGCTGCCGCTGTTGGTGGACCAGGGCGATCGCGACGATTTCCTCGACAACCAGCTCAAGCCCCAGGCCCTGCAGCAAGCGGCCAAGGCGGCCGATCATCCGCTGGAGTTGCGTTTGCAACCGGGCTACGACCATAGCTACTACTTCATCGCCAGCTTCATTGATGAACACTTGCAGCATCATGCACGCGCCCTGAGCCGCTAATGCAGGTAGAATCACGCCCTGACAAAAATCGGGGCGTTTTTTTATGCGTATTGGCCACGGCTACGATGTTCACCGTTTCGCTGAAGGCGACTTCATTACTCTGGGCGGCGTGCGTATCGCACACGGCTTCGGGCTGCTCGCGCATTCTGACGGTGATGTCCTGCTGCACGCCCTGAGCGATGCATTGCTCGGCGCAGCGGCGCTGGGTGATATCGGCAAACATTTCCCTGACACCGACCCGCAATTCAAGGGCGCCGACAGCCGCGTGCTGTTGCGTCATGTGGTCTCGCTGGTTCACGCCAAGGGCTGGAAAGTCGGCAATGTTGATAACACCATCGTTGCCCAGGCACCGAAGATGGCGCCGCACATCGAGGCGATGCGCCAGTTGATTGCCGAAGATCTGCAAGTGGAGCCGGACCAGGTGAACGTGAAGGCCACCACCACTGAAAAACTCGGTTTCGTCGGTCGCGAGGAAGGCATCGCCGTTCACTCCGTTGCCTTGTTGCTGCGCTCATGACCGAACTGGAACTGCTGGGCCCACGAGCCTATGGCGAGTCGCTGGGCAGTGCGGTGCTCAAGGCCACCGCTGAAGATTTCCAGGTCGATGAAGTGCTCGACATCCCGTTGACCGGTGATGGCGAACACCTGTGGATCTGGGTCGAGAAACGCGGCCTGAACACCGAAGAGGCCGCCCGGCGAATTGCCAAGGCCGCCGGCGTGCCGTTGCGCACCGTCAGCTACGCCGGGCTCAAGGACCGGCAGGCCCTGACCCGCCAGTGGTTCAGCGTTCAATTGCCCGGCAAGGCCGATCCGGACCTGTCGGCGGCCGAGAACGACACGCTGAAGATCCTCAAGACCGCCCGGCATAAACGCAAGCTGCAACGCGGCGCGCACTCGGCCAACGGTTTCACCCTGCGCCTGACCCAGTTCAAGTGCGACGCGGCGGCGATCGATGCGCGCCTGCAACAGATTGTCCGCCAGGGCATCCCCAACTATTTCGGTGCCCAGCGGTTCGGCCACGATGGCGGCAATGTCGTCGATGCCCGTAGCTGGGCGTCGCGCAAGGCCTTGCCCGAACAACGCAACGTGCGTTCGCGGCTGCTGTCGGCGGCCCGCAGCTTTCTGTTCAACAAGGTCTTGGCGGCCCGGGTCGCCGATGGTTCCTGGCAGCGCGCCCAGGTCGGCGATTTGCTGGCCTTCACCGACAGCCGCAGCTTTTTCCCCGCTGGCGAGGCCGAGTGCAGCGACCCGCGCCTGGCGATTCTGGACCTGCACCCGACCGGGCCACAGTGGGGCGAGGGGCCTTCGCCTGCCGCCGGCGCCACTTTCGAGCTTGAACAGGCGGTCGCCGAAGGCGAGGCCGAGCTGCGCGACTGGTTGGTAAACGCGGGGATGAGTCACGAACGTCGCATCCTGCGACTGCCCATTGGCGGGCTGTCGTGGCATTATCCCTCGCTAGACATTCTGCAATTGGAATTCGTCCTGCCGGCCGGATGTTTCGCCACTGTCTTGGTGCGCGAACTCGTCGATCTGGTGCCGGTGGGGCAGACGGACAGCCCATGCGTATTCTGATTTCTAACGACGACGGGGTGACAGCACCCGGTCTTGCCGCGCTTTATGCTGCGCTGGCCGATTATGCCGAGTGCGTGGTCATCGCTCCGGACCAGGACAAGAGCGGCGCCAGCAGTTCGCTGACGCTCGACCGTCCGTTGCATCCCTGCTATCTGGATAACGGTTTCATCAGCGTCAACGGGACACCGACCGACTGTGTGCACCTGGGGATCCACGGGTTGCTGGAGCGTGAGCCGGACATGGTCGTCTCAGGCATCAACCTGGGTGCCAACCTCGGCGACGATGTGCTGTATTCCGGCACGGTGGCCGCCGCCCTGGAAGGGCGGTTCCTGGAACGACCGTCGTTTGCCTTTTCGTTCGTTTCGCGCCAGGTCGATAACCTGCCGACCGCAACCTACTTCGCCCGTAAACTGGTGAAGGCCCATGGCGAGCTCGACTTGCCGCCGCGTACGGTGTTGAACGTGAATATCCCGAACCTGCCGCTCGATCATATCCGTGGTATCCAGCTCACGCGCCTGGGCCATCGCGCCCGCGCCGCCAAGCCGATGCACGTGGTCGACCCGCGCGGCAAGGCCGGTTACTGGATCGCCGCTGCCGGTGATGCCGAGGATGGTGGGCCGGGCACCGATTTTCATGCGGTGATGCAAGGCTATGTCTCGATCACGCCGTTGCAGTTGGACCGCACCTTCAACGATGCCTTTCGGAGTCTCGATGGCTGGCTGGAGGGGCTGCACTGATGCCTCGTGAGCAAGACGATATGTTGCGCCGCGGAATCGGCATGACCTCCCAACGGACCCGTGAGCGGTTGATACAGCGTCTTTACGAAGAAGGCCTATCCAACGCCCAGGTCCTGGAAGTGATCCGCCGTACGCCCCGGCATCTGTTCGTTGACGAAGCCCTGGCCCATCGCGCCTATGAGGACACGGCGTTGCCTATCGGCCACAACCAGACCATTTCCCAGCCTTATATGGTGGCGCGCATGAGCGAGCTGCTGCTGGAGGCGGGGCCGCTGGACAAGGTGCTGGAGATTGGTACCGGCTCGGGTTATCAGACGGCCGTGTTATCGCAACTGGTAGAACGGGTGTTCTCGGTAGAGCGGATCAAGGTACTGCAGGATCGCGCCAAGGAGCGCCTGGTTGAACTGAACCTGCGCAACGTGGTGTTTCGCTGGGGCGATGGCTGGGAAGGCTGGCCGGCCCTGGCGCCTTATAACGGCATCATCGTGACTGCCGTCGCCACCGATGTGCCCCAGGCCCTGCTGGACCAACTGGCACCGGGTGGGCGATTGGTCATTCCGGTGGGCGCCGGCGAAGTGCAGCAACTGATGCTGATCGTGCGCGAAGAACAGGGTTTCTCCCGACACGTGCTGGGAGCGGTGCGTTTCGTGCCGCTGCTCAACGGGCCATTGGCCTGAGCATTTATGAACAAACGTTGAATTGCGCGGCGGCGATTTTGTCTTACAGCGGCACCGTGTGCATGAACAACGTCCGTTGGTGTCAGGCAAACGTGTGCGGTGGCATTTTTCGCTTCATTAATAGAGGCAGGGTTGCAGCCAGCCTGATTTGCGTGACCTCTGCCTGGACAGGCAGTTTTCCATTTTTCAGCCACCACAAAGGGAGCGGCGGGTGAGTCTCACAGTCATTGCGCAGCGTATGGGTATCACGAGCTTTCAGCGCCTGGTGACTGGCCTCGTCTTGAGTACCTTGCTGGTCGGTTGCTCCAGTACGCCATCGGGTAATGTCCGAGTGGTCGATCGCAACAGTGCAGCACCTCAGCGTCCTACAGTAACGACCGGCCAGTATGTAGTCCGTCGCGGCGATACGCTGTTTTCCATCGCTTTTCGGTACGGCTGGGACTACAAGGCTCTCGCAGCACGGAACAACATTCCTGCGCCTTATACGATTCACCCGGGTCAGACGATTCGCTTCGACGGTCGTAGTGGATCAACACCGACCGCTGTCGTCACGCACTCGGGTTCGACCCCTTCGTCATCGAGTAAAACCACGGTCATTCGCCGTCCGGCCGGGCCGGAAACGGCGACAGTACCGTCCGTCGCGAGCAAACCGGCCCCGGCGCCGATGCCCCCGGCAGGCCCCGCCCCGACGGGCTGGGGATGGCCTTCTAATGGCGTTCTCATTGGAAAATTCTCTTCAAACGGTAGTTTGAATAAAGGAATTGATATCGCCGGGGATTTGGGACAGCCTGTTTTAGCTGCGTCTGATGGCACGGTTGTGTACGCCGGGAGTGGTTTGAGGGGCTACGGCGAACTCGTCATCATCAAACACAGCGATACCTACGTCAGTGCCTATGGTCACAACCGCAGGCTGTTGGTTCGGGAGGGGCAGCAGGTCAAGGTCGGACAGACAATTGCCGAAATGGGATCGACAGGAACGGACCGGGTGAAACTGCATTTTGAGATTCGCCGACAAGGTAAACCTGTGGATCCGCTGCAATTCCTGCCACGGCGTTGATTTGATTGTCAGCCTGTTCCGTCACGTAGAGGGAACAGGCTCCAGCGTTGCCAAGGATAAAGGCGTCGCTTGAGCTTGAGGTCGAACTCACCAAAGGACTATAACAATGGCTCTCAGTAAAGAAGTGCCGGAGTTTGACATCGACGATGAGGTTCTCCTGATGGAGACCGGCATCGCTATGGATTCGATGTCGAATGATGAAGGGGCGTCGTCTCCACCTTCCGTTCGTGCCAAATCCAGACACTCCGCTTCGCTTAAACAACATAAGTACATCGACTACACCCGGGCGCTGGACGCCACTCAGCTGTACCTCAACGAAATCGGTTTCTCGCCACTGCTCTCCCCCGAGGAAGAAGTTCATTTTGCGCGGCTTTCGCAAAGTGGCGATCCGGCCGGTCGAAAACGCATGATTGAAAGCAACTTGCGCCTGGTGGTGAAAATCGCCCGGCGCTACGTCAATCGCGGGCTTTCGCTGCTGGACCTGATCGAAGAGGGCAACCTGGGGTTGATTCGGGCGGTCGAGAAATTCGACCCCGAGCGAGGCTTCCGTTTCTCGACCTACGCGACCTGGTGGATCCGCCAGACCATCGAGCGGGCGATCATGAACCAGACCCGGACCATCCGGCTGCCGATTCATGTGGTCAAGGAGCTGAACGTCTACCTGCGGGCCGCCCGTGAGCTGACCCAGAAGCTCGACCATGAACCTTCGCCGGAGGAAATCGCCAACCTGCTGGAAAAACCGGTAGGCGAGGTCAAGCGCATGCTTGGGCTCAACGAGCGGGTTTCCTCGGTGGATGTCTCCCTGGGGCCGGACTCGGACAAGACCCTGCTCGATACCCTCACCGATGACCGACCCACCGACCCGTGTGAGTTGCTGCAGGACGATGACCTCTCCCAGAGCATCGACCAATGGCTTTCCGAACTGACGGACAAGCAGCGGGAAGTGGTGATCCGGCGCTTCGGCTTGCGCGGTCATGAGAGCAGCACCCTTGAAGACGTTGGCCTGGAGATCGGGTTGACCCGTGAGCGGGTCAGGCAGATCCAGGTCGAAGGTCTGAAGCGTCTTCGGGAGATCCTGGAGAAGAACGGTTTGTCGAGTGAGTCGCTGTTTCAATAGCAGCCATTGTTGTATGAGCATGTGAAGAAGGGCGCCATGAGGCGCCCTTCTTCTGTTTTTGATGATGCATGACTCAAGACCACCTGTGGCGAGGGAGCTTGCTCCCGCTGGGCTGCGAAGCGGCCCCGGCGTTTTCAGCCGACATACTGCAGGGGACGCTGGCGCGTCCAACGGGAGCAAGCTCCCTCGCCACAGAGTCTGTGGCTTACCCAAGTGACCTCGGCGAATCATCAGGGCTTTTCCATTCCCGCGAGAGACAGCTTCTGCTTCCTCCCATTTTCCAGCTCAGTTTGTAAGCCTTTGCCTACTGTTGCGTAAGCGTTCGGATTTCCTGCCCAGGGATAGACACCCATAAAATACGTCGGACATTTATATCTAGCTGATCTATAAAGGTTTTTATTTTATGACCGTCCTGTTACAGCGCCTGTGGACGCTCCGGGCTCCATTGCACTCGCTCGGGAAGACACTAATATCAGTCCTGTGTCGACGGACAGACACACCCGTCAAGGATGATGGGACAGGAAGGACATCGCAGGATGCGATTCATCAGGACGATGAAAAGGATTAAAGGGATTAGGGAAAAAATGTGGGCGGGTCAAACCGCCCCTTTTTTTGCCTGCGTTTTGGCAAATCCGGAAAAGCAAAAAGGCCCGCAAGGGGCCTTTTTTGAGAAAGCAGGGCGATCAGCGTTCGAGATCAGCGATCTTGCCTGGCTTGCCGTCCCACTCTTCAGCGTCCGGCAGAGCGTCTTTCTTCTCGGTGATGTTTGGCCAGATGTCCGCCAATTCGGCGTTCAGCTCGATGAAATTCTCCATGCCAGCCGGCACTTCGTCCTCGGAGAAAATGGCTTGTGCCGGGCATTCCGGTTCACACAGGGCGCAGTCGATGCACTCGTCCGGGTGAATGACCAGGAAATTCGGGCCTTCGTAGAAGCAGTCCACCGGACAGACTTCTACGCAATCGGTGTACTTGCACTTGATGCAGTTGTCGGTGACGACGAAGGTCATTTCTAATTCTCTCCTCAGGCGGCTACGGCGAAGCCCCTTCACGGGTGGGGTCGCCAGGTTCGGGAGCGATAGTCTGCCTGCGGGCCAGGCTAATAGCCCGCAGCATCCCAAACCGCGCGAGATTCTAACAGCTTGAAAGCCCTGTGCGTTAGATCCGCGTCTTCAATGTGTAGAGTAAATCCAGGGCTCGACGCGGGGTCAGGTCGTCCAGGTCGAGCTTGGCCAGCTCGTCGAGCACCGGGTGCGGCAGGCTGGCGAACAGATCGCTCTGCTGCGGCGTGGCCGGCTTACCTTTGGTCGGGCGCGGCGCCTCGTGTGGCAGGCTGGTGGTTTCCAGACGGCTCAGGTGCTCGCGGGCGCGGCTGATCACCTCACCGGGTACGCCGGCCAGTTGCGCCACGGCCAGGCCGTAGCTCTGGCTGGCCGGGCCAGGCAACACGTGGTGCAGGAACACAATGCGCTCGTTGTGCTCGGTGGCATTGAGGTGGACGTTAGCCACCAACGGCTGGCTCTCCGGCAACACCGTCAGTTCGAAATAGTGCGTGGCGAACAGTGTGTAGGCCCGCAGTTGCGCCAGCCGCTCAGCTGCCGCCCAGGCCAGAGACAGGCCGTCGAACGTACTCGTGCCGCGGCCGACTTCGTCCATCAACACCAGGCTGCGCTCAGTGGCGTTGTGCAGGATGTTCGCGGTTTCGCTCATTTCCACCATGAAGGTCGAACGGCCGCCGGCCAGGTCGTCACTGGAACCGATCCGCGTGAAGATCCGGTCCACCAGCGACAGCTCGCAAATGGCCGCCGGCACGAAGCTGCCGATGTGGGCCAGTAAGACGATCAGTGCGGTCTGGCGCATGTAGGTGGATTTACCACCCATGTTCGGTCCGGTGATCACCAGCATCCGGGTGTTGTCGTCCAGGCTCAGGTCGTTGGCTACGAACGGTGTGGTCAACACTTGCTCGACCACCGGGTGCCGGCCTTGGCTGATGCGCATGCACGGTTCGCTGACGAAGCGAGGGCAGTTGAGGTCCAGGTTCAGCGCACGCTCGGCCAGGTTGCTCAGCACGTCCAGTTCCGCCAGGGCGGCGGCGGTGTCTTGCAACGGCGGCAGCTGGCTGATCAGGTCCTCGAGCAGCGCTTCGTAGAGCATCTTTTCCCGAGCCAGGGCGCGGCTTTTGGCCGACAATGCCTTGTCTTCGAACGCCTTGAGTTCCGGAGTGATGAAACGCTCGGCACCCTTGAGGGTCTGACGGCGAATGTAGTCTGCCGGGGCCTGTTCGGCCTGTTTGCTGGGCAACTCGATGAAATAGCCGTGGATACGGTTATAGCCGACTTTAAGGTTGGTCAGGCCGGTACGGGCTTTTTCCCGGGCTTCGAGGTCGATCAGGAACTGGCCGGCGTTTTCGCTCAGCGATTGCAGTTCGTCGAGTTCGGCGTCATAGCCGGTTTTCAGTACGCCGCCGTCACGGATTACCGCCGGCGGGTTATCGATGATGGCTTTTTCCAGCAGCGCCGCCAGCTCAGGATACGTGCCGGTGGTGCGTGCCAGTTGTTGCAGGTGCGGCGCTTCAAGATCGGTCATCGCCGCTTGCAATTCCGGCAGGGCACCGAGGGCATCGCGCAGCCGGGCCAGGTCCCGGGGACGGGCGTTGCGCAGGCCGATCCGCGCCAGGATCCGCTCGATATCGCCGATTTCCTTGAGCTGCGGTTGCAGTTGCTCGAAACGATAACGATCCAGCAGGCAGGTAATGGAAGACTGCCGCGCAAGAAGAACCGTCAGGTCCCGCAGCGGTCGGTTCAACCAGCGCGTCAACAGGCGACTGCCCATTGCGGTCTGGCAACGGTCGACCACCGATTGCAGGGTGTTGTCCCGTCCGCCGGCGAGGTTGGTGTCCAGTTCCAGGTTGCGGCGGCTCGCGCCATCCAGCACAACAGTGTCATCCAGGCGTTCATGGCGCAGGCTGCGCAAGTGGGGCAGGGCGGTGCGCTGGGTTTCCTTGGCATAGGCCAACAGGCAGCCCGCTGCGCCGATGGCGAGGGTCAGGTTCTCGCAGCCGAAACCCTTGAGGTCCTGGGTGGAAAATTGCTGGCAGAGACTTTTCAACGCCGAATCGCGCTCAAAATCCCACGGCGCCCGACGCCGAACCCCACGACGTTTCTCCGCCGGGAGGTCCTTGGGCCAGTCATCCGGGATCAACAGCTCGACCGGGTTGACCCGCTCCAGCTCCGCCAGCAGGTTTTCCCAGCCCTTGATCTCCAACACCGAGAAATTGCCGCTGGTGATGTCCAGCACTGCCATGCCGAACAGGCGCTCATCCCCCAGCACCGCAGCAATCAGGTTGTCGCGGCGTTCATCCAGCAAGGCCTCGTCACTGACGGTCCCCGGGGTGATGATCCGCACCACCTGGCGTTCCACCGGCCCTTTACTGGTGGCCGGGTCGCCAACCTGCTCGCAAATCACTACCGACTCGCCCAGCTTGACCAGTTTCGCCAGGTAACCTTCCGCCGCGTGGTAAGGAATCCCACACATCGGAATCGCCATGCCCGCCGATTGCCCACGCGCCGTCAGGGTGATGTCCAGCAACTTGGCGGCTTTCTTCGCATCCTCATAGAAGATCTCGTAGAAGTCGCCCATGCGATAGAACATCAGCTGATCGGGGTGCTGGTTCTTCAGACGCCAGTATTGCTGCATCATCGGGGTGTGGGAGGACAGATCGTTCACGGCGGTATTCATCGGTGTCAGGCAAACTCGTTGAAAGATGTAGGGCAAAAGGAGGGGCATCGGCCCGGCTTTTCCGCGATGGGCGCAAGGTTAACATGGGGGGGCGGGGGCGACCCAGGGATGAGTGAATTTGGGGTCGAGGGTATGGAGATGCCTATCGCGTAATGCCTGCGTTCGGCCTAAGCGGTTAACGGGGCGCCAGATCAAAAGCCGACCAGCCCCCTGGCTGTACCTGGATTCACTTGTGGCGGCAAAGCTTGTTTGCGACAGCGGAGTATCAGCTAGCTCAATATCGAGTTAAAAAACCCGGCACTTGGCCGGGTGTCTCTGAAAAACTTGATGTCAGGCTCGTTTCGATTCGGCTTGCATCATCACCAAGTTCTGTTGCTTGGTAGCCTCAGTCAAAACTTCGCTGTAGACACGTTTTTTTTGATCCGATTTGGCGTGACGGATGAAGTCGGCAAATGTACTTTTGGTGCCCTTGGACAAGCCTAGCTTGATCGAGATCATAAGTGCGCTCCAGATAGCGGCCCGAGCGTAGCCTCTAGGTCGGCTCGCGTGTGTTGCTCAGGGATATGGTAGTCAATTTTATCGACACCAGCCTTGTAAAGTCGTCCCGAGTTGTCGATATGCTTGAGCAGAAGATCTACATGAACATCGCCTCGATACTCTAGCTTAAGCGCGTTCACCACGTCACGTGCGGCAAAGTACTGGTCGATGAAATGTTCCTTATGAATCCTCCTGCCCTCGGCAGCCTCGCGGGCATTTACAAAGCCCCAGGCCAGTTGCGGCGCCTGGTACACGTATAAAATTTGCACGAACCTGCCCTTTTTCAAGGAGCGGTCCACATTTCTTCTGGCCACGTCAATGTTTGAAAACGTTCCATCGAGGATGAAGGACTGTCTTTGATCCAGCGCAAAATCCAGGATTTTTTCAACGAGAATCGATACGCCGCCCTGAAAGAGCCAGGAGTTCTTCCCCTGGTAACCTGGAAATTCGTGGCGCAGTTCATCAGGATCTATACGTAGGATTGCGGCATCCGCAAATAGATTCACCAAAGCAATTGAAGCTTCGGTTTTGCCTGCGCCGGGTGATCCTGCCATGAAAACTGAAACGGGGGCTTCTTCCGGCGGGTAAAGCAGCTTGTCGGTGCGCCGCCTTGCAACAATTTTCTTGTTCGAGCGAGCGAAACGCAGTGCATCTTCGCAAAGGCTTTGCTCTGCTGGCGTCATCAAGCAGCGTCCTCCATCAGCACCCGCTCCTACATGTAAGTTCGAACGTCTGTACTATTCGGGCCAGACCTTTCGCAGTCGAGTCAGGTTAGCACCACCGACCAGGGACGCTGCGGACGGAGTGTTTCTTCATTTATATGCGGATTTATGCGAATCAGCATTTGTCTTCCGCAAAAAGAACAAGCATCATGCGCGTTATGCAAAAACGCAACGTATCTACCGTATTAAGAGCATTGCTCGATCAGCACGGGATCTCCCCCACGGAGCTTCACCGTCGTACCGGCGTGCCCCAATCCACCCTCTCACGGATTCTCAGCGGCAAGATTGTCGATCCTTCGGATAAACACATCTCGAAAATCGCCGAGTACTTCGCCGTCAGCACCGATCAGTTGCGCGGGCGTGCGGAGGTTGCGCCGTTGGGCGGCGTTCGCCGTGACGCTTTGCATGCCGAGCTCAAGGACATAAGCCTTTGGGATGACGAAACACCGGTCGAGGAAGACGAGGTGTCGGTCCCTTTTCTGCGTGAGGTCGAATTGGCTGCTGGATCAGGAAGATTCGTCATCGAGGAGAGCGAGCGCTCCAGCCTGCGTTTCGGCAAGCGCAGCCTGCGGCATAACGGCGTGCAGTTCGACCAGGCCAAATGCGTAACGGTGCGCGGCAACAGCATGTTGCCGGTGCTGCGCGACGGCGCCACGGTCGGGGTGAATGCGGGCAAATGCGGGATCGGCGACATCGTCGACGGCGATCTCTACGCCATCAATCACAACGGCCAGCTGCGGGTGAAGCAGCTCTATCGTCTGCCCACCGGTATCCGCCTGCGCAGCTTCAACCGCGATGAACATCCGGATGAAGACTATAGCTTCCAGGAAATGCAGGACGAGCAGATCGTCATTCTCGGCCACGTCTTCTGGTGGGGCATGTACGCCCGTTAACCCCATCGCTGTCAGATAAAACCCGCCACCGTGCGGGTTTTTTTTCGCCCATGAATTCCTCCCCGATCCCCGTGTTCATTGAGGCTCGATGCGCCAATGCATTTGACGTGCATAAATAAATGCATTTGCGCATTGACTGTATATGCATACATGCATACTCTGTGTCCAAGCCGCTCGACAAAGCGGCTGGCAGCAAAGCTCTTTAGTGGCAATCCACAGGCAGCGATGAACCGGCCTTGACGGTTCAGAGGGTTGGCAACTGACCCAGGTGTGCAGCGTAAAGCACCAGAAGCAGTTATCCGGCGGGCAGGGGCCGCGGTCGGAGGAACAATTTGAATGGATCCGTACCGCGCCAGTCGCGCCGAAAGATCAAGCGCATTACTGAAAAGCCTGGGCGACCGGGCTTTTTGGAATGCCTGTGCCAATAGGCAGCGTTGTACCCACGTCTCGAACCCTATTTACCTAAAGGAATTAGACCCATGAAAAAACTGTTCGGAGTGCTTATCGCGGCGGTCCTGGCGAGCCAGACCTTCCAGGCGTTTGCCGAAACGTCGCCTGTCGGTTCCTGGCAATTCGCTGCCTACCATGTTCCAGGCGGTGGCTTTTATGCCAACCAGACGATCTGTTTCAAGGAGGACAACACTTGGTATTCCAGTTCGCAGGCTGGTTGGAATGGCGCGTGGTTCCAGAACGGGGGTGACCTGCAATGGAATGGCAGTGTGCCAATGAAGGGCGCAGGAAGCGCCAACAATCTCGCCACCATCGCCATGGGCAAGATCACCGCCGCAGGTGCGATGTCGGGTAGCTATGCGGAATGGGCTGCACCCAGCACGCTGCCGCTGTCGTGGGACAGGCATTACACCTACACCATGACTTACAAAGGCGCGACCTGCGGCGCTCCGAAGTGAAGCCAGTCTTGTTCAATCGAGCAACAAAGGCTTGAGCCGAACGCATCTCGCCGTCGCCCAAGGAGGGTTTTCAATGCTGAAGGATTTCAGATGCGGTCAGTGCAATCGACTTCTGGCCCGCGTGGGCGAGAACACCGAACTCCAGATCAAATGCTCCCGATGCGGGACGTTGAATCATGTGAAGGCCGTTGAGCCTCGAGTGAACGCCGGCGAGCGAAAAGTTTGCGGGATAGACCGTACAACCATAGCTCAATGACATCTATCGAGGTCACAAATGAAACTGCTCAAGACTCTTCTGTTGGCAACGGCGCTTCTGTCGTCCTTTTCCTCCCTGAACGCCCTGGCGGATACGGCCATGTCGTGGAATCTGGCCCGGGACATGTACCTGATGACCGAAGCCGCGCCTGCCGGGTCGCCCTGGTCCTTCATGCAAAACAAATCGGGGATAAATGCTTCGGCCAACTACACGCTTTTCCCGACGTTCCAGGGCGGGGTCTGCAACGGAAAGCCAACCACCTGTTGGCGGGACGATGCCACCGGTGCCTGGATTTCCATTCCCAACGCAAGCTTCACCTTCACCGGTTCGGGCACCAGCTTCGTGTTCAAGCAGGGCGACGTAGCGACGCATCCAGGGACCGCCAGCCAGAGCATCTTTCGCTGGGCCAGTCCGGTCACCGGCAATATCAACGTGTTGGGGCGGGTCAATAACTTGCACAACGCTTGTGGTGACGGCATTGGCTGGTCGCTCAACCTGGGCGACACCGTGCTCCAGTCTGGCAGCCTGGCAAACGGCGGCAGCAGCACTTTCATGCTCAACAATGTCGCGGTCACGCCTACGTCTTTGCTGTATCTGGTGATTGACCGCAAGGCCAACAACACCTGCGACGCGACCAGCGTCGACATGCTCATCACTCGCTGATTGTCATCGAGTAATGCGTGCCGGCTTGAGTTTTACATCCAATCTGAACGGCTCGGGAGCCTGCAATTAGGCCCTGAGCTTTCGAATCGTCGCCCCCCAGGAGGCGTGAATGACAAACGAGCAACAAGCGTTGCTGGAAATGCCGATCTGGCTGGTCATCGTGCTCGCCCTGGTGGGCGGGGTGTCCGGCGAGATGTGGCGCGCCGACAAGGAGGGCGCCCGCGGCTGGCCATTGCTGCGTCGTGTCGCCCTGCGGTCCGGTGCCTGCGTGGTCTGCGGGGTCTCGGCGACCATGCTGTTGTATGCCCTCGGCATGTCGATCTGGAGCGCCTGCGCCCTGGGTTGCCTGACCGCGATGGCCGGTGCCGATGTGGCTATCGGTCTCTACGAACGCTGGGTCGCCAAGCGGATCGGTGTGTGCGAAGCACCGCCGCCGGATTCCCGTTCCGACCAACATTGAGCCCCGGTGCCACCGATCCTCAGGAAAGAGGCTATTCCATGCCCGCTCCCATTGAAAAACCATCGCAGCTGTTTTCCGCCATCGCCGAGACGCTGCGTACCACGCTTCCCGGCCTGAAGGTCGGGAGTCCCCGAGACTTTGACGATACGGGCGATCAACCTTGGGTCTTGATCGCCATCGAGCGCGACGCATCAGGCAACCGTGCCAACGACGGACGTATTGCCCATGTCCTGACGCTGTCCATGCAGGTCGTGTCGCCCGGCACGGGCCTGACGGCGTGCGATCTGGCCAGTGAGTTGAAACGCGTGATCGTCGACAACCGCTGGAACCTGTCGGCCGAGCAATGCAGCCGGCCAGCAGACGTCGAGGGTATTGCGTCCGCCTTCAGCGCCGGGACTCGGCCGTATACCGCCTGGACTCTTTCATTCACCCAAACCTTGTACCTCGGTCCAACGCTGTTGGAGGACCCGTTGGGCACGCCGAGATTTGCCCGGACCTGGGAAGTTTCGGACATCGACGACCCGGATCAATACACCGCGCTGGAGGATTGAGCCATGTTCGATGCGCTTTTGCGCCTGCATCTGGCGCCGATCATCGAGCGTCTGGCCGAGATGGAAACCGAGCTCGAAGACCTGCATCGGCGTGCCGACAGCGTCTGTCGCATCGGCGTCTGCCAGGAGGTCGACGCTGTGAGCAACACCTGCAAGGTCAGCCATGGAGGGCTGTTGACGCCGGCAATCCGCTTCTTCAACCCGAGTGCCGGAGCGCAGAGCGAGTCGCGGATCCCTTCCGTGGGCGAGCAATGCCTGTTGCTCAACCATGGCGGCGGCGATGGCGGCGGGCTGTCGGTGGCGTTGTTCGGCCTCAACGGTGGTCAGTTTCCGCCCGTCTCGACGCAGGCATCGCTGACGCGTCGCCTCTATCAGGACGGTACGGAAAATGGCTACGACCACGCAGGACATGTCTTGCACTGGATAAACGGCCCGGCGGCGTTCAGTGGTTCCCGTGAATCCCTGGAGCTGAGCATCGGCCCGTCGAGGCTGACGATGACGCCGCAGTCCATTGAGGTGCAAATGGGCGCAGTCGGCATTCGTCTCGATGCGTCCGGTGCGCACTTCAGCGGCCCGTTGGTGGAGCACCAGGGCCGCGTCATCAGTACCGCATAAGAGGTTTCCCATGATTGGTATCGATCGCAACACCGGCGCGACAGTCGATGATTGGCTGCAGTTCGTGCAGCGCGCCACCCGGGCACTGACCACGCCGTTGGGCACCCGGCAGAAGCGGCCACTGTATGGCTGCGCACTGACCCGGTTGCTGGGCCAGAACCTGGGCGATGACCTGCTGATGCTCGCCCAGAGCCATGCGGCGCAAGCCTTCTACAACCCGCACAACGGCATTGGTGATTTCGAACCGCAAGTCATCGTGGCCAGCCGGCAGGGCGCCGGATTGTTATTGCGCTTCGCCGGCACCTGGAAAAACCGCAAGCAGACCTTCGAGGTGGTGACATGAGCATGTTGATCCCCGGTCAGAACCAGTTGGCTGAACCGGCTATCGTCACCGTCGAGGCGTTCGAGGACCTGCTGGCCGAATTCAAGACTTTCGTGGTCGAGTACGTCGGCGCGCGTTCCCCGGCAAGCGCGGCCAAACTGGTCGATAGCCTGGAAAACGAAAGCGAGCTGCTGACCCTGGCCCTCGAAGCGTTCTGCGTACGGCTGCAAACCCACGAACGCAAGTACAACGCCCGGATCAAGCAGATGCTGGCGTGGTGGGCCACGGGCAGCAACCTCGACGCCCGTCTGGCGGACATGGGCCTGGAGCGCCAGTTGATCGACCCGGGCGATCCGGCGGCGTTCCCGCCGATTCCCCCAATCTACGAGAGCGATGATGACGCGCGGTTGCGTTATTACCTGGCGCCCCATGCACCGGCGGCAGGTTCGCGGATGCAGTATCGGCGGGAGATCTTCACGCTGGGCGAGCGACCGGCGGTGAAGGTGCACAGCAGCGCAGCCGGCGTCGTGACGGTGACCTATACCTTTGACCCGGATGGTCTCGCGGCGCAGGTCAAGGATGGGAACGCACGTCGCACTGCTCCCGGCAAGGTGATGGTCACCGTGTTGTCGCGTGAAGGCAATGGCGTGCCTTCTTCGGCGTTGCTCGACGGTGTACGCCGACATTTTGCCCGGCCGGACGTCCGGCCGGAAACCGACCGTGTGACGGTACAGGGGGCGCAGATCAAACCCTACCGCATCCGCGTGATAGCGCGAATCAACGGTGGGCCGGACTCGGGGCTGACCCGCATGGCGGCGCAGCAGCAGTTGCAGAGTTATGCGCACGCCTGCCACCGACTGGAAGGTCGAGTGGATCCCAGTTGGATCGATTACACACTCCATTCGGCGGGTGCGGTGCAGCTCCAAGTCCTAGAACCGCTGGAGCCCATCGTTGCCAGTGCCTTCGAAGCGCCGTACTGCACGTCGGTAGACGTGGAGGTGTTGACACTATGAGTGACTCTGTTTCTCGCTCCAGTCTGCTGCCGGCCAACAGTTCGATGCTGGAGAAGGCGCTGGACCTGGGGTTCGCCAAGCTGCTCGATCGTGTCCAACCGCCGTTTCCCGAATTGATGAGCCCGAGTCAGACCCCGGCAGCGTTCTTGCCTTATCTGGCAGCTGATCGTGGTGTGAGCGAGTGGGATGCAGGGGCGAACGACCTGGAGAAACGCCTGACGGTTTCATTGTCCTGGCAGATTCAGCGCCAGGCTGGCACCCGTCAGGCGTTGAACCACGCTGTCGAGTCTATGGGATTCACGCCCCGCGTCACCGCCTGGTACGAACAGCAACCCAATGCTCAGCCTTACACCTTTGATGTGCAAGCCATCATCGGCCAAGGCTGGGCCAGCGGTGACCACAATCGCCTGATCCAACGAATCAATGCAGCCAAGAGCGAGCGTGACCTGGCCACCATCACCGTGGTGCATCAAACCAGTGGCGGTCTCGCGGTAACAGCGGCCATGCACCGGCCATTGAGCGATGGCGAGTTGTTTCTATGCGGCGCACTGCCGGCGCTCGAACTTCGCGCGAGGCTGACCCAGATCGGGGTTTCTCAACCCTACACCATTAACGATTACGACCTCAGGGCGCAGCCATGACAGAAGATATTACGCGTTTGGTTCGCTTCACTTCCGCCGGCCTGGCGGAAGTGTTGCAGGCAAAGAGCCAAGGCTTGAAAGGGGAGATCACCCACATCGGTGCGGGCACCGCCCGCTACGATCCGACCGGATCGGAGACTGCGCTGCGCGATGAACGACAACGTGGGGTGATCGTGGATTACGAAGACTTAGGTCCTGGACAGTTGAGGATGGCTGCGTTGTTCGATGGGGTGGATGAATACGAAATCGGTGAGTTCGGTTTTTATTTGTCTACCGGCACGTTGCTGGCGGTGTATTCGGTGGCTGGAAAGTTACTGACGTACAAGGCGGCTGCGGCGCGTGTGCTGCAAAAATTCACGCTGGATATTTCACCGTTACCGGCGCAAAGCGTCACGGTGGTTATCGGCTCCGAGAACCTGAACATCCTGGTCAGCGAGGAGATCGCTGCGCTGGCGACGGCCAATATCGACAACATGGCGCGGCATGTCGGCCTGATGTTCCGGGTCATGACGCTTGAAGCCAAATAATCAACTGCACAAGGAGTTTGAAACGTGAGTCTGGAAACTACTATCGCGTCACTGGTCACAGCGGCCAATAACTTGACCACGGTGGTCAATGGAAAGATTGGCAGTATCAATACAACCATGGCGACCGCATTGGCACAGTTCAATGAATGGCGAAGCCTGAAGGATGTGGAAGGAGATCCGACTGCGCTCGGTACCATTCGGCGCAATGTCTTGCAAGGACATGTCAACGGGACCGGAGGAACCTATGGTTCTAGCGCGCAAGGCGATTTTACATCCACCGAGCTCGGTTCCAGCACAAATGTATACATGCATTTCAAGGTGCCATTGAACGTCAATGCCAACTCGGAAATGTTTTGGTTCAACATCAAAGGGTATAGCTACGGCACGGCAAAAATTATCGAAGAGACCCTGGTCGGATATTGCTATCAGCCGTCTCGGGTTCTACAGAGTGTCTCCACTTTTGGGAACATGACGCCGGCGGTCTACGTTGATACGAGCGGTAACATTGTCATGCGCATCCTGATTCCCAACATTTATTACACCACCATCCGAATTGACACCATGCGTGTCGGCAACGGTCGGTTGTTCAACCTGGGCGACTTGAAGACCAAGTTGTCGCTGTCCGATACCGTCGTTTTCAATTAAGGAGCGAACATGTCTGATACCCCTTTTGTAGATACCTTCGAATTTCCACTCGCCATACCGTCACGCGAAATTGAATGGGCCACCATTCGTACCCGCCGCAACCAGTTTTTGCGAGATACGGATTTCACCCAACTGCTGGACTATCCTGCGACAGACGTCCAGCGAGCCGAGGTGAAAGCATACCGTCAGGCGTTGCGTGACATTCCCGAGCAGGCCGAGGATCCGTCCAAGCTCGTCTGGCCTGTGCTGCCGACCTTCATTAAGTAACCCCCCGACCGCGAGAGCGGTTTTTTTTCGCCCGCAATGAGCCCCAATGATCGGGGCTTTTGTGTTTTTGCGTCTGAAGGAACCCAAAGATGCCCATTCGAAAGCAATACACCGTGCTGCTGCCTTTCCCCATTGGCGGTGGCCACTGGTCGAGTGTCGACCAGAAGCTGGAGTTGCTGGATGTTGAGGCCAGCGCCTTGCGCAGTGCCGGTCGCCTTGAATTGACCAGCGTTCTGCAAACCAGCACGCAGGCCGCCGACACGCAAGCTATCCCCACCACCCCGGCCAAGAAGGCCGCCACCAAGAAGGCTGAATAACCATGGCTGAGGTTTTGAACTTCGAGCACAACGGCATTACCGTCAATGCCACTGAATCTCCCGAGGCCATGGGTGGCCTGGGGGACAACGTCATCGGGCTGGTCGGCACCGCGCCGAATGCCAATCCGCTGATTCCGAAAAACACCCCGTTCCGCATCAACAGCTTCACCACCCAGGCCCAGTTGGACCCGACGGGTGCCGAGGCGGGGACGCTGTTCCAGGCGGTCTACCAGATCCTCAAAGTGGTCAAGGTGCCGGTCTACGTGGTCATCGTCGAAGAAGGCGCGACCCTGGCCGACACGCAGAACAACGTCATCGGCGGCATCGAAGCACAGACTGGTCGCAAGCTGGGCCTGGCCGCACTGAGTGGCGTCGCCGAAGACCTGACGATCATCGGCGCGCCGGGCTTCACCGGCAGCAAAGCGGTGGCCGGTGAGTTTGCCTCATTCGGCAAGCGCATCAAGGCGCGGGTGGTACTCGACGGCAAGGACGCCTCGGTCGCCGACCAGGTGACCTACAGCCAGGAACTGGGCGGTGCGGACCTGGGTTTCGATCGTTGCCTGGTGGTGCACAACATGCCGGCGGTGTACTCCAAGGCCGCCAAGAAAAACGTTTTCCTGGCGCCGTCGAGCCTGGCGATTGCCGCACTCGCGAAGGTCAAGCAATGGGAAAGCCCGGGCAACCAGGTGACCTTTGCCGAAGACGTTTCCCGCACCGTGGAATACAACATCCTCGACACCTCCACCGAAGGCGATCTGCTCAACCGCTACGGCGTCAGCTACTACGCCCGCACCGTCCTGGGCGGCTTTTCGTTGCTGGGCAACCGCTCAGTCACGGGCAAGTTCATCAGCTACGTGGGCCTGGAGGATGCGATCAGCCGCAAGCTGGTGAAAGCCGGGCAGAAAGCCATGGCCAAGAATCTGACCAAGTCGTTCATGGACCAGGAGGTCAAGCGCATCAACGACTGGCTGCAAACCCTGGTCGCCGACGAAACCATCCCTGGCGGCAGCGTCTACCTGCACCCGGAACTCAACAGCGTCGAGAAGTACAAGAACGGCACCTGGTACGTGGTCATCGACTACGGCCGCTACGCGCCAAACGAACACATGATTTATCAACTCAACGCCCGCGATGAAATCATCGAGCAGTTCCTGGAGGACGTTCTCTAATGTTTACCAACCGCGTAAGACAGGCCATCGCGGCCACCCTGCAAGGCTTGCCGTTGTCGGCGACCGTGGAAACCTTCACCCCACCAAAGATCGAGTTCGCCATGGAGTCGATGACAGGCGGGCGCTTCATCGCCGAGGAAATGGCCAAGAGCGGCACCGTGCTCGGCGCTTCGTTGACGCTGCAAGGCATGGGGCCGGAAGTCATGCTGGCCCTGGGTGTGAACCTGGGCGACGACATCCTGCTGAATGTGCGCGAGGCCGGCCAGGATCAGGATGGCAACACCTGGTTCACCTACCACACCGTGGGTGGCAAGCTGAAATCCCTGACCGAAACGGCGCTGAAAATGGGGGAAAAACCGACCACCGCCCTGGAGCTCTCCTGCCGCACCTACAACCGCCTGGAAAACGGTGTCCCGGTAATTGACATCGACGTGCGCACTCAGAAGTTCGTGCTCAACGGCGTCGACATCCTTGGCGATGCCCGCCGTGCGGTGTTGTTGCCTTAATCACCGCAACACTTCCAATGCCCGTCAATTAAACGCAGTCCCTGTGGGAGCGAGCCTGCTCGCGATAGCGGTGTATCAGACCACTTGATATTGAATCTACCGCCGCCATCGCGAGCAGGCTCGCTCCCACAGGTTGTACACCGGGCTTTGTGTTTCCCTCTGCTCTCCAAGGAACCCCGATCCATGTCCTGGACCCCTCCCATCCATGTCCTGTTGTCGCCGATCACTGCCGACGATGGAACGCAGATCGACCAGCTACAACTCAAACCGCTGTTCTACGCCGCGCAGAAAGAAGCGCTGGCGCGTGCCGGTGACGACGAAGACGATCAGTTCTTCGAACTCGCCAGGCTGGCCACCGGCCTGTCGGTCAAGGAGCTGGAGCAGCTCAAGCGTCCCGACTACGTGAGCATCGCCCTGTACGTCCAAGAAATGTCGACCCGCCCGACGTCGCACTTCCTGGAGATCTCACAGGCTGACCCCGATCAGGTGCAGTTGCTGCAACCGATCAGCGTGGCAGGCCGCAGCGTGATGTCGCTGACCCTGGAAATGCCGGTGCTGCGGGCTACCAAGGCGATGAAAAAGCTGAAGACGGCCAAGGAACGCGCCGAGTTCATCACCGCCCATTGCACGGGCCTGATGATCCCTGATCTCGACCTGTTGAGTGTGCCCGACTGGACCCAGTTGCAGGTGCGCATCGACGATTTTTTAAACAAACCGGCGGACTTCTTTCGGAGCGCGACATCGAAGTGATCCTCGATGTGGTGCCGCTCATTTACCCGGTAAGTGAGGCGGAAATTCTGGAGTGGGACGCCGGCAAGGCACTGCGCCGTTACGACATCGCGATCACTCGCCTCGGCGTGAAACAGGAGTAAAGCGCAATGGCGGACGATAGATATTCGCTCAAGTACGCAGCCTTCGATCAGAGTGGCCTGGCGTTCGGTAACATCGGCCTCAGTCCGGCCGCAATGAGCGGCGCAACCGCCCAAAAGGCGGGCCTATTCGCCGCGGATCCGCTGTCTGGCCTGGGGCTGGCGCTGAATGACGTCGGGCTCAAGCTCGGCCTGCTGACGACCGCGATCGAGGCGTTGACGTTGAAGCTCTCGACCCAACGATTGTTGTCCCAGACGACGTCCGCCGGGTCCAAAAGTGAAGCTGGCGCTCAGCAAAAAGACGCGGCTAAGACTTCTGGCTTTTTTGACCCGCCGGATCTACTTAAACCTGCGATAGAAATGGATTCGGCCGTCGCCGATTTGAAACTGGCTACCCGATTCACCGCTCGCCAGAGCCAGGAAATGGCTCGGGACACGCAGCACATCGCCAGTGCTGCCCTAGTGTCGGCCGGTGGGACCAAAGCGGTGGACTTGGTGCGGATTGAAAGCCTGGCAGCCAGGGCCGGAATCGCCAGTAATCTGCCCGATGCCTCGGACCGCAAGTTCGAATTACTGCGTTTTGCCAGCGATGCGGGAGTGGTCGCCTCGGCGTTCAAGATACCGGCTATGGAGGTCGCCGAGATGCTGGCCTCCTGGCGCACCTCGATGAAGCTCAGCGGCGCCGAGGCGTTCGACCTGGCAGATGCCACCAACCAATTGGGCAAAATCCAGGGTGGCGCAAAAGCGAGTGACATCGGCACGGTCCTGCAGCGTGACGGTGCCGCTGCGACGCAAGCGGGCCTGGCCCCGGCGCAAGCCGCTGCATTGACGGCGGCTTTGCTCAATACCGGTACGCAACAGGCTGAAGCCGGCGTAGCCCTCGATAAATTCACCACGGCGTTGGGCAAGGGAGAGCACGCCTCCGCCACCGAACAAGCGGCCTGGAAGCAATTGGGCTTGGCGCCCGATGCGGTAGCCAATGGCTTGCGCGACAAGGACACCGCGCCTGGCACTTTGATGACGGTGCTGGCGGCACTGAGCGCGCAACCGGCCGAAAAACGCTCGACGCTTGCCGCCACGCTGTTCAGCAATGGCGATGAAGCCGTGCTGCGCATGGCGCGCAAAATCAGCGATGTGAACGAAGCCTTCGGGCAAGTAAAAGACCCCGCGCAGTATGCCACTTCGCAATTAGGTAACCAGGGCTCGGTCAGGCAGGACGCATTGGCGCTGTCGCAAACCCGGCAGGGTCAGTTGAACGCCATGAGTGCGCGCAGCGAGCGACTGTCGGTGGCTACGGGTGATGCCCTGGCGCCATTGATGGACAGCTCGCTCAAGATGTCGGGTTCGCTGGTGGACGGCATGAGCGAGCTGGCTGAAACCTCACCGAAGGCCGCCGCTGCACTTGTGCTGGTAGCAGCCGCGATCAAGCCTCTGGCGAGCGCGTTGCTCAAGGCCATCACGGACGAATTAGGCAGTCAAGTGGCCAAGCGTGTCCTGGGCGGTGTGGCGACGCGGCTGCCGGGGCGTTTGGGTGAGGTGATTTCCCAGGACGTCAGCAAGGGCAGGCCTACGGGCCGGCTGGATTTCAGGGAGACAAGCCGACTCGAGCCAACCAGCGTGGCGAAAGCCGAGGCGAGCATGAGTGCCAGCGGTTACCTGCGCGGTGCCAGTGCTGCACTGCGACCATTGACTCGAATGGTTCCTGCGGCGGTTGTGTTAACTGCCGCCCCGCAGGTGGCCGAAGGCGCGCTGAGCGGCGATGCCCGGATGATCGGCGCGGGCCTCGGAGCGGCGGGCGGCGGCTGGGCAGGGGCATCGGCCGGAGCGAGTGTGGGGGCCACCTTGGGCACCTTTATCTCACCGGTGATTGGCACGGCCATCGGTGGAGCGCTCGGCGCGATCATCGGTGGGCTGGGGGGAAGCTGGCTGGGCGGTGAGTCCGGTTCCTGGCTGGGCGAAAAGCTTGCCGCGCCCGTCGACAAACTCGCCACCCCGGAACAGGTCAGCAAGGACCTGACCAGCACCCAGACCAGCACCCAACAAAATACCATGACGGCCAACATCTACATCAACGGCCAGGACCAGGCCAGTGCCAATCAGCTGGCCAACCTGGTCGTGCAGCAGATCGCGGGCCAGTTCGGCCTGACCACCACGCCCGATTCACTCGCCATGCGCAGTGACGCGGCCCTGACCGACGGAGCCACCTGATGCGCCAACAAATGGCCCTTGGCAGTTTCATCTTCGGACTGTCCAGGGATTTCGCTTACCACAGCCTGTCACGTACGTCAGACGGCGGTTGGAAGAGCATCGATATTCTCACCAGCAAACCCAAGTCCAGCCAAGTCGGCCAAGGCCTGCAAGGGCTGACCATCACCGGCAAGTCGATGTACGCGACGGCCATGGATCGTCTCGATGAGCTGCGTGCATTGCAGGCGTTGCGTGCTCCGGTGCCGTTGATTGACGGCATCGGCCGCAACTGGGGCTTGTGGCAGATCAACAAGGTCTCGGAAACCCAGAGCGAGATCATCGATGACGGCACCGCGATGGTGGTCGGCTGGACGATTGAATTGACGGAGTTTGCCAATGCGTAGGGTTCGAAGCATCGCCGGTGATTCGGTGAACCTGTTGCTGTACCGCGAGCTTGAGCGCGGTGACGATGCGGCCGAGGAGGCGCTTTGGCGCCTCAATCCGCAACTGGCCGAGTGGGGGCCGGTGCTGCCGGCGGGCGTATGGGTGGTGCTGCCGGAATTGGAGCTCAAACCCGCCGCATCCACCCCCGTTTCAGCCTGGGATTAAGGAGGCGACATGGCTTTGGGTTTCACGCCAGCGGTGGAAATCTACGGCGCCAATGCGGCGCTGATCAATCAACGCCTGCTCAAATGGACGCATATCGACGCGGCGGGCATCGAGTCCGACCAACTGACCCTACTCATCAATCTGGAAGGGCTGGAAGGCTTGCCCAGCCTGGAAGGCAGAATCGGCCTGCGGGTCGGCTACCTGGAATCGGGGCTGGTGGATAAAGGCCAGTTTGTCATTACTCGGCGCACGCCTTCGTTGTTTCCCCTGACACTCACCCTGGTCGCCACGGCGGCGCCATTCAGTGCAGCGGATCAGACCGGATTCAAACAGCGCCGCTCCGTCAGCCACGGTCCGACGACGCTGGGGGCGCTGTTTCGCGAATTGACTTCCAGGCACGGGTTTTCCCCTCGTGTTGCGCCAGAGTTGTCGCTGATCAAAATCGAACACATCGATCAGTCCAACGAAACCGACATGGGGTTCCTGACGCGGCTCGCTCACCGTTACGACGCGGTCGCCAAGCCGATCAACGAGCTTTACGTGCTGGCCCGGCGCGGCCAGGCGAAATCGTTGTCGGGCAAGGTACTGCCAGAGATCAAACTCTCGGTGACCACCAATAACCGTCCGGGCGACGCTGCTTTTATCTCGGCCAAGTTCGATGAGACCGCCCGGGCCAAATACCAGGGCTGCAAGACCGCCTGGTGGGAGGCGGCGAGCGGCACGTTGCGCATCGAAGAGAGCGGCATCGCGCCGTTCAAGACCCTGCGCCAGCGCTTTCAGAGTGCCGACGATGCTCGCGCCGCTGGGGAAGGCGAAGTGCGCCGGATGCTGCGCGAATCCCTCAAGGTGACCATCGACTGTCCTGGCAACCCGAGCCTGTGCGCCGAAGGCATCGTACTGCTGGACCCCAGCTGGCCGGACTTCATGCGCGGCCGCTGGTCCATCGACAAAGTCACCGCCAGCGGCGACCGGGCCAGCAGCTATCGCTGCTCTGTCCACGCCACTTGCCTGGATGCCAGGGCATAACCCCCAGACGCCTGCGCCCTTGTGGGAGCGAGCCTGCTCGCGATAGCGGTGTGTCAGTCCGCATCACTCTCTTCAATAATCTGTCTTTCAACGGTCTGAACATGGACGTCACCCAACAGCAACTCATCAAGATCATGCCCAACGCCCGCTCCCAAGCGGGCGTTTTTGTTTCTGCGCTGAACGCTGCAATGTCCCGTCACCATATCGTCACGCCCAAACGCATCGCTGCGTTCCTGGCGCAGGTCGGCCATGAGTCGGGGCAACTACGTTACGTGCGGGAACTGGGCAATGAGCAGTATCTGAGCAAGTACGACACCGGCACGTTGGCCGTTCGCTTGGGTAACAGTCCCCAGGCCGACGGTGACGGTCAGAAATACTGCGGTCGAGGGCTGATACAGATTACCGGGCATGACAATTATCGACGTTGCAGCCTGGGCCTGTTTGGCGACGAGCGTTTGCTGACGCTGCCCGAGTTGCTTGAGAAACCGCAATGGGCGGCCGAATCCGCGGCCTGGTTTTGGGAGCAGAACGGCTTGAACGAACTGGCTGACCGCGACCAGTTCAACCTCATCACCCTGCGCATCAACGGCGGATTGAACGGTCTGAAGGATCGTCTGGAATTGTGGGCACGGGCGAGGGCGGTGCTATGCCAGTCTTCGGCCTGATGCCGTTTTCTTCGCGCACGCTCGGCATCGTTGCGTTGCTGGCGCTGTTGATCGGTGGTCCGGCGACGCTGGCGTGGCGGCTTCAGGACTGGCGCTATGGTCGACAATTGGCGCAAATGGCCCGCTCCCAGGCCGAAACCATGAATCAAATCACCCTGGCGGCAGCGCAGCAACAAACAGCCGAACAGGATAAACGCCTCGCCCTGGAGCAGAAACTCTCTGCCAGCGAACAAAAACACTACCGAGCCTTGAGCGATGCCCAACGAGACCAGGATCGCTTGCGCGATCGCCTTGCTACTGCCGATGTCCGGCTGTCAGTCCTCCTCGACGCCGACGATGTTGCCGGTTGTGCGGTGCCTGCCACCGCCGGCCCCGGCGGCCTGGATCATGGCGCCTCACGCGCCCGACTTGACCCGGCGCATGCTCAACGAATTATCGCCATCACCGACGAAGGGGACCGTGGATTGATCGCCTTGCAGGCTTGCCAGGCCTATATCAGAGCGTTGGGTCAGTAGTCCGACGCCCCTTGCAAGCTTCGAGTGCTCGTGTACGGTAGGCCTCATTGCGTCGACATCAGGAGAAGGTCATGGGGGAGATTACCGAACTGGCGGCTGAACTGGGCAGGCGCCTGCAACTGCTCAACGCCCATGTCACCACGGCCGAATCCTGCACCGGCGGCGGGATTGCCGAGGCCATCACCCGTATTCCCGGCAGCTCGGCCTGGTTCGAGGCCGGTTATGTCACCTATTCCAATCGCCAGAAGACCCAGCAGTTGAACGTGCCGCAAGAATTGTTCGCGACGGTGGGGGCGGTCAGTCGCGAAGTGGTCGAGGCCATGGTACGGGGCGCCCAGCAGCAAAGCCTGGCGCGTTATGCCGTGGCGGTCAGCGGCGTGGCCGGGCCGGACGGGGGCACGCCGAATAAACCGGTGGGCACCGTGTGGCTGGCCTGGGGCGTTGGCGAGACGGTCATCAGCGAGCAGCGATTCTTTCCAGGCAATCGCGACGAGGTCCGCCGACAAACGGTGAAGGCCGCGCTAGAGGGGCTGTTACAACATGCCAGCGGAGAAATCTCAAATCAGGGGTAGGCGATCCTCAATTGCTGTGGAATAATACTGGCTACTTATACAGGTGTTGGCCGTCAGGCCTTATTGATTACGTGAGGACTTTAATGGACGACAACAAGAAGAAAGCCTTGGCTGCGGCCTTGGGTCAGATCGAACGTCAATTCGGCAAGGGTGCCGTAATGCGTATGGGCGATCAGGACCGTCAGGCTATTCCTTCCATCTCCACCGGTTCCCTGGGCCTGGACATCGCGCTTGGCATCGGCGGCCTGCCAAAAGGCCGTATTGTTGAAATCTACGGTCCTGAATCTTCCGGTAAAACCACACTGACCTTGTCCGTGATCGCCCAGGCTCAAAAAGCTGGCGCGACCTGCGCTTTCGTCGACGCCGAACACGCCCTGGACCCGGAATACGCCGGCAAGCTGGGCGTCAACGTCGACGATCTGCTGGTTTCCCAGCCGGACACCGGTGAACAGGCCCTGGAAATCACCGACATGCTGGTACGTTCCAACGCGGTGGACGTGATCATCGTCGACTCCGTGGCAGCGCTGGTACCAAAAGCTGAAATCGAAGGTGAAATGGGCGACATGCACGTCGGCCTCCAGGCTCGTCTGATGTCCCAGGCCCTGCGCAAGATCACCGGTAACATCAAGAACGCCAATTGCCTGGTGATCTTCATCAACCAGATCCGCATGAAGATCGGCGTGATGTTCGGCAGCCCCGAGACCACCACCGGTGGTAACGCGTTGAAGTTCTACGCCTCGGTTCGCCTGGACATTCGTCGTACCGGCGCGGTGAAGGAAGGTGACGAGGTGGTCGGCAGCGAAACCCGCGTCAAGGTCGTGAAGAACAAAGTGGCTTCGCCGTTCCGTCAGGCGGAGTTCCAGATTCTCTACGGCAAGGGCATCTACCTCAATGGCGAGATGATCGATCTGGGTGTGCTGCACGGCTTTGTCGAGAAATCCGGCGCCTGGTATGCCTACAACGGTACCAAGATCGGTCAGGGCAAGGCCAACTCGGCCAAGTTCCTGGCGGACAACCCGGAAGTTGCAGCGGCGCTCGAAAAGCAACTGCGCGACAAGCTGCTGAGCCCGGTTGCAGACGTCAAGGCACTGGCAAGCCGTGAAACGGCTGATGATCTGGCTGACGCTGATATCTGATCGATTCAATGACCGCCGTACTCGATTCCCTCGTCGCGGTGCGACGAACCGCAATGGACCTGCTCGCCAGGCGCGAGCACGGTCGAGTCGAGCTGACGCGTAAACTGCGTCAGCGCGGTGCGCCGGATGAGTTGATCGACCCGGCCCTCGACCGTTTGACTGAAGAGGGCCTGCTGTCGGAATCCCGCTACCTGGAAAGCTTTGTCTCTTATCGCGCCCGATCAGGTTACGGACCATTGCGTATTCGTGAAGAACTGGGCCAGCGCGGGTTGCAACGTTCGGATATTGAGATTGCCTTGCGCGAAAGTGGGATCGATTGGCAGGAGCAGCTTACCGACACCTGGCACCGCAAGTTCTCGGGGCATTTGCCTATCGATGCACGGGAACGAGCCAAGCAGGGGCGCTTCCTGGCGTACCGAGGGTACTCCATGGAGATGATCAACCGCTTATTCAGCGGTCGCGGCATGGACGATTGAATGAAACGGCCCGCTATTTTTATAGCGGGCCGTTTTTTTTTTGCGTCTCAAGTCACCTTGATCGGCTCCCAAGTGAGGGGTTGGACTTCCTGGGTGGGTTCGGCCCAGTTTTCCGGCAGATTTATGTAGTCCACCAGTTCCCTCAAGCGCCCGTGATCCCGGGCGTTGAAGGTAAAGGCCAGTCGGGTCAGATGACTGAACCGGGCTTCGTCGTGGTCATCGTCGCTGGAGTCGTGCTGACGGAAACAATCATTCAGGCACAGGTCGGCAAAGTTCGCCTGCATCAGTTGCATGGCCTGCTCGCTGAGCTTGTGATTCATGCGGATCACGAATTGATGCTTGAGCCAACGACTGGAGTGAAAGTTAAGGTAGAACCGGTTGATCTCCTCGACGGCATCTTCGGCATTGTGCACCAGGCGCATCAGCTTCAGGTCGGTGGGCAGGATGTAGCGGTTTTCCTCCAATTGGTCACGGATGAAGTCCAGGGCGCCTTGCCAGAATCTGCCGCCCGGTACATCGAGCAGGACCACCGGCACCAGGGGGCTTTTGCCGGTTTGCACCAGCGTCAGGACTTCCAGTGCCTCGTCAAGGGTGCCGAAGCCTCCCGGGCAAAGGACCAGGGCGTCGGCCTCCTTGACGAAAAACAGTTTGCGGGTGAAGAAAAAGTGGAACGGCAACAGGTTCGGCGTGCCCTCGACGGTCGGGTTGGCATGTTGTTCGAAAGGCAGGGTGATATTGAAACCCAGGCTGTGGTCCCGGCCGGCGCCTTCATGGGCAGCGGCCATGATACCGCCGCCGGCGCCGGTGATGACCATCATGTCCGAGCGGGCCAACGCTGCCCCGAGTTCACGGGCCATGCCATACAACGGATGTTCGATGGGGGTCCGGGCCGAGCCGAAGACGGTCACCTTGCGTCGTCCCTTGAACTGTTCGAGTGTGCGAAATGCATGCTCCAACTCCCGCAGGGCCTGGAGGGTGATCTTGGCGTTCCAGCGGTTGTGATCCTCCTGGGCCATGCGCAACACGGTCAGGATCATGTCGCGGTAGATGGGCAGGTTCGGGCTGTTGGGTGACACCAGGTTGAGTTGCTCTTCGACCTTGTGGATCAGGTCGTGGCCATGGCTCTCAAAATGACGGTTGAGCAGGTCATTCGGTTTGTAAGGCATTCAGCTTCTCCTTCTTGGCAGGACTCCCGCCCCGAACGAGACATTCGTCAGGGCCACGACAATCCATGTGTCGTTGTCCGCCCAGGCTCGGTGCCTGGACATTGACCTGGCTCGACGCGGTCTGCGCGGGGCAAACCGGTCATCCAGCAGGTCCTGCTTTTCCTTGGATTCAAAACAATCGCACGGCATGACGCGGCTGGGCAGCCTCGTTCTGCCCGACACCAAAAGAGATACCTCTGAATCTAGACCGTCGCACCGATCTTCGCAGACCTGATCATGGCGCCCGGGAGCGACCGTTGGCAACCGAAGTTCCAAGACTGTGGAGCACCGTGCCGCTCGTCAGATTGCCGACCGGCCGGGTACCGTTCTGATTTACTGATCAGCAAGCGTGTCAATGTCCTCGGCGTCTTGGGCCAGGCGGCACGCGATGGATTGAAGCGGATCGGGCATGGAGGCAGGAGAAAATGAGGGTGACTCTGGAACTCGACAGGCAGCTTTACCTGACACTGCTGGAAGCGGCCCAGGCCAATCGGGTGAGTCTTGAAGAAGAATGCTGCCGCCGACTGGAAGGGCGGACATGGCGCTCGCGCTATCTACAGGCACTGGTAGCAGAACTGCGCGCCGACGATGAGCAGCGGCGCGCACGCTCGGGTTGATTACTTCTTCGTCTTGGCCGGTTTCGGGCAATCCGATTCCTGGAAGCGTTCGGTCGCGACCGGACGGTTGGTCTTAACTTCAGTGAATTCGTAGCGCATCGTCGCGCCCTTGGCCATCAGCTTGCGGAAGCCCGGGTTGGTGCAGACCGTGGAGCCCAACTGGAAATACACGGCCTTGGGGTCGGCACGCATTTTCTGGGCATGGCTGCTTTGCACGCTGAGGTGGTTGATCAGCTCGGTGCCTTCAACCGTATACCCCTGGTCGAGGATATCTTCGTTGATCGCCCGTGGCGTACCGACGCTGCTTTCCCTGGCGACGTTCTGCAGCATCTTGTTCAGTTCGAGTTCTTTCAGCGAGGCAGCCTGAGCGCTGATGGACGTCGCCAGCAACACGGCAACGGTGGGGACGATAAGGCGCAGCATGAAACTCTCCTGGTTCAGTGACGGGTTGTTCGACCGATCACATGACTGTGCGTTCAGTGGCCGGGAATTATAGGGGAGGCGGGTTGGACGGTACAGGCTTGCGCGCTCTGGTAGACTGCCGGGCTTTGTTGTCCTGCCGAGTGTCGTTCGTGTCGAGTTTTTCTTTCTGGCGGCGTCGCCCATGAGCCTGCAAGCCCCGAATGCTGTTGCCCGTCTGCGTGACCAACGCATCGATGAAGGTATCAAGCCACTCCAGGCCCGTGGCTGGCGTGCGCCCCGTTGCAGCGCTTGCCGGGTGATCGAGAGCCATTGCCTGTGCGCTTGGCGCCCAAGTGTCGAGACCCGTTCCGGGGTCTGTCTGATCATGACCAACAAGGAGGTGTTCAAGCCAAGCAACACCGGTTGGCTGATTGCCGATGTGGTCCGTGATAATCATGCATTCATCTGGTCGCGTACTGATGTCGACCCGCAACTATTGACGCTGCTGAACGACCCGCAATGGCAGCCGTACCTGGTGTTTCCTGGCGAATACGTCGAGCCGTCGCGGGTGACGCACACGGTCGACCTCGATCAGTCCAAGCGCCCGCTGTTCATCCTGCTGGACGCAACCTGGACCGAGGCCCGGAAGATATTCCGTAAAAGCCCATACTTCGACCGGTTGCCGATCCTGAGCCTGCTTCCCGACAGACTGTCGCGTTATCGCTTGCGCCGGTCGACCCGTAGCGATCACCTGTGCACCGCCGAAGTGGCGGCGCTGTGCCTGGAGCTGGCGGGCGATAGCGACGCCGCGTCGGCCCTGGATGCCTATTTCGACGTGTTCAGCCAGCATTACCTGGGCGCCAAGCGTCAACAAGAGGTGAATCTGGCGACCCCGGCCCATGCCGAGTTGCAGCCCTTTATCCGCCCGCCGCAAAACATGTTGGCCCAATAGTGGCCCATACTGGAGGCAAGAGCGGCCGTGCTGCTTGACCACCCTGGCTTCGCTGGGCATGCTGGGCGCCGACTTGGGGCAGCCCACGTTTCAGACGCCGTTTCTGGCGTTGGACGCGCCCCTGTGGAGGCTGCGGCGAGCAGTGTCTTGAGTTGTCTTGGCGAGGCGCGAATGCATCGGGCCTGCCATTAAAAACAGGATCATTTGAACAATGGCCACATACGAAATCCTGATTGCCGATGACCACCCGCTCTTTCGCAGCGCGTTGCGTCAGGCAGTGACCCTGGGCCTTGGCCCGGATGTCCGATTGACGGAGGTGGCCAGCATCGCGGAACTGGAGGTCCGGCTCACCGAAAAGGCCGACTGGGACCTGGTGCTGCTGGACCTGAACATGCCCGGCGCCTATGGTTTCTCAGGCTTGGTGCTGTTGCGCGGCCAGTATCCGCAGATCCCGGTGGTGATGGTCTCGGCCCAGGAAGAGGCCTCGGTGATGGTCAAGGCCCGTGAATTCGGCGCCAGTGGCTTCATCCCTAAATCCAGTTCCCTGGAGATGATCCAGCAGGCCGTCAAGGCGGTTCTGGACGGCGATGTCTCCTGGCCACCCCAGGCGTTCGAAGCGGTGAGCGTATCCGAGGAAGCCAAGGCTGCCAGCGAGGGCCTGGCCAGTCTCACGCCGCAGCAGTTCCGCGTGTTGACCATGGTCTGCGAGGGTCTGCTGAACAAGCAGATCGCCTATGAATTGAACGTGTCGGAAGCCACCATCAAGGCCCACGTCACGGCAATCTTTCGCAAATTGAATGTGCGTACGCGGACTCAGGCTGCCTTGCTGCTGCAACAACTTGAGTCAATTTCACCGCAGACTTAATGTGCGTGTTCACGCTTTTTTGACCGGCTTTGCATTAGCTTCTCCATTCCTTTTCGATCAGTGCCCAACCTATGTCACCTTTCAAAGGCCAAACCGGCCTTAAACGCATCCTCAACGCTTCTGGCTATTCCCTGGACGGCCTGCGCGCGGCCTTCGTCGGCGAGGCGGCTTTCCGTCAGTTGGTGCTGCTCAACGTCGTGTTGATCCCCTTGTCGTTCTTCCTCAACGTCAGCCGTGTCGAGCAGGCGCTGTTGATTGCAGTCTGCCTGTTGGCATTGATCGTGGAGTTGCTCAACTCCGCGGTGGAAGCGGCCATCGACCGTATCTCCCTGGAACTGCACCCGCTGTCGAAGAACGCTAAGGACATGGGCAGTGCGGCCCAACTCGTTGCTCTGACGATGATTGCCCTGGTCTGGGGCGTGGTCCTGCTCTGACCGCTCAGGCGATGGCCGGCAGGACGATTTCATCGCTGCGCTGGGCCCCGGCCGTGAAGGCCCGGCACAAGTCGAGGAACTCGCGCATGGCCGAGGTCTGGTATTTCTGTTTGTGCCAGATGAAATAGAACTGCCGCGCCAGGTCCATGTCCGGGGTTTCCACCGGCACCAGGCTGCCGCGGCGGAAGGCATCGCGCAGGGCCAGGCGTGAAATGCAGCCAATCCCCAGGCCCGACTCGACGGCCCGCTTGATGGCTTCGGTGTGCTCCAGTTCCAGGCGAATATTCAACGCGCTGCGATGATGACGCATCGCCTGGTCGAAGGTCAGTCGCGTGCCTGAACCCTGCTCCCGCAGAATCCACGCCTCATGGGTCAACTCCGCCATCGTCGCCTGGCCGCGATTGGCCAGTGGATGCTGGGGCGCGCAGAACACCACCAGTTCGTCCTCTACCCAGCTTTGCACCTCGATGTCCGGATGGCTGCAATCGCCTTCGATTAGACCCAGGTCAATTTCATAATGAGCGACCTGGTGCACGATATTGGCAGTGTTCTGTACGTGCAACTTCACCTGGCTTTCCGGATGACGCTGCATGAAGCCGCCGATCAACAGGGTTGCCAGGTAGTTGCCGATGGTCAGGGTGGCGCCGACCGCCAGTGAACCGAAACCGGACTTGCCGTTGAGCAGGTCTTCGATTTCTTTGGCCTGGTCCAGCAGCGCCACCGCCTGGGGTAACAGCTGTTTGCCCAGGGCATTTAGACTCAGGCGCTTGCCGGCGCGGTCGAACAGCTGGCAGCTCGATTGGCGCTCCAGTTCGGTAATGGAGGTGCTGGCCGCCGATTGCGATAGGTTGAGCAGACCCGCAGCACGGGAAACGCTCTCCTGCTGGGCGACGGCGACGAAGACTTGCAGTTGACGGAGAGTAAATCGCATATCGATATAACCGATAACCCTTATCTTAATAATTCAGTTAACAGATATTGTCGTCGCCATTAGAATGCGATGCAATTGCGCAGATCAACGGCGCAGGCATCATTCCCAGGAGTCCCCGTACATGAGCAACATGAACCACGAGCGTGTCCTCAGTGTTCATCACTGGAACGACACTCTGTTCAGCTTCAAGTGCACCCGCGATCCGGGCCTGCGCTTCGAGAACGGTCAGTTCGTGATGATCGGCCTGCAACAACCCAATGGCCGCCCGCTTATGCGCGCTTACTCGATTGCCAGTCCGAACTGGGAAGAACACCTCGAATTCTTCAGCATCAAGGTGCCTGATGGTCCGTTGACTTCCCAGTTGCAGCATCTGAAGGAAGGCGACGAGATCATCATCAGCAAGAAACCCACCGGCACCCTGGTGCTGGACGATCTCAAGCCCGGCAAACATTTGTACCTGCTCAGCACCGGCACCGGCCTGGCGCCTTTCATGAGCGTCATCCAGGACCCGGAAACCTACGAGCGTTTCGAGAAGGTGATCCTGTGCCACGGCGTGCGTTACGTCAATGAAGTCGCCTACCGCGAGTTCATTACCGAGCACCTGCCGCAGAACGAGTTCTTCGGCGAAGCCCTGCGGGAAAAACTGATCTACTACCCGACCGTGACCCGCGAGCCGTTCGAGAACGAAGGCCGCCTGACCGACCTGATGCGCAGCGGCAAGCTGTTCCGCGACATCGGCCTGCCGCCGATCAACCCGCAGGACGACCGCGCCATGTTGTGCGGCAGCCCGAGCATGCTCGACGAGACCAGCGAAGTGCTCAACAGCTTCGGCCTGACCGTTTCGCCGCGTATGCGCGAGCCGGGTGATTACCTGATCGAGCGGGCGTTTGTAGAGAAGTAAGCTGTATTTGTGGAGTCTGATAGATCGCTATCGCGAGCAAGCTCGCTCCCACAGGGTTTGTGTTGAGTCATATTTGGTGAACAACCCAGATCGGGCGTGGGAGCGAGCTTGCTCGCGATGGCAGCGACTCGATCCAACAGTTACCCGCAGAAAAGCCCGCGCTACCTGATAAAGGCAGCGCGGGCTTTTTCGTTTCCAACACTCAGGATCTGGCCGGTACCACTTCCAACACCCGGATCAACCCCGGCTGCGGGTAATGCCAGCGCACATCCAGATCCCAGAACTGCGCGCCATATTCTCGCTCTGCCGCAGGAATCTGATACGCCGGGCGGGGATCCTGGGCCAGGCACTGCTCGATCAGCTCCCTCAGTGGCTCTTGCAGTCGTATGGCGTGCTCGTGGGCCTGTTGCAGGGCTGTGTCTGCCCACTGCACCGCAATCAACTCAGGCGCGGCGCTGGCGATGGTGTTGGACGCCGAGCCGATGATGTCGGCGTAGGGCACGTAGGGTTTGATGTCCAGCACCGGTGTGCCGTCCAGCAAATCGATGCCTGAGATCCACAGGCGCCCGGCTTCGACCCGGTCCAGCTTCACCACCGACTGACCGATGCCGTTGGGGCGGTGGGTGGCGCGGGTGGCGAACACGCCCATGGATTTGTTGCCACCCAGGCGCGGCGGCCGCACTTTCAAGCGTGGCTTGTCTTCCAGCGCCTGGTGAAACAGGAACAATAGCCAGACATGGCTGACCTGCTCCAGGCCCTGCACCGCCTCACCCTGGTCGAACGGCGCCACCAATTCCAGCACGCCGCGTGCGGCCGGAGCCAGTTGCGGTTGGCGCGGAATGGCGAATTTCTCCTTGAAGCAGGAGCGGACGAAGCCGATGGGGGAGACGTTATAGGTCATTTAAAGTCTCAAGCTTCAAGCTTCAAGCTTCAAGCTTCGAGCGACAAGTGAAAAGCTTGCAGCTTGAGGCTTGGAGCCATTGTTTAAGCTCTGACGCGCAGCGTCAGGCCCTTGAGGAAGTTGCGCAGCAACTGGTCGCCACAGGGGCGGTAGTTGGTGTGGCCGAATTTGCGGAACAGCGCACTCAGCTCCGGCTTGGACACCGGGAAGTCGGCGGCCTTGAGGATCGCGTGCATGTCGTCCTCCTTCAACTCGAAGGCCACCCGCAGTTTCTTGAGGACGATGTTATTGGTCACCGGCACTTCGATAGGCTGCGGCGGACGGCTTTCGTCCTTGCCACGCTTGAAGATCACCAGGCCATCGAGAAAGTGCGCCATGACTTCGTCCGGGCAGAACACAAAACCTTCTTCCTCATCTTTCTTCAGGTAGCCCGCCAGGTCGGTCAAGGAGACGTCCAGGCCGCCAAGCTTGATGATCTCGATGACTTTCTTGTCGCTGATGTCGAGCATGTAGCGCACGCTGCGCAGTACGTCGTTGTGAATCATGTGTGCAATCCCGATCAAGCTGCAATGGGCGTCCCGGCTCGGCGGGGCGCCGGAAATTAGAATTTCTCTTTGGCGGACAGGTAGCGCCACTGCCCCAGAGGCACCTTGCCGATGGACACCCCTCCGATGCGGATACGGCGGATGGAAACCACCCTGAGGCCGACCGCCTGGCAGAGCAGCGCGAGGATGCCCGGCTGCGGGTTCTTCATGGCAAAGCGCAAGCGGTTCTCGTTCTGCCAGCTGGCCTTGACTGCCGGCATTTCCTTGCCTTTGTAGGTCAGGCCATGGTTAAGGCGATTGAGGCCATGGGCGACCATCTCACCCTCGACTTCCACCACGTATTCCTGCTCGATTTTGGCCGCGTCGGCGGTGAGCTTGCGCAGGATCTTCCAATCCTGGGTGAACACCAGCAGGCCGCTGGCGTTGGCCTGCAAGTCCGCGCTGGCGGTCAGGCGCAGGAAGTGGCCCTTGAGTGGTCGTTTGCCAAAGCGGTGTTCTTCGCTCAGGGTCTGCGGGCCGAGGGAGGCCATGGCAGTGTCCACATCCATGCCCGCCGGGACGTTCAACAGGAGCGTCACTGGCTCCGGCGCGGTGGCCTTGGCGTCGGGGTCGAGCTGGACCTTCTGGGTGGTGACCTTGAATTGTGGCTCATCGATCACTTCGCCATCGACCGTGACCCAGCCGCCCTCAATGAACAGCTCAGCCTCCCGGCGGGAGCAGCCGACCAGTTCGATGAGGCGTTTGGAGAGGCGAATCGGGTCAGTCATGACAGGGCCGTAACAAAAAGGGGGTGGGCATTGTACCTGCCTGGCGCCGGTTAATCGCGGGTCCATTTGCGTCGTGTGGCTTTTAGCCGCGCCGGGCCTTCAGGTCAGGTTGTTTATAACGCATGTGCAGCAGTGGGTAGGGCTGGTCCATGCCGTCCCGCGCCGAACGGCCGACCACCTCGAAGCCTTGCTTGAGGTAAAAGCCCAGCGCCTGCGGGTTCTGTTCGTTGACGTCCAGTTCATCGGCGTTCAGGTGTTCGATGGCATAGCTCAGCAACAGTTTGCCCAGGCCCTGGCCCCGATGTTGCGGGTCGATGAAGAGCATCTCGATCTTGCCGGCGGCCACCCCGGCGAAACCGGTGATGCGCTGGCGAGCGTCCCGGGTGCAGATGAGCATCACCGCGTCCAGGTAGCGGGTGAGCACCAGGTTTTTCAGCAGCTCGATGTAGCTGTCCGGCAGGAAATCGTGGGTGGCCCGTACCGAGGCCTCCCAGACCTCGGTCAGTTCCTGGTAATCGCTGGATTTGGGTGTATGAATGACCGAATGCTGGCGCATGCCCGCCTGTTCCTTGTGCTGGAGGTTTCCACACGATAGTCGTAAAAAAGCCCCGCATCTTGTCGCAAGAGCGGGGCTTTATGATTTTTTTTGAGACAGGCGAAACAGTGACGGGGGATGCGGACCTGTGGCGAGGGAGCTTGCTCCTGCTCGATTGCGTAGCAATCGCAAAAAGCCGGGGCCGCTGCGCGACCCAGCGGGAGCAAGCTCCCTCGCCACGGGTGGTCGTTACAACGCTGGAAATTGGTCAGCCGATCTGCTCAGCCCACAAGTCATATTCATCGGCATCCGTCACCTTGCACCAGACCTTGTCGCCCGGCTTGAGGTTACTGCCATTGTCGATGAACACGTTGCCGTCGATTTCCGGGGCGTCGAAGAAGCAGCGGCCCACGGCGCCTTGTTCGTCCACTTCATCCACCAGCACTTCGATTTCACGGCCGATGCGCATTTGCAGACGGGCCGAGCTGATGGCTTGCTGGTGCGCCATGAAGCGTTCCCAACGGTCCTGCTTGACGTCGTCCGGCACCACGTCCAGGTTCAGGTCGTTGGCCGGTGCGCCTTCGACCGGGGAGTACTGGAAGCAGCCGACGCGGTCGAGCTGGGCTTCGGTCAGCCAGTCCAGCAGGTATTGGAAGTCTTCTTCGGTTTCGCCGGGGAAGCCGACGATGAAAGTCGAGCGGATGATCAAGTCCGGGCAGATTTCACGCCAGTTCTTGATACGGGCCAGGGTCTTGTCTTCGAAAGCCGGGCGTTTCATGGCCTTGAGGACTTTCGGGCTGGCGTGCTGGAACGGAATATCCAGGTACGGCAGGATCTTGCCGGCGGCCATCAGCGGGATCAGCTCGTCGACATGCGGGTACGGGTAGACGTAATGCAGGCGGACCCAGACGCCGAGGGTGCTGAGGGCTTCGCACAGTTCGGTCATGCGGGTCTTCACCGGCGCGCCGTTCCAGAAGCCGGTGCGGTATTTCACATCGACGCCGTAGGCGCTGGTGTCCTGGGAGATCACCAGCAGTTCCTTGACGCCGGACTTGACCAGGCGCTGGGCCTCGTCGAGTACATCGCCCACCGGACGGCTGACCAGTTTGCCGCGCATCGACGGAATGATGCAGAAGCTGCAGCTGTGGTTGCAGCCTTCGGAAATCTTCAGGTAAGCGTAATGGCGCGGGGTCAGCTTGATACCTTGTGGCGGCACCAGGTCGATCAGCGGGTTGTGGTCCTGTTTCGGCGGAACCACTTCGTGCACCGCGCTGACCACCTGCTCGTACTGCTGCGGACCGGTCACGGCCAGCACGCTGGGGTGCACGTCGCGGATGTTGCCTTCTTCCACGCCCATGCAGCCGGTGACGATGACCTTGCCGTTTTCCTTGATGGCTTCGCCGATGACTTCCAGGGATTCGGCCTTGGCCGAGTCGATGAAGCCGCAGGTATTGACCACCACCACGTCGGCGTCCTGATACGTGGACACGACGTCGTAGCCTTCCATGCGCAGCTGGGTCAGGATGCGCTCGGAGTCGACCAGAGCCTTCGGGCAACCCAGGGATACGAAGCCGACCTTCGGGTTGGCTGGCGCGGTAGTGGTGGACATGTCTAACCTCGGTGTAGGGGGATCGTCTCTGGCCGAGACAGGGCGCCTGACGCGCCTCTGATCAAAAAGTGCGCAATTCTAGCGGTGGCCGAGGCACTTGACCAGCTTTATACAGGGAAAAACGACGAGTGCTGCGCTATGCTTCGCGCCTTTGTGTCCTGACGGTTTACTGAGTCAAGGAAACGTCTGTAACAATGCGTAAAACAGCGCATGCTGCATCTACAAAAGCATAGTGCTTCGTTGAAGAAGACAGGTCTGGGAATCGGGAGTGTTGGATGGCTCATGCAAGTAGTCAGGCGGCAGGTGCCGAGCATTCGGCAGCAAAACCGCTGAGCATGCTGGTCGCGGCGGTCGGGGTGGTTTATGGCGACATCGGCACGAGCCCGTTGTACACCCTTAAAGAAGTGTTTTCCGGCGGCTACGGCGTGCCTGTCAACCACGACGGGGTGCTGGGAATCCTGTCACTGATTTTCTGGTCGCTGATCTGGGTCGTTTCAATCAAGTACATGATGTTCGTCCTGCGGGCTGACAACCAGGGCGAGGGTGGAATCATGGCGCTCACGGCCCTGGCTCGACGGGCGGCCGCGGGCAGGGCGCGCCTGCGTACCTTCCTGGTGGTCTGCGGCCTGATCGGCGCGGCGCTGTTCTACGGCGACAGCATGATCACCCCGGCGATCTCGGTGCTCTCGGCCATCGAGGGCCTGGGTCTGGCCTTTGACGGCATCGATCACTGGGTGGTGCCGCTGTCACTGGTGGTGCTGGTGGCGCTGTTCCTGATCCAGCGCCACGGCACCGCGCGGATCGGCATTCTGTTCGGGCCGATCATGGTCACCTGGTTCCTGGTGCTCGGTGCCCTCGGCGTGTACGGCATCATCCAGCACCCGGAAGTGCTGCAGGCGATGAACCCGGTCTGGGCCGTGCGGTTCTTTGTCGTTCATCCGGGCATGGGCGTGGCGATCCTCGGCGCCGTGGTGCTGGCGCTGACCGGCGCCGAAGCGCTGTACGCCGACATGGGCCACTTCGGCCGCAAGCCCATTGCCCGCGCCTGGTTCATCCTGGTGCTGCCGGCGCTGGTGCTCAATTACTTTGGCCAGGGCGCATTGCTGCTGGGCGATCCGGAGGCGGCGCGCAACCCGTTCTATCTGCTGGCACCGAGCTGGGCGCTAATCCCGCTGGTGGGCCTGTCGACCCTGGCGACCGTGATCGCCTCGCAAGCGGTGATCTCCGGGGCGTTCTCCTTGACGCGCCAGGCGATCCAACTCGGGTACATTCCGCGCATGTACATCCAGCACACGTCCAGCGCCGAACAGGGGCAGATCTACATTGGTGCGGTGAACTGGTCGCTGATGGTTGGCGTGGTGCTGCTGGTGCTGGGGTTCGAATCCTCCGGCGCGCTGGCTTCGGCTTATGGTGTTGCGGTGACGGGCACCATGCTGATGACCACGATTCTGGTGTCGGCGGTCATGCTGCTGTTGTGGAAATGGCCGCCGCTGCTGGCGGTCCCGGTGCTGATCGGCTTCCTCTTGGTAGACGGCCTGTACTTCGCCGCCAACGTGCCGAAGATCATCCAGGGTGGTGCCTTCCCGGTCGTTGCGGGGATTGCCTTGTTCGTGCTGATGACCACCTGGAAGCGTGGCAAGCAGATCCTGGTCGAGCGCCTGGACGAAGGCGCGTTGCCGCTGCCGATTTTCATCAGCAGTATCCGCGTGCAGCCACCCCATCGCGTGCAAGGCACTGCCGTTTTCCTCACGGCGCGCTCGGACGCTGTGCCCCATGCGTTGTTGCACAACCTGTTGCATAACCAGGTGCTGCACGAACAAGTGGTGTTGCTGACGGTGGTATACGAGGACATCCCCCGCGTCCCGCCGCAGCGCCGCTTCGAGGTCGACGCCTATGGCGAAGGGTTCTTCCGGGTGATCCTGCACTTCGGCTTCACCGACGAACCGGACGTCCCGCAGGCACTCAAGTTGTGTCACCTGGATGAGCTGGACTTCAGCCCGATGCGGACCACCTACTTCCTCAGCCGCGAAACGATCATCGCCTCCAAGCTCGAAGGCATGGCCCGCTGGCGCGAGCTGCTGTTCGCCTTCCTGCTGAAGAATGCCAACGGCAACCTGCGCTTTTTCAATCTGCCGCTGAACCGGGTGATTGAGTTGGGGACGCAGGTGGAGATGTAGTTCCGATCCACAATAAGCCCCCGTTGTCTTGCGGCAGCGGGGGCTTTTTTGTGAGTGGCATGAGGCACCTGTGGCGAGGGAGCTTGCTCCCGCTGGGTCGCGCAGCGGCCCCCGCTTTTTGCGATTGCTGCGCAATCGAGCGGGAGCAACCTCCCTCGCCACGGTGGGTTTGCAGCGCCTATTCGATAAAAAGCCCCTGCGGTCCGGAGACGGCAAGGGCTTTTCTGTCGGGCTCGATCGGTTTACTGATCGGCAGGCTTGGCCTGGCGCTTGTTGATCTCATCGATCAGGCGCCTGGCCAGGGCCGGGTAGTTTTCGTCGAAGTGATGACCGCCCGGTAGCTTGATCGCTTCGCCTACCGCAGTCTTGTCGGTGCAGCCGCTTTCGTCGGCTTCCTCGCCACCGTAGATGCACACCACCTTCTCGGCTGGCAGCTTGGCCATTTCCGGGCCAGTGGCCGCTTCGGTGCCGGCGTTGCCAAGCCAGCCTTCGACTTCGATTTCGAAGCTGCCGGTGCGGGCGAAGGCCAGCAGGATGATCGCATCGACCCGCTGTTGTTCGGTGGCCGGCAGGCGGTTGTAGATGGCCGGCAACACATCGGCGCCGAACGAATAGCCGGTCAGGATGAAACGCTTGGTGCCCCAGATCTGCCGGTAGTGCTGCATCAATTCCGCGAGGTCCAGCGCGCTTTGCTCAGGGCTCTTGTGCTGCCAGTAGTAGCGCAGGGTGTCGATGCCGACCACCGGGTAACCGATCTTGGCCATCTCATCGGCCACGTCGCGGTCCAGGTCGCGCCAGCCGCCGTCTCCGGAGAGGAACAAGGTCACGGTGTCCCGGGCCTGGCTGGCTGGAACCTCGACTACCGGGATGGCCAGGCCGCCCTTGCCTTTCTCGGCGCCGACCAGGATCTTGCGCAGTTCATTGTTCAGCACTTGCGGCAGGTTGATGTCGTAGTCACTGATGCTGGTTTCGGCGTTTTTCTGGTCCCGTACGAAACCGGCACTGGTGTCGTCGGGGTTGTCGTTCCAGGCCACCAGCCAGTGGCCGTGGGCTGCGCTTTTAGGCAGCAGATGGGTGCAGCCGGGTTTTTCCAGGGCCAGGTCCACCGAAACGGCCTTGGCCTTGTCATCCTTCTGCTCGGCCAGCCAGCGCCAGGCCAACACGGCACCCGGGCCGATGCCGCTGACCAGCGTGGCCGGTCCCTGGAGCTGGCGCAGGCCGGCTTGCAGGGCGCGTCCTTGCAGTATGCAATCCTGGGGCAGGATCACCTGGACGATCTGCGCCGAGCCGCTGCGGCTGAGGGTGGTCAGTTGGGTGTCGCTGAGTTTCTGGTCTTCATTGACGGCCACCAGTACCTGGGCGCGCGGCTTGGTGCCGGGGATGACACGGGTCATGGCTACGCCGTCGGCAGGCGCCAGCTGTTCCAGGGTCGGTTGCGGGGCGGGGCGGTTCCAGTACCAGTAGCCGCCACCGAGAATCACCGCCAGTACCAGCAGGGCGGCCACTACATATCGCCAGGAGCGTTGCATCATCAGCGTTTCACCAGTCCAGTCAGGCCGCCTGCAATCAGGGCGGCGGTATCGGCCAGCGCCACCAGTGGATCGAGTCCGGCGGGCACGGCCATGTAACGAGGTTCCCAGTCAGGCTGGAATTTATCTTTGAAGCGGCGCAGCCCCTGGAAATTGTAGAGCTGCTCGCCACGGCGGAACACCATCGAACCCAGGCGTTGGGTCAGCGGCGCACCGCGGCGCGGTTGCAGGCCCGACAACGGGACCATGCCGAGGCTGAAGCGGGCGTAGTCATGGTTTTTATAATGTTGGATCAGGCCGACCATCATGAATTCCATGGTCAGCTTCGGGGCGTCGGGGTGGGCGCGCATCAGGTCCAGGCTCGCCAGCTCATGGCTGTGGGTTTCCAGCAGGTTGGCGAACGCCACCGGGCGACCTTCGAAACGAATCACCGCGATGCGGAAGTGTTTGAGGTAGTCATCGCTGAAGCGCCCCAGGGAGAAGCCTTTCTCGCGCACGTTCTTGCCCGTCAGCCAGGCATCGGAAATGACCTTGAGCTCCTCCATCGGCGCCTGGCCCGGTTCGTGGATCTCCAGCGAAAGGCCGTCACGGGTGCCACGGTTCCAGGTGTAGCGCAGGTCTTTCATCTCCTTGCCCTTGGCCTCCAGATCGAACCGCTTGAGGTCGACCCGTGCTTCCTCGCCCAGCTTGATCGCCGTCAGACCGATGTCCATGTAGTACGGCAAGTTCTCGGCGCGCACCTGATAGAACACCGGGCGAGCATGGTAGACGTCACACAGGTCGCGGAACTGCCAGATCATCTCGGCACGTTGCTGGGTCGGGCCGATCGGGTCATACAGCGCCACCAGGCTGCGGCCACGGCGGGCATACATCAGGAATGCCTGGTCGTCGGGGTGGAACAGCAGCGCCTTGTCACCGGTCAGGGCCAGGCCGCCGTCGGGCTGCGAGGAGGCCATGAGGATGGTCCTGGCCCGTTCCAGCTCTTCGGCCGTGGGCAAGTGGATCACCGGGCGCGCCGTGCGCAGCAGCCAGGTCAGCGACACCACCACCAACAACACCGCAGCGCCCAGCAGCGAGCGCAGGCCACGCGGGGCGTCGGCATCCAGGGTGAACTGCCACCACAGTTGATGGCTGTAGGGCACGTCCTGATAGGCGAACAACAGCAGCCAGATCGATGCGCCGAGCACGCAGAGGCTGGCGATCAGGAACAGTGGGGAAAAGGGCAGTTCCGTCAGGCGGCTTGGGCGATAGAAGGAGCGCCGGAAGATCGCGAGAAGGGCCGCGGTCAGCGTCAGCAGGGTGGCTTCTTCCCAATCGAAGCCCTTAAGCAGCGAGAGCAGTGCGCCCACCAGCAGCAGAACGGTGGTCAGCATCCAGGCGGCCGACAAGCGTCGACGCAGGCCCTGCGCGAGCAACAGACAGAGCACGCCCACCAGGCTGGCGCCGAAGTGCGAGGCATCCACCAGTCGATGAGGGATCAGAAAACCGATGTGCTCCAGGCGAGTATCGATTTCCGGCGTCACTCCGGAAAACAGCAGCACCACACCAGACAGGAACACCAGCACCGCCAGGATCGGCGCGGCGAAACCCGAAGCCGCCCGCAAGGTCTGGCGCGTCTGGAACAGCCGTTGTGCCTCGTTGATCAGCAGCAGCACACAGGCCACCAGCATCGGCAGCAATACGTAGATCAGGCGATACAACAGCAGGGCGGCGGCCAGCGGCGCGGCCCCCAGTTTGTCGGCAAACGCGGCCAGCAGGATCGCTTCGAAAACCCCGACCCCGCCCGGAACATGACTGAGCACACCGGCGGCCAGCGCCAACAGGTATACCAGCAGGAACGCGCCAAACGGCGGTGCTTCAGGCAGCAACAGATACAGCACGGTGGCAGCTGCGGCCACATCCAGGGCGGTGATGACCAGTTGCAGGAAAGTCAGGCGGCGGCCCGGCAGGCGCAGCGTGCGGCGCCCGGCCTTGACCAGCAGGCTGTCGCGATGGGGCTGTTCCGGCAGGCGCCGACGGTAAATGCCGATGGCCAGGACGCTGGTGAGCAACAACACCGCCAGGGCGATCGAGCCCAGCAAGGCGGCAGGCAGGTGGAGTGCGGCGGAGGCGGCTGGCAGGTTACTGAGCGTTGCCAGCGCCGCCAGTGGCGGCAGTGCGCAACCCAGGGACAAGCTGGCGAACAGCGTCATGTGGGCGACGTCCGACGCCCCCAGGCCATGGCGCGCATACAGACGATAGCGGACCGACCCACCCGATAGCAGCGACAGGCCGATGGCGTTGCCGATGGCAAAGGCGCTGAATCCACCCAGGATCATCGTCTGCGGTGGCAGTGTCACTCCAGCATAACGAGCGGCGGACCACTCATAGCCCAGCAGAATGATGAAACCGGCGACGGTGGCGGCAATCGCGCCGAGCAGGGCAGGCCTCGGCACGTCCAGGATGGAGTCGTGCAGGGCATACAGGTCGAGTTCGCTCAACAGGTGGCGGCAGGCAATCAATGCAATCGCAAACAACAACAGCGTGACGGCAAGGCCGATGGGCTGGCGGTACTGGCTGATGCGATCCATCCAACGCAGTCGCTCGGCCTTGATCGGCTGTGTCGCAGTAGCGGGGTCTTGCGGGTCAGACGAGTGGGCGCGCATCAATCACCTCTTGAGCTATGCGCGACAGGATGGGGCTATCCAGCCAAGTTACCAATCCCTGCGGCAGAAAATAATTACAAAAAATTTGTAATGTAGCCTTTTTTCGGCAGACACAAAAAAGGCCACTCTTTCGAGCAGCCTTTCTTGATATTTGGTTGCGGGAGCCGGATTTGAACCGACGACCTTCGGGTTATGAGCCCGACGAGCTACCAGACTGCTCCATCCCGCGTCTGTGTGGCGGCATTCTACAGGCGAACGCTTGAGTGTCAACCGTTAAACGAGGGTAGGTTCAAATAAGCGGCCAATTCACGTGCGGCGCGGTTAAATGCGCGAAATCAAAAAGGAAATTGTCCTACAACTGGCGCTCACAAGTCGCCGCCAGCCCATTTTGGCGCTGGATCAGATTGCATTGATGTGGAAGGTGCCGACGCTATCGCGAGCAGGCTCGCTCCCACAGGAGGTGCGTGCGTGAGCTGCAAGGATTTACAGGCACAAAAAAGGCCATTCTTTCGAATGGCCTTTTTTGATGTTTGGTTGCGGGAGCCGGATTTGAACCGACGACCTTCGGGTTATGAGCCCGACGAGCTACCAGGCTGCTCCATCCCGCGTCTGTGAGGCGGCATTCTACAGAGGATCGAGCGACTGTCAACCCCAACTGCAAAAAAACCTGTTTCGGTTCAAGCGTTTAGCCTATGAGGATGAAATGTGACAGCGCTGTAACGCAGGTCTGGCAAGGGCTGGCGCTCTATCGCAAGGTTCGCTGCGATTGAAGAAACACATTTACGTAGGCGTTTTCGCGGGTAGTCGAAGGATCTTTCGCAGTACTGGTGCTATATACAGTAACCGATGCGATACTGAGCGCCCGATCCGTCGCACATCTCGCTCGTTATGACGCAACGTAAAATCATCCATGTCGACTGTGACTGTTTCTATGCCGCCATCGAAATGCGCGACGACCCGCGGCTGGCCGGCAAACCCATGGCGGTAGGCGGCTCCGCGGATCGGCGGGGTGTGATTGCCACTTGTAACTATGAAGCGCGGGCCTACGGGGTGCGTTCGGCGATGTCCTCCGGGCATGCGCTGAAGCTTTGCCCTGACCTGATCATTGTCAAACCACGGATGGAGGCCTATCGGGAGGCGTCGAAGGAAATCCAGGGGATTTTCCGCGATTACACGGACCTGATCGAGCCGTTGTCCCTGGACGAGGCTTACTTGGATGTGTCCGCCAGCGCGCATTTCGGTGGCAGCGCCACTCGCATCGCCCAGGACATTCGCCGACGGGTTTCCAATCAGTTGCACATCACGGTGTCCGCCGGGGTCGCGCCGAACAAATTCCTCGCCAAGATTGCCAGCGATTGGAAAAAGCCCAACGGGCTGTTCGTCATTACGCCGGACCAGGTCGAGGATTTCGTCGCGGCGCTGCCGGTCAGCAAGCTTCATGGGGTAGGCAAAGTCACCGCCGACAAGCTGAACCGTCTTGGCATCGTCGATTGCCTGCACTTGCGGCAATGGGACAAGCTGGCGCTGGTGCGTGAATTCGGCAGTTTCGGCGAGCGACTCTGGAGCCTGGCCCGTGGGATCGACGATCGGCTGGTGCACAACGACAGCCGGCGGCAGTCCATCAGTGTGGAAAATACCTACGACGTCGACCTGCCGGATCTGGCCAGTTGTCTGGCGAAACTGCCGGAATTGATGCAGACCCTCAGTGGACGCATGGCGCGGATCGACAGCAGCTACCGACCGGGCAAGCCGTTTGTCAAAGTGAAGTTCCACGACTTTACTCAGACCACGCTGGAACAGGCCGGGGCGGGGCGGGACCTGGGCAGCTACCAATTGCTGCTGACCCAGGCGTTCAACCGTGGCGGCAAACCGGTGCGATTGTTGGGGATCGGGGTGCGGCTGGAAGATTTGCGCGGTGGGTTCGAGCAGTTGGAGTTGTTTGAGCGGTGAGGTTGCCGGGAAAGGCAATATGGATCTGCTTTTGTGGCGAGGGAGCTTGCTCCCGCTGGGCTGCGAAGCAGACCCAAAACAGTGGATTCAATTTGGCTGATACACCGAGGCGGCGGTTTCAGGGTCGCTGTGCGACCCAGCGGGAGCAAGCTCCCTCGCCACAGGGCTGTGTGTCTCAGTGAGCCCCCGGATCCGCCACCAACCGCCCGCCATCCTTGGTCAGGGCTTTCATGAATTCAGTCTGCAGCTCCGGATCGTTGCGTGTGAGTTCGATCAGGCTCTGTTCCAGTTCGCTGGCTTCTTCTTCGAGGCCCAGTTCCGACAGGCGCTTGACCCGGTGGACCCATTGGCTCACCTCGTCGTCTTCCAGGTCGTCATAAATCAAGGCGTGGGCTTCCACCAACTTGCTGCGCAGGGTGCTGCTCAGGCTCAGGGATGAGTCGGTGTGGACCTCGTCCTGGGCGTCGGTGACGCTGATCTGCAATTTGCCGAACTGGCTCAGGTCTTGCTCGGCGAACGGGCTTTCCAGCAGGTTCAGGCGAAGCACGCCGTTGCGGTCGGTGCTCAGCTCGAATGTCTGCCGGGCGGCCTTGACCTCCACCGGGCGCTCGCTCCAGGGCAGGCTCGAATGCTCCGTACGCTTGTCCCGCTGGATTTCATCGATACCCGCCAGATTCTGCTGTGCGCGGCCATGGGACGGGACGTTCATGAACGGGTTGAGCCCGGCGAAACCATAGCTCAGCCAGTCGTGGGTTACCGACTCCGGCAGGTTGCCGAGGGCGAACACATTGACCACGTTCGCGCCGACACCGGCCACCACCGCCACCGCGCCGAGGGGGATCTCATAGATCTCTCGCCAGGGTTGGTACGGTGTGTAGCGATCGTAACGGCGGGTGACCTCGAACTCCGTGACTTCGAAAGTCTTCTGCTCATTGATCCGCACCCGACGCTGCGGCAGGTCGAGCACCTTGGGTTCGCCAACATCGATCTGCAGGCTGTGGTCGAGCAGTTTGCGCTCGACCCGCTCTTCGTGCTCGCTGCGTTGTGACATGTGGTTGGCACAGCCACTGACCAACAGGGCGCCGCACAGGGCGACGCCACCGAGGCCTAAGGTGTTTCGCTTGAACATGACGTCTCTATCTGGTCTCAGCGGCGGATACGGGCCTGGAGGAACGACAGGACCTCGGCGACCGGCAGTGCTTGCGGCTCTGCTTCGGTGCGGCTCTTGTATTCCAGGTTGCCTTCGGCCAGGCCTCGGTCACTGACGACGATCCGGTGCGGGATGCCGATCAGTTCCATGTCGGCGAACTTGATGCCGGGGCTGGTTTTCTTGTCACGGTCGTCCAGCAGCACTTCGAAGCCGGCGGCCGTCAGTTCGGCGTAGAGCTTGTCGGTGGCTTCGCGCACCAGGTCGGTTTCGTAGCGCAGCGGCACCAGGGCGATCTGGAACGGCGCCAGTGTGTCGCTCCAGATAATGCCCTTCTCGTCGTTGTTCTGTTCGATGGCAGCTGCCACCACGCGGGAAACGCCGATACCGTAGCAACCCATTTCAAGGGTCACCGGCTTGCCGTTCTCGCCCAGCACCTCGCACTTCATCGCCTTGCTGTACTTGTTGCCCAGCTGGAAGATGTGCCCGACTTCAATGCCTCGCTTGATTTCCAGCGTGCCCTTGCCGTCCGGGCTCGGGTCGCCGGCTACGACGTTGCGCAGGTCCGCCACGGTGGGAACCGGCAGGTCGCGTTCCCAGTTCACGCCGAAGTAGTGCTTGTCATCGATGTTGGCGCCGATGGCGAAGTCGCTCATCAGTTCCACCGAGCGGTCGATGATGATTGGCAATGGCAGGTTCAGCGGGCCGAGGGAACCGGCACCGGCGCCGATTGCATCGCGCAGCTCGGCTTCGGTGGCCATGACCAGCGGGCTGGCGACGCCTGGCTGGTTGGCGGCCTTGATTTCGTTGAGTTCGTGGTCGCCGCGCACGATCAGGGCGATCAGCTTGCCAGCTTCTTCGGCGCGCACGATCAGGGTCTTGATGGTGCGTTCGATGGGCAGGTTGTAGCCTTCCACCAACTGGGCGATGGTCTTGGCGTTCGGTGTGTCGACCAGGCGCAGTTCTTCAGTCGGCGCGGCGCGAGACGTTTCCCGTGGCACGGCTTCGGCTTTCTCGATGTTGGCGGCGTAGTCGGAGCCATTGCTGAAGACGATGTCGTCTTCACCGGACTCGGCCAGTACGTGGAATTCATGGGAGCCGGCACCACCGATGGAGCCGTTGTCGGCTTCGACCGGACGGAATTTCAGGCCCAGGCGGCTGAACACGTTGCAATACGCCTGGTGCATGCGGTCATAGGTGACTTGCAGTGAAGCCAGGTCGGTGTGGAACGAGTAAGCGTCCTTCATGATGAATTCGCGACCGCGCATCAGGCCGAAGCGCGGGCGGATTTCATCGCGGAACTTGGTCTGGATCTGATACAGGTTGATCGGCAACTGCTTGTAGCTGCTCAGCTCATTGCGCATCAGATCGGTGATCACTTCCTCGTGGGTCGGACCTGCACAGAAGTCACGACCGTGGCGGTCTTTGATGCGCAGCAGCTCGGGGCCGTATTCTTCCCAGCGTCCCGATTCCTGCCACAGCTCGGCCGGTTGGGTACCCGGCATCAACACTTCCAGAGAGCCGGCGGCGTCCATTTCTTCGCGAACGATGGCTTCAACCTTGCGCATGACCCGCAGGCCCATCGGCAGCCAGGTGTACAGGCCCGAAGCGAGTTTGCGGATCATGCCGGCACGCAGCATCAGCTGATGGCTGATCACGACGGCGTCGGAAGGCGTTTCTTTCTGTGTGGCGAGCAAAAATTGACTGGTGCGCATGGTTGGCCGTTGTCGGTTGCTGATGACGAGAAATGACGGAGCATTGTACGGGCGAGATGCCCTGGCGTACAGGCGCGTGGCCGGACGCCAGGGACAAACTGAAGTTTCCTACGATTCTTCCGCCGGGCGGGTGGGCGCCGGTTCGACGGTGGGCGCCTCACCCTGACGGCGGTTTTCCTGGAACCAGTGCAGTGCAATCAACAACAGGGTCGGGACGCCCAGCAGCGCGGTAATCAGGAAGAAGTTGTGATAGCCGAACTTTTCCACCATCACTCCTGAATAACCCCCGATCAGGCGCGGCAGCAACAGCATGATCGAGCTGAGCAGCGCATATTGGGTGGCCGAGAACTTCAGGTTGGTCAGGCTCGACAGGTAGGCCACGAAGGCCGATGTCGCCAGGCCGGAGCTGAAGTTGTCCAGAGAGATGGTCAGGATCAGCATCTTCAGGTTGGCGCCCATGTCGGTCAACATCAGGAACAGGATGTTGGTAGCGGCCGAGGCGACGCCGCCGATGAACAGGATCGGCAGGATGCCGAAGCGCACGATCAGCAGGCCGCCCATGCCGGCGCCGACCAGGGTCATGATGAGCCCGAAGATCTTGCTGACGCTGGCGATCTGATCCTTGGTGAAACCCTGGTCGATATAGAAGACGTTGGCCATGACGCCCATGACCGTGTCGGACATCCGGTAGGTCGCGATCAGCCCGAGCAGCAGCAGGGCCTGCCAGCGGTAGCGCACAATGAAGTCATTGACCGGTGTCAGTACCGGCGCCAGGCCGCGGCGGCCCATGGACGACAGGCACAGGGCGGTCAGGATGATGTAGAGGATCGCCCGCAGGAAGGCGCGGTCTTCGAGCAGGAGGTCGAGCAGGCTGACGCCCTCGAACAGTACGCTGGCGAAGTCGGTGTTATAGAGCTGGGTGAACATCGCCGGGACTGATACCAGCAACACGATCAGCACGAATACCGAGGCCAACTGGTGGACGAACGTGTAGCGTCCGGCCTGCAATTGCGTGCGCAGCGGTACCGGCGGTTCACGCATGAGCAGCGAGGTGAGCAGCGCCGGGACCATCAGCACGCCGAACAACAGGTACGTGCCCGCCCAGGCCGAGTGCTTGTAGCTGAAACCGGTGGAGCCGAAGCCTTCGGCGAAAAACAGCGCACCGGCGGTCGCCAGCAGGGCGGCGACCCGATAACCGGACATGTAGCTGGCGGCCAGTGCGGCCTGGCGGGTGTCGTCGGCGATTTCCAGTCGATAGGCATCGACGGCGATGTCCTGCGTGGCCGAGGCGAAGGCGACGATCACCGCGATGGCGATCAACCATGACAAATGTTTTTGCGGATCGCAAAAGCCCATGCCGATCAGGCCCAGGATCACCAGGGACTGGGAGAGCACCAGCCAGGAACGGCGCCGGCCCAGTTTGCCGAGCAGAGGCAGGCGCCACTGGTCGAGCAGCGGCGACCAGACCCACTTGAAAGCGTAAGCCAGACCGATCAGGCTCGCATAGCCGATGGTTTCGCGGGCCACGCCGGCCTCGCGCAACCAGACCGAAAGCGTGGAAAACACCAGCATGTAGGGCAGGCCAGCGGCGAAGCCAAGCAGCAACAGCACGAGCGTCGAGGGACTGGCATAGGCGGCGAGGGCGGCGCGCCAGGTTTTACGGGGCATGGGCTGGAGTCTGCCTCAAAAATTGCGAAAACAAAGCGCGCACTCTAACCGCTGTCCTCTACCGGGCGCCAGCCATGGCGCTGAATATCAACACGATTATTCAGGACACTGATCCCCTCGGTGCGCAGCCGTGCGCGTTGTTCATCGCCTGAGACGCTCCCCGCCGGCAGGCTGATTCGCCCGCCGGCACCGAGCACGCGGTGCCAGGGCAGCCTGGTGTCATCGGGCAATTGGCTCAGGGTGCGCCCGACCCAGCGTGCGGCACGACCGAGACCGGCCATCTCGGCGAGCTGGCCGTAGGTGACCACTTTGCCCGCCGGTACTTGGGCCAGAGTCAGGTAAAGGGTGGTGCGGCGAACGTGAGCGGCGCTTTCGGTGTCCGTGGGGTTGTCAGTCACGGTGCAGGGTTCCTGTAGGAAGAGTCCGTTTGTAGATTAATTCCTACAGGACCGGGTGAGAAATGAACTCAGCGGGAATACTCGGGTCAGTCGTTCCTGAGGTGTCGTCCTGGGGGATAATGCCGCCTTTTCAACGCAAACTTGAGCTCTTTATACGCTTATGTTGTCCAGAACCCTGCTATGCCTAGCCGTTACCAGCGTGTCCATGCCCTTGCTTGCCGATACCGTCTGGTTGAAGAACGGCGACAAACTCAGCGGCAAGATCACCGTCTTCGATGGCGGCAAATTGCTGATTCAGACCGATTACGCCGGTGCGATCCCCATCGACTGGAAACAGGTCAAGACCCTTGAAAGCGACCAGCAGCTGTTGGTCAAGCAGGACGCCTACAGCGGCGAAAAAGCCAAGTCGTTGCAGGCCGCCGAAGATGGCAAGGTGACCCTGGCCAATGGCGAGGCGCCCAAGACGGTCGAGCTTGCCAGCATCCAGCAGATCCTCAAGCCCAAGCCAGTCGTCGAGGATCTCGTCTGGAAGGGCAATATCGACGCCGCGTTGGACTACAAGCGTGCGGAAAACGATACAGACGACTACGACATCGACTTCAAGACCTCGGCGCGCCACGGCCGCTGGCGGCATAACGCCGAAGGCGAATACAACCGCGAATTCCAGGACGACGTGGTGTCCACCGATAATTGGCGCCTGGAATATTCCCTCGACCGGTTCCTGACGGACAAATGGTTCTGGCAGGGGCGCCTGAATTACAAGCGCGACAAGGTCGAAGACCTGGCTCGCCAGCGCGTGGTCGGTACCGGCCCTGGCTACCAGTTCTGGGACGACGAACTGGGTGCATTCTCCCTCGGTTCGTTGCTCAACCGCACCGATTACGAATACAAGGACGGTGGCAAGGACAACTTCTATTCCGTCGCCATGAAATGGGACTACAACCGCTACCTGATAGGCAAGCGCGTCGAGTTCTTCACCAACGGAGAGGTTGGCAAGCCGCTGTCCGGCGTGGCGGAGTACGCCTACGACACGGAAGTGGGGCTGCGCTACAAGGTCACCGACTGGGCATCGCTCAATCTCAAGGCCGAGAAAGATGTCATCGAGGGTTCCGAAGACAGCGACCTGAGCAAGACCCGCTATACGGCCGGATTTGGCGTGACCTGGTAATCCAGGCTCACCCATATCCCCCCTGTGGGAGCGAGCTTGCTCGCGATAACGGTGGATCAGCAACATCAACGTTAGCTGACAGACCGCTATCGCGAGCAAGCTCGCTCCCACAGTTTTTTGTGCGCTGGCAAAACTGACAGACACAAAAAAGCCCCGCTTCTGAGGGCGGGGCTTTTTACTAAAGCAAGGACAAGTTAAATAACTTGTACTTCTTCAGCTTGCATGCCTTTCTGACCGCGGGTAGCGATGAAAGAAACCTGTTGGCCTTCTTTCAGGCTTTTGAAGCCGTCGGATTGGATAGCTTTGAAGTGAACAAACAGGTCGTCACCGGATTGTGGGGTGATGAAGCCGAAGCCTTTTTCATCGTTGAACCACTTAACGGTACCGGTTTGGCGATTAGACATGGTGTAACTCCTTGAACAAAGATAACTGCGACTCAGGAAGAACCCTGGCCGAGACTGAGTGCAAAGAGCAGGAAAAATTCTTGTAGATGGTTGGATCGAAATTCAACATATCGTGTAGAGATTCTCAGTGACACAAGCAGCACAGTGGCGCCACCTTAACCCTTTTTCCGGAACGTGCCAATGGTCTTTGCGAAGGTTTCTCGGATTTGGTGACTGACGGCGCCGACGCTGCCCGCAGGGCCCCGTAAATCCAGGCGGATCGGCGAGAATTGCGTCCTGCGCTTTGAACCCGGCCCCGCGCCCCGGTAAGATGCCGGACGTATTTTTTCCACCTCGCTATTCAGGACACACGCCATGAGCATCAAATCGGACAAGTGGATTCGCCGCATGGCGCAGGAGCACGGCATGATCGAGCCCTTCGTCGAACGCCAGATGCGTGGCGAAGGTGCCGACCGGCTGATCTCCTTCGGTGTCTCCAGCTACGGCTACGATGTGCGTTGCGCCGACGAATTCAAGGTGTTCACCAACATCAATTCGGCGACCGTCGACCCGAAGAATTTCGATGAGAAGAGCTTTGTCGACATCAAGAGCGACGTCTGCATCATCCCGCCGAACTCGTTCGCGCTGGCCCGCACCGTCGAGTATTTCCGCATACCGCGCAATGTCCTGACCATCTGCCTGGGCAAAAGCACTTACGCCCGCTGCGGCATCATCGTCAACGTCACGCCGCTGGAGCCGGAATGGGAAGGCCATGTGACCCTGGAGTTCTCCAATACCACGACCTTGCCGGCAAAGATCTACGCCAACGAAGGCGTGGCGCAGATGCTGTTCCTGGAGTCCGACGAGGAGTGTGAAGTGTCCTACAAGGATCGGGGCGGCAAGTATCAGGGCCAGCGCGGTGTGACCCTGCCGCGTACCTGAATCTGACGAGCTGAGGGAATTCCTGGGCGGGCAGGCACTCTATTGGGTGTACTGCCCGCTTTTTTTCGCGTCAGCGCAGCGGGCCTTCGCTCAGGAGTTGCTCTATGAAGATCGATCCGCGAATCAGTGCCGAACTGGCAAGGCTTGAGCCCAATCAGATCGGCGTCATGGCCTGGTCGCTGCTGGCCCATCCTGCCGAATCGGCGGGCGGCATCCCCGGCCAGCCTGATCCCGACACCCCTAACGAACAACCTACCGAGCCCGGCGAACCCACTCTTCCGGACGAGCCGCCTCCTGCGCCTGTAGCATGACTTCAGCTGCACGCTGAAAGCCACAAGCTGCAAGGAGGCGCGGTGCTTCGCTTGCAGCTTAGGGCGTGGCGCTGACGGGCCATATTTCGCCGTCGCCGATGACGAAAATCCTGCAGTCGTTGTCTTGCTCGACCCGATAACCGCCCGTGAATGCCCCGAAGGCCGGTAGCAGGCTGATCTCGCTGCCCAGACGAAAGCACGCCAGGCGCAAGCGTTCCCGCCCTTTGCCCCGCAGGTGATAGACCGGGTGCACATGCCCGGCGAGCACATGACGGCTGGGATGCGGGTCGGGCTCGTGTTGCACGGCGAACGGGCCCAGTAGCAGCGGCTCCGGCACCACGCGAATGTTCAGGGTCGACGGTGGATCGCCGGCGCGTTTGTCATGGTTGCCGCGAATCAGCGTTATCGCCAACTGCGGATGACGCCCACGCCAGTCGTGAAGCGCTTTCAGGGTGCCGGTCGCATGGGAGCCGGGGCCGTGGAGAAAATCCCCGAGAAAGATCAACTGTCGACAGGGCAGGGTAGCCAGCAGGCCGTCCAGCACTGTGATGTTACTGGCCGTGGTGCCATGGGGCACCGGTTGGCCGAGGCTGCGATAGGCGGCAGCCTTGCCGAAATGTACATCGGCCACCATCAGGGTTTCCTGGGCGGGCCAATACAGGGCTTTTTCCGGCAGCAGCCAGAGTTCCTCACCGGCCAGATTGACTGGATAGGGCGCCGGCATCAGGCGTCAACGTCATCGGCGGTTTTCTCCAGCTCGCTGACCATCCGCCGGATGCGATCGGCGAGCTTCTCCGAACTCATGCTTTCCCTGAATCGCTCAACCAACAGCGGAAAGCCGAGGGGCGTCGGGCGTTTGATCACATGCAGGTCCAGCTTCAGCGCGTTGAGGCGTTCCAATGTCTGCTCCAGTCGACGGATATCCAATTCTTCCCGCAAGACTTCCTCACCGGCCTGGGCCAGCAGCAGGTTGTCGGCGTCGTACTGCTTGAAAACCTGAAAGAACAGCCCGCTGGAGGCCTGGACCTGGCGGGTGCTTTTCGGTGCGCCGGGGTAGCCGGCGAACACCAGCCCGGCGATCCGGGCGATTTCCCGAAAGCGCCGCAGGGCCAGTTCGCCGGCGTTGAGGCTGGCGAGCACATCGGCCAGCAGATGTTCGGTGCTCAACAATTGCGGAGTCAGGTAGCGGGACCAGTCCACTGCCGTGGCGCTGAGCAATTCCAGCCCGTAGTCATTGACCGCGATGGAGAACGTCACCGGTTGCTGCTGGCTGACGCGCCAGGCCATCAGGCTTGCCAGCCCGAGATGCACCTGGCGCCCGGCAAACGGGTACAGAAACAGGTGCCAGCCTTCCCGGGACTTGAGTGTTTCAGCCAGCAGCGAGTCTTGCGTGGGCAAGCCGGACCAGCGTTGCTGGGTCAGCAGCAGGGGCTTTACCGCTTGCATCTCCGGGCCGGCGAAGCGGCCGGCGGCGGCCTCGCTGAGACGGGCCACGACAGCGGCCGCCAGTTCGTTGGAAAGCGGCATCCGCCCGCCGTTCCAGCGCGGGACGGCGGCTTTTTTGGCCTGGCTGCGTCGCACGTAGGCGGTCATGTCTTCGACCCGTACCAGTTCCAATAGCCGCCCGGCGAACAGGAAACCGTCACCGGGTCGCAGACGGGCGATAAAGCCTTCTTCCACGCTGCCCAGGGTCTTGCCGCCACCGCCCTTGCTCCAGAACTTCAATTGCAGGCTGGCATCGCTGACGATGGTGCCGATGCTCATGCGATGACGGCGGGCCAGGCGGGCGTCAGGCACACGCCAGATTCCATGCTCGTCCGGTTCGACCCGCCGGTAATCCGGGTAGGCAGTCAACGACAGGCCGCCGTGACGCACGAAGGCCAGGGCCCAGGCCCATTCGGCCGAATTCAGGTCGCGATAGGCCCAGGCGCCGCGCACTTCTTCAAACAGTTCCTCGGGAACGAAACCGCCACCCAGGGCCATGCTGACCAGGTGCTGCACCAGCACGTCCAAGGGCTTGTAGGGTGATTCGCGAGGTTCGATGCGCCGTTGGGCCACGGCGTCCTGGGCAGCGGCGGCCTCGATCAACTCCAGGCTATGGGTTGGGACCAGGGTCACTCGCGAGACGCGTCCCGGCGCGTGACCGGAGCGCCCGGCGCGCTGCATCAGGCGCGCCACGCCCTTGGCCGAACCGATCTGCAGCACGCGTTCCACTGGCAGGAAGTCCACGCCCAGGTCCAGGCTGGAGGTGCAGACTACGGCTTTGAGCTGGCCGTCCTTCAGGGCGCTTTCGACCCAGTCGCGGGTCTCGCGGGACAGCGAGCTGTGGTGCAGGGCGATCAGCCCGGCCCAGTCGGGTCTCGCCTCGAGGATCGCCTGATACCAGATTTCCGATTGGGCCCGGGTGTTGGTGAACACCAGGCAACTGCTGCTGGCGTCGATCTCTGCCACCACTTGGGGCAGCATTTTCAGGCCGATGTGTCCGGCCCAGGGAAAACGCTCGAGGGCTGGCGGCAACAGCGTGTCGACCACCAGTTCCTTGCCATTGGCCCCTTGCACGCTCACGCCATTGCCTTGGGGCAGCAGCACCTGTTCGGCATGGGCCTGATTGCCCAAGGTGGCGGACACACCCCAGACGATGAGTCCGGGATTCCAGTGGCGCAGGCGCGCCAGGGCCAATTGCAACTGCACCCCCCGTTTGTTGCCGATCAACTCGTGCCACTCATCCACCACGACCATGCGTAGGGTCGAAGTCGCGGTTTGCGCGTCGGCCCGGGCGAGCATCAGGGTCAGGCTTTCGGGGGTGGTAATCAGCGTGCTGGGCAAGCGTCGGCCTTGGCGGGCCCGTTCGCTGGCGCTGGTATCGCCGGTGCGCAGGCCGACGCTCCAGGGCAGTTGCAGATCGGCCAGCGGTGCTTCGAGGGCTTTGCCGGTATCGGCGGCCAGGGCCCGCATCGGTGTGATCCACAGCACCGTCAGCGGTTCGGCCGGCGGTTTGCGTTTGCGCGGCTTATCCGCAGGTGGAAGGTGTCGGGCGAAGCGGTTGAGGGCGGCGAACCAGACTGCATAGGTCTTGCCGGCGCCGGTGCTGGCATGCAACAACCCCGATTCCTCACGCTTGACGGCGGCCCAGACCTGCTTCTGAAAAGCGAACGGCTTCCAGCCGCGGGCGCTGAACCATTGTCTTGCGAAGTCGTTGGATGTCGCCATGTCTGCCGCGTGCGCCCTGGGAGTGTTCTCTCAGTGACCACGCAGGAACGCGAAAGGTTTAATGGCGTAGCGCCGCTGGCGAAGGAAAGCACTGGGCACGCGAGGCTCTGGTGGCGAAGGAGCAAGCTCCCGCTGGACGCGTAGCGTCCCCTGGCGGTGTGTCAGTCTGAACCAGGGGCCGCTTCGCAGCCCAGCGGGAGCAAGCTCCCTCGCCACGGGTAGCGCAGTTATTTCAGGTTGCCACTGAGAAACTGCTTGAGCCGTTCGCTCTTGGGGTTGCCCAGTACGTCTTGCGGTGCGCCTTCTTCTTCCACCAGGCCCTGGTGCAGGAACAGTACCTGGTTGGAGACTTTGCGGGCGAAGCTCATTTCGTGGGTCACCATGATCATGGTCCGGCCTTCTTCGGCCAGGCCCTGGATCACCTTCAAGACTTCACCCACCAGTTCCGGATCGAGGGCCGAGGTCGGCTCGTCGAACAGCATCACCTCCGGCTCCATGGCCAGCGCCCGGGCGATTGCCACGCGTTGTTGCTGGCCGCCGGAAAGAAAGGCCGGGTATTGCTCGGCGACCCGTGCCGGCAGGCCGACCTTGTCCAGATAACGCCGGGCGCGCTCGTCGGCTTCCTGCTTGCTGACGCCCAGCACCCGGCGTGGGGCCATGGTGATGTTTTCCAGCACGGTCATGTGGCTCCACAGGTTGAAGTGCTGGAAGACCATGGCCAGGCGCGTGCGGATGCGTTGCAGTTCGGCGTCGTCGGCCACGCGCATGCCGTGGCGGTCCTTGATCATCCGGATCGATTGGCCGTCCAGGCTCATGGCGCCGTCGTTGGGTTGTTCGAGAAAGTTGATGCAACGCAAGAAGGTACTTTTGCCCGAGCCGCTGGCGCCGATCAGGCTGATGACGTCGCCGGTCCTGGCCTTGAGCGAAACGCCTTTGAGCACCTCATGCTGGCCATAGCTTTTATGCAGGCCTTCGATGGTCAGTTTGTACATGGAACATGCATCCTCAAGGCGAAAGTAGGTAGCCGCTGCGATAGGCTTCGGCGCCGGCGACATGGGCGATCACCATGCCGGCCGTGGCCATGCGGCGCAGCGAACGGGCGTACAGCAGCCCGGCGTTGCGGCAGTGGACCGGGGTGACGGTGTCGTTGACCGGATCGATGATCTCGGCGATCAGTTGCCCCGCTTCCAGGTATTCACCGGGCAGGGCGCTGTAGACCAGCAGTCCGCCCACCGGCGTTGCCACCGGCTCGACGCCGGCCAACGGCGTGGCCGGGTAGGGCAGTTCGGGCAGGGGCATCGGTTCGCCGTCGATGGCACCGAAGTGAATCAGGTATTCGATCAGGGCTTGGCAGTCGAGGCTCGCCAATCCGTGGTTGACGTCGCCCTGGCCACGCAATTCGACCGTCACCGAGAAGCTGCCCAGGGGAATCTCGAAGCGCTCGCCGAAGCGTTCCTTGAGCTGCCACCAGAGCAGGGTGAAGCATTCATCGAAGGATTGGCCGCCCGAATCGGTGGCCAGCAGACACGCTTCGGCACCGAGGTAGCGCGCCAGTGGCTCGACCTGCGGCCAGGCTTCGGGGGTGGTGTAGAGATGGGCCACGGCTTCGAAGTCGCAGTGCAGGTCCAGCACCATGTCAGCGTCGCAGGCCAGCCGCTGCAACACCAGCCGCAGGGACTGCAATTGCGTGCTGGCGCTCTGGCGAGCGAGGGCATCGCGCAGGCTGGTGCGGATCAGCATCAGGTTGTGCTGCGGGTCGTCGGTGAGCAGCTCTTCGATTTCGTTGCCGATCTCTTCGCTCAGGTCGACGAAGCGGCGATTGAAGTTCTGCCCGCTCTCCATTTCGTAGCGGCCCAGGGGCACGTCCATCAAGACCTGTTCCAGGCCGATGGGGTTGGCGACCGGCACCAGGACGATCTCGTGGCGCAGGTGCCCGGAGGCCTCGAGCTCGGCCAGGCGTTGCTTGAGGTGCCAGGCAACCAGCATGCCGGGCAGCTCATCGGCGTGCAGAGAGGCCTGGATGTAGATCTTGCCAGCGGCTTGTTCCGGGCCGAAGTGAAAGCTGTGGATCTTGCGTGCGGTCCCCGGAACCGGGGACTGCAAGTCATGAATCTGGTGGCGCATTTGCGTGTGTGTCCTGAAACGGAAGCCCTTAGTGGGCCGGGCCGAGGAAAGCCAGCCAACGGCGTTCGGCGAGGCGGAAGAGGCCCACCAGGGCGAAGGTGACGCTCAGGTAGATCAACGCGGCGATTCCGAACGACTGGAACGTCAGGAAGGTGGCCGAGTTGGCATCCCGGGCGACTTTGAGCACGTCTGGAACGGTAGCGGTGAATGCCACGGTCGTCGAGTGCAGCATCAAAATCACTTCGTTGCTGTAGTACGGCAACGAGCGTCGCAGCGCCGAAGGCATGATCACGTAGGCGTAAAGCTTCCAGCCGGTCAGGCCATAGGCCTTGGCGGCCTCGACTTCACCGTGGTTCATGCTGCGGATCGCCCCGGCGAAAATCTCCGTGGTGTAGGCGCAGGTGTTCAGGGCGAAGGCCAGGATCGTGCAGTTCATCGCATCGCGAAAGAAACTGTCGAGCAGCGGTTGGGCCCGCACTGCCGCGATGCTGTAGATGCCGGTGTAGCAGATCAGCAGCTGGATATACAGCGGCGTGCCCCGGAACAGGTAGGTGTAGAACTGCACCGGCCAGCGCACGTAAAACCTGGGCGAAACCCGGGCAATCGACAGCGGGATCGATACCACGAAGCCGATCAGCAGCGCGGCACTGAGCAGCCAGAGGGTCATCGCCAGGCCGGTGACATTGACGCCGTCGCTGTAGAGGAACGGCCGCCAGTATTCCTGTAGAAGTTCGATCATCGCACGGCCTCCCGGGCTCCGGCGGCGTAGCGGCGTTCAAGCCAGCGCAGAATGAAGTTGGACGCGCTGGTGATCAGCAGGTAGATCAACGCGGCCAATACCAGGAAGTAGAACAGTTGGTAGGTGCTCTTGCCCGCATCCTGGGCGGCCTTGACCAGGTCGGCCAGACCGATGATCGACACCAGTGCGGTGGCCTTGAGCATGACCATCCAGTTATTGCCGATCCCCGGCAGGGCAAAACGCATCATTTGCGGGAACACCACGAAGCGAAAGCGCTGGCCACGCTTGAGGCCATACGCCGTGGCGGCTTCGACCTGGCCGCGGGGCACGGCGAGGATCGCGCCGCGGAAAGTCTCGGTGAAGTACGCGCCATAGATGAAGCCCAGGGTGATCACCCCGGCGCCGAATGGGTCGATTTCGATGTATTCCCATTCCATGAAGTCGGTAAGAGAAGTCAGCCAGGTTTGCAGGCTGTAGAAGATCAGTAGCATCAGCACCAGGTCCGGCACGCCACGAATCAGGGTGGTATAGAGCTGGGCCGGGATTCGCAGCAGCTTGACGCTCGACAGTTTCGCACTGGCGCCGAGCAGGCCGAGCAAGACGCTCAACAGCAACGACAGGGCCGAGAGCTTGATGGTCATCCAGGTGCCTTGCATCAGCAGCGGGCCAAAGCCCTGCAGGCTGAAGGCCGAGAGCCCCAGATTTTGTAGGAGTTGTTCGAACATGGAAGAAGCCTTTGGCAGGAAAAAAGCGCCCATCTGAAACCGGATGGGCGCAGCGCATTATTTGCCGCTGTACAAATTCAGATCGCCAAAGTGTTTTTTCTGGATTTCGGCGTACTTGCCGTCATCGTGTAACGCTTTGATACCTTTATCCAAAAGCGCTTTCAACTCACTGTTACCTTTCTTGATACCAATGGCGGTCTTGGACGGCAGCAGTTCGCTGTCCACCGGCTTACTGACTTCATAGTCAGCGCCTTTTGGCGATTTCAGGAAGCCCAGTTCGGCCTGCAGCATGTCCTGGATGGCAGCATCGAGACGGCCGGAGGTCAGGTCGGCGTAGACCTGGTCCTGGTTCTGGTAGGCCTGGGTCTTCACGCCGGCCTTGTCCAACACAGCCTTGGCGTAGGCTTCCTGAATGGTGCCTTGTTCGTAGCCGACGGTCTTGCCCTTGAGCGAGGCTTTGTCTTCGCTCAGGCCCGAACCCTTCTTGAACACGTAGGCGGTCGGTCCGGAGAACAGCTCGCTGGAGAAGTCGATGACTTTTTCACGGGCCGGGGTAACGGTCATCGAGGAAATGACACCGTCGAATTTATTGGCCTTGAGGCCAGGGATCATGCCGTCGAAATCGCTTTCGACCCATTTGCATTTGACCTTCAGTTCAGCACAGATCGCATTGCCCAGGTCAATGTCGAAACCGACCAGGCTGCCGTCGGCGGCCTTGGATTCAAATGGAGCGTAGGACGGGTCGACACCAAAACGCAGTTCCTTGTATTCCTTGGCCGTGGCGGCGCCGGCCGCCATGCACAACGCCAGTGCGGAAAGGGTCAGCAGTGCTTTTTTCATTATTCAATCCCTAAAACCAATATGAGCGCTTGTGGCGCGTAAGTATTGTTACCGGTGAAGGCGAGAACGGTATGACGGCAAAAAGATAGCAATTTCCGAACCAGAGTGCCGAACAAACGTTTTAAAAAATTTAGGGACAGCAGGCGGGGCGTGATGGTGCGCGGGGATGAGCAGGCCATAAAAGGTGCACCGTAATGGCGCCTCGGCGCAGGCGCTTGATGAGCACGCCAGTGCGGTCCGAAGTTCGCCACGGTTTTTCAAGCTTCGGTATCAGACCTTCAGGCCGGACCGCTGCGTTCGAGGCCTACTGAGGGCCCGGCCGAGGGATTGCCCGGTCATTTCGACATATCGGTAGGTAAACATGGACACCAGGACTACCGATCCTGCAATCAGCAAAGCGACGAGGTGATTGAGCGCCGCATGACCGAGATCCAGGTAACGAGTGCCGTCGATCACCGGTGCAACATCCAACCCCAGGATGTTCTTTGCCACCATGAACACCGAGACCGCGCAAAACAGAACGGCCGCATGAGTCAGGTAGATGGAGTAAGACAACTTGCCGAGAAAACCGAAGCTGCGGCGCGTCAACAACCGCGAGACAGCGCCGCGATCAAAGGCGAATATCACAACGACGACACCAAACAGCGGGCTGGCCCACAGCTGCTTGGCCGCAAAATCATTGATCACGAACACCAGTGCCGCTGCCACCGCCATCACTTCAAGCGCGGTCAGCAGCCCAGTGTGGGCCGGGGTAGGATGGGGAAGCCTCTGATACACGGCGTAAGCCAGGCAGCCCGTAAAAAAATAGGCCAAGCCCCGCAATGACTCGACAGTGAAGAAGCTATTGCCTGTATATATCAACGCCAGGGCCACCAGGACCACGGTCATCCATACCCACGTCCTGACGCCGAAAGCGAGGTTAAGGATCAAGGCGAAGAGCATGTAAGTGTAGTACTCGATACTGATGCTCCAGGACGGATAGTTGAACGACAGCGGATTGGTCAAGTGTGTCCAGGACTGCAACAGCATTGCATTCGGAAGGATTTCAGAAGGGGCGAACTTTCCTGAAAATGGCTGATTGTTGAAGTCCATGCCTTTTTGCGCTGCTGTATACCTACCGAACTCCAACAATATAAAGACGCTCAGCATGACGAGATGCAGGGGTAGCAAGCGGAAGGTTCGGGTTATAAAGAATTTTCGAAAATTAAACCGCGTGGGGTTGCCATAAGCGTGCGTCATGACAAAGCCGCTCAAGACAAAAAAGAACGAGACAAATACATCGGCGTGGCGGAATAACTGCCACTCGGTGAAACTGCCGCTGACGCGCAAGTGGTAGAACATTACTGAAATAGCCATCAGGCCCCTGAAACTGTCCAGCGACTGAAAGCGCTTTTCTGCGTGCATATCAGGCTCCCTTGCGCGTGCGGGTGGCGGGCCTTGGGCTTCACTTGGATCACCCTCGCACCGGCGGTGGCCTTGCTCGGCTCACCCTGGCGGGAAGGGGCTGTCCGTTCCTTGAATGATTTATGCCCTTCACGGTTGCGTAAGAGGCTGGGCGCAGGATCTGGACGACTAGAGCCAATTGATAATTGGAGAACTGCTGTCACGTTAGCACCGCTTTTTCAAAGGGCCAGTCGGTTTTATTTATTGTGACTGATGTGAGTGACGCAATTACGACGTCAGAAAAGTCACCGGTACGGGTGTCATAGTTTTCCACAAACTTACCGGACCGTACGCGGTAACTATTTATTAGATACCGTTCATTGACGCTGAAGGCTGTCGTTTTCATGTCAGATGCAACGTGTCGCAACGGCGCGTTCGAGGTCGATGCCCTGGCGATGGTCCCTGGCGATGAACGCAGTGTGCTGATGGAGGTTCAGGCCGGGGAGCGATCGGTCGTCATTTTAATAAATCCTGCAGCGTCGCCAGGGTGTCGGCGTCCTCGACGCGCTTGTCCTGGCGCCAGCGCAACATCCGTGGGAAGCGCACGGCGATCCCGCTTTTGTGGCGCTTGGACAGGGCGATGCCCTCGAAGCCCAGTTCGAATACCAGCGTGGGTGTAACGCTGCTCACCGGGCCGAATTTTTCCACGGTGGTCTTGCGCACGATGCTATCGACCTGGCGCATTTCGGCATCGGTCAGGCCCGAATAGGCTTTGGCGAAGGGAACGAGCGTGCGTTCGCGGCTGCCCGGTGGGTTGTCCCACACCGCGAAGGTGTAGTCGCTGTACAGGCTGGCGCGTCGGCCATGGCCACGTTGGGCGTAGATCAGCACCGCGTCGACACTGAACGGGTCGATCTTCCACTTCCACCATACGCCCATGTCCTTGGTGCGCCCGACCCCATACAACGCGTTACGCGCCTTGAGCATCATGCCTTCGACCCCGAGGCTGCGGGAGGCTTCGCGCTGTCGGGCGAGATCGAGCCAATCCGCGCCGGTGACAATCGGCGACGGCAGCAGCACCGGGCTGTGGACGCGGGCAATCAGCGCCTCCAGTTGCTCTCGGCGCTCGGCCTGGGGCCGACTGCGCCAGTCCTCGCCCCGCCATTCCAGCAGGTCGTAGGCCATCACCACCACGGGAGCGTCCTCCAGGACTTTCTTGCTCAGGGTTTTGCGACCGATACGCTGCTGCAACAGGGCGAAGGGCTGGACGGTCGGTTGCAAAGGCGCATCCGGATCGAAGGCGTCTTCGGCCGGCGGTCGGGCGCTTTTCCACACGACGATTTCACCGTCGATCACCGTGCCGTCGGGCAGTGCCTGGGCCAGGTCGTGCAGCTCGGGAAAGCGCTCGGTCACCAGCTCTTCACCCCGGGACCAGACCCACAAATGCCCGTCACGCTTGATTACCTGAGAGCGGATGCCGTCCCACTTCCATTCCACTTGCCAGTCACTGGCCGGTCCCAGCAGCGCGTCGAATTGCTCCACTGGTTGCGACAGGGCATGGGCCAGGAAAAACGGATAAGGCTGGCCGCCGCGTTGGGCATGTTCATCATCGGACTCGGGGGCGATCAGCTTGAGATAACTGCCCGCCGTCGGGCGGTGGGACAGGTCGGTGTAGCCTACCAGGCGCTGGGCCACCCGCTTGCTGTCGAGGCTGGCGAGCCCGGCCAGGGCCCGAGTGACCAGCAGTTTCGACACGCCGACGCGAAAACTGCCGGTGATGAGTTTGATGCACAGCATCAGGCTCGACCGGTCCAGTTGCGCCCACAGCGTCGGTAACCGCTGTGCCAGGACCTCGGGCGATTCGCCGCGCAACGGCAGCAGTTTTTTCTCGATCCACAGCGCCAGCCCTTCATCTGAACTGTGAGGCGACTCCGGCAGCACCAGCGAGATGGTTTCCGCCAGGTCGCCCACGGCCTGATAGCTCTCTTCGAACAACCAGGGGGACAACCCCGACACCTGCACGGCCAGTTCCCGCAGGATCTTCACCGGCACCAGTTGTCGCGGGCGGCCACCGGACAGAAAGTACACGGCCCACGCCGCGTCTTCGGGGGCGGCGTGACGAAAGTAGTCTTGCATCGCGGTAAGCTTGGCATTGCTGGAGGTAGTGGCGTCCAGGTCGGCATATAACTGGGCGAAGGCCTTCATGGTGCGTCCTCGCCAGGGTCGGTGGCGCTGACGTCTTCTTCATCGTCGCCGTATTCGGTGGTGAAGCCTTGGGCGTCGAGGCCTAGCTCACACAGGTGACGCACCAGCACGCCCACCGAACCGTGGGTGACCATGACTCGCTCGGCCCCGGTCTGTTCGATGGCCCAGAGCAGGCCGGGCCAGTCGGCGTGGTCCGACAGCACGAAGCCGCGGTCCACCCCGCGCCGCCGGCGGGTACCGCGCAGGCGCATCCAGCCGCTGGCGAAGGCATCGCTGTAGTCGCCGAAACGGCGCATCCAGGAGCTGCCCCCAGCGGAGGGCGGGGCGATCACCAGTGACTGGCCGATGAGCGGGTCATTCTTTTTCACCTCGCCGGCGTAGATCGTCGGTGGCAGATGAACCCCGGCCTCGCGATAGACCCGGTTCAACGGTTCCACCGCGCCGTGGGCCAGGATCGGGCCGAGGCTTTCGTCGATGCCGTGGAGGATCCGCTGGGCCTTGCCGAACGAATAGCAGAACAGCACGCTGGCCCGACCCAGGGCGATGTTGGCCCGCCACCACTGATTGATTTCGTCGAAGATCTGCGCCTGGGGCTGCCAACGATAGATCGGCAGGCCGAAGGTGGATTCGGTGATGAAGGTGTGGCATTTCACCGGCTCGAATGGCGTGCAGGTCCCGTCGGGCTCGACTTTGTAGTCCCCTGACGCGACCCAGACTTCGCCTCGGTATTCCAGACGCACCTGGGCCGAGCCGAGCACGTGACCGGCGGGGTGAAAACTCAAGGTCACGCCGTGATGCACCAGGCGCTCGCCATAGGGCAAGGTCTGCAGATTGATGTCCTGGCCGAGTCGCGAACGCAGGATCCCCTCGCCGGGGGCCGCGGCCAGGTAATGCTGATTGCCGCCACGGGCATGGTCGCCATGGGCGTGGGTAATGACCGAGCGCTCCACCGGGCGCCAGGGATCGATGTAGAAATCCCCCGGCGGGCAATACAGGCCTTCGGGGCGGGCAATGACAAGGTCCATGCGAACAACCGTGGCGATGGGCTTGTCAGGTAGAGGCGAGGGCGGGGGGAGAAGTTCTATTGGGTTGCGCCCAAAGGATCAAGGATTGTGTTGTTACACCCTGATCCCAGGTGCGCTTGAGTCCTTGTGGCGAGGGAGCTTGCTCCCGCTGGGCTGCGTAGCAGCCCCTCATTTGCGGACGCTGCGCGCTGGAGCGCCAGCCCGGCCGAGCGGGAGCAAGCTCCCTCGCCACAGGATTGTGGTTGCGATTATTTGCCGGGCACCAAGGTCAACCGCGTCTTGCCATACGCCCGGTCAAAGTTCTGCGGTTGCAGCGGCAGGTTCTGATATTGGCCCTTGATCCACGGATCGATGCCGTTGACGTAGTTCGGGCTGGCCGGGTTGCCGGACTGGCCGGTGCCGCCCTGGACCAACAGCGGTTCAGGCTGGCCGAAGTCCACGATCAAGCGCATCGACGGCGCCTGGACCGTATTGAAGTCCTGGCCCCAGGCAAACGTCGAAACATTGAGCGTGCTGGCGTCACCACCGGCCGCGACTGGACCGCGCACGGTCTGTCCACTGCTGTTTTTCCAGGCGTAGCTGTGCAGTTTTCCCCACTGCCAGGCCTTGTGGTCGCCGCCCAACTGGCTGTCGCCGGCGTTGATGGCCGCGGCCAGGCTGCGGGCGAGAATCACGGCCTTGTCTTCTTTCTGAGGGGTGCGCACGTCATCCCAGAACGGGCTGTCCTCGCGACCCAACAGATGATCGGCCTGGGCCGAGTAGGACAATTGACCATTGGCCACCAGCGCTTTCCAGGCCGGGCTGCTCTCGGGGCCCAGTTCGTCGAGGAAAATCTGCTTCATGCTTTCTTGCAGGAACAGCTCATAAATCGCCGCGTCGGCCGAGGTCGGGCTGAGCCGGCCATCGAAGGCCATCAGGCGGGTATAGGCTTCGCGGGCCTTGGCCCGGTCCGCCACAGGCAGTCCGTCGATTGCCTGCTTGAGCGGTTGGGCCATGCCGGGCGCTTCGAAGACTTTCTTGAGCTTGGCCGCGAGCGTGGTGGTCTGGTCATATTGCATCGCAGTCAGGCTGCGGCTGTCGTGCTTGCCGGCATTGGCCAGTTCGGCCAGGCGCTCGCCGCGCTCCGGTGCGGCCCAGGAGTTGGAGAGCTGCATGCCGTAACCGTGGGGAATGACGCGCTGGTTGGCGGTGCCGAGCCAGCCCTGGGCGGGGTCCTGATCATAGGGGTGCAGCATCGGGTCGGCGTAACCGTCCCAATCGTAGCGGCCGTCCCAGCCCGGCGATGGCAGCAGGCCTTCGCCTTCACGGCGGTTCGGGTAGCGACCGGTGACCTGCCAGCCGATGTGGCTGGCATCGGCAAAGACCAGGTTGGCGGCCAGGGCGCGGATTTCCCGACTGGCATCCGAGGCTTTCTCGGCGCTCTGTGCCCGGGACAGATCGAAGAACGCGTCCAGGGTCTTGTCGTCGCTGAAGCTCGGCGTCTGCAAGGCCAGGCCGAAACCGTTGGCCATAGCCGGGCCTTGGGCGCTGTTGAGCAGCGGGCCGTGGCGGGTCTCGAACACCGCTTCACGAATCGGCCGCTGACCTTTGATGAAGTAGGTTTCGTTGCGCACCGTTGCCGGCTGCCATTTGCCGTTGACCTCGTAGGACAGACCATTGCCCTGACGTCGGATTTTTTCCAGGAACAGGTCCTGGTTGTCCCCCAGTACGCTGGTCATGCTCCACGCGACTTTACCGTTGAAGCCGGCGAGGATCATCGGAATACCCGCCACCGACACCCCGGCGGCCTGATACTTGGGAGCACGGATCTGCACCGGGCTCCACAGCGACGGCGCAACCAGCGGTCCGTGACTGTCGCTGGCCAGCAGGCTCTTGCCGCTGCGGCTGCGTTGCGGGGCGATGGCCCAGTTACTCGATGACGCCACGTTCAACAGGTTCAGCTCGGCCAATTGACCGGTGGCCTTACTGATTTCGGCGAGGCCCGGCACCTGGCCGTTGAGCCGGATGCCTTGGAGTTTGTCGGCTTCGGCCAAGGGCAACTGCTCATCCGGATAGGACGGGCTCAGCCAGGCGAGCTTGTCGTTGCTGACGCTCTGGGCCAGCACCAGGCTGGCGATTTCTTCCGGCAGGTTTGCCGACTGGCTGAAATTCAGCAGACAGAACATCAACGCCGAGTCTTCGGGTTTCCAGTATTCAGGTTTGTATCCGCTGGCGGCCAGGTCCGATGGCAGCTTGTCGCGGTAGCGGAACAGGTAAGCGTTGACGCCACGGGCGTAGACCTCGAAGAACCGCTTGAGCCGTGGCGAAGAGGCCTTGTACAGCTCGTCGGCGTTTTTCTTCAGGTTGACGGCACGCATGTAGCGGTCGACCTCCAGCCGCTCGGCGCCGGACATTTCCGCCAGCCGCCCCTGGGCCAGCAGGCGCAGGGTCACCATCTGGGTGATGCGGTCGCTGGCGTGGACATAACCGAGGGTGAACAGGGCGTCATGGAAGCTGTTGCTTTCGATCAGCGGCATGCCCATGGCATTGCGCCGGACCGAGACGTTCTGCGCCAGCCCCTTGAGCGGTTGCACGCCTGAAGTGGGCGGTACCGAATCCTGGGCATTCCAGGTCTGGCACCCGCTCAAACCGAGCACACTGGCTACTGTGGCGGCAAGGCCGAGCCGGGGGATGAGAGAAATAGAGGCTGGCGAGGCCATGGCAAAGCTCCTGCGGGAGGGGGTGGCACCAATAAAGGCGCTACGTTAGTGAGCGGGCGAAGGCCGCGCAAGCGGGGGCGGGGGTTATTTGTGGTTTTGCCGATGAAACCCGAATATGGCGGTCTGGCCCCGTTACCCGTGGCGAGGGAGCTTGCTCCCGCTCGGCTGCGCAGCAGGCGCAATCAACTTTGACGATTGAAAAGCGAGGGCGGCTTCGCCCGAGACGTCGGACCGCCCCAGCGGGAGCAAGCTCTCTCGCCACAGGATTTGTGTGAACCCGATGATCGAGGGCTTGCCTGTAGCAGCCCGTGATGCTCAAGTGCGGGACACCAAAGGGGCCGAGCAAGGAAAAACCGGCATGCAGCTACACAAAGACGCGGCGCTGATTCTCATCGATCAACAGAAAGGCATCCTCCATCCCAGGCTCGGCCCGCGCAACAATCCCAAGGCGGAACTGCGGATGTTGGAGTTATTGGCGTTCTGGCGGCACTCGGCGCGACCGGTGATCCATGTCCATCACTTGTCCCGCTCGCCGGATTCGGTGTTCTGGCCGGGGCAGTCGGGGGTCGAGGTTCAACCGCGATTCGAGCCGATGGCCGGGGAATGCCTGGTGCAAAAACAGGTGCCGGATGCGTTCAGCGGCACGCGCCTGGAAGCAGACCTGCGCAGCGCCGGGGTCAGGCAACTGGTGATTGTAGGTGTGGCGACGAACAACTCGGTGGAGTCCACGGCCCGCACGGCGGGCAACCTGGGGTTCGACACCTGGGTCGCTGAGGATGCCTGTTTTACTTTCGACAAGGCCGATTATTTCGGTAACCCGCGTTCGGCCAGTGAGGTGCATGCCATGTCCCTGGGCAACCTGCATGGCGAATATGCAACGGTGGTCAGTGTGCAGCGGATTCTTGAGGCAAGGTGATGGAGCTGTGGGTTTGGTCGGCAACAGGTGGATCGATGTCGGCTGATCCACCGCTATCGCGAGCAGGCTCGCTCCCACAGTTGGTCGGTGGTGGATGCCGGATCAGTGCACACCGCCCATCCCTCTGTGGGAGCGAGCCTGCTCACGATGACGGATCAACAGGCGAAGAAGTTCTGCGCCAGAATCCTCAAGCCCCGTGGCACTTCTTGAATTTCTTGCCATTGCCGCATGGGCAAGGGTCGTTGCGACCGACATCTTTCAGGGCATTGCGCACCGGTTCCTGGTGGGCATGGCCGCAGTTCGGGCCGTGGACGTGGCCGTGGTCATGGTCGTGATGATGGTCGTGATCGTGGTTGCAATCAGGGCCGTGAACGTGAGGTTGCTGGGTCATCGGGGTTACTCCGCAATAAAATCGGCGGCGATTATCACGCCATTGCGCTCCAGGTGCACGTAGTGGGCGATGAATAAACCGGTTTCCAGTTCGCCTTCCAGCCGATAGGGGATCTGCTCCCGGGGTTTTTGCAGCAGTTTCACCACCTCGCGCACCTTCGGCCACAGGTTGGTGCGCACCGGCACCTTGAAGTACGCGCTATGTCGCGGGCTGACCGTGAACCAGTGCTCATGCTCGCCTTCGGTCAGCAGCAGGTCCCCCAGATGGATGCGGTAGCTCAGGCCGCGCACTGTCAGGTCACTGTCGTTGGGGTTGTCGACACGAAAGTGCAGCATGAACTTCTGTTCCAGCAGCCGGGCCCGCACCACTTCGACCTTGACCAGATGCACCTGCGGCTCCGGGGCATCTTCCCCGTACCAGGACGCACAGCCGCCAAGCGCGACGAACAGCAGCAGGCAAGCAATGCGTAGCAGAGGTGATGAACGGGTCATATCCGCGCCTCGGGTTTATCTCAGTCTAGCCCGCAGGCGAGAGGGTGGGGCGTCGGACCTTTCCCAAATCAACGCGCGAAGTAGCCCGCGCAGCACTTCTTGAATTTGTGCCCGCTTCCGCATGGGCAGCTGTCGTTGCGTCCAGTCTTGACCGGCACGGTCGGGTCGATGAAGTACCAGTGCCCATTGTTTTGCACGAACGAGGACTGTTCTCGGTGGCTGTGTTCCCCCTGGCCGTCGTGCCAGCGTGCGGTGAAGGTGACAAAGGCGTGCTCCGGTTGCCCGCCGAACACCTCGCTGCTCTCCACCTCCAGCCCCAGCCAGGTGCTGTTGGCACTCCACTCGCTGATGGACTGGCGGTCGAGGCCGCCCTGCTGGGCGGGCAGGGTGGTGCGTACCAGGTAATCCACCCGTCCCAGCACGTAAGCGCTGTAGCGCGAGCGCATCAGGGCTTCGGCGCAGGGCGCCGGATGGCCGTCGTGGTAATGACCGCAGCAGGCCTCCAGTGAAATGCCACTGCCGCAAGGGCAGATGGTTGTGTGCATTGTGTTCACGGCTACCACCAATATTTTCCAAAGTTTTCCGGGTTGGCCCAAAAACGTGAGTTGAGCCAGTCGGGGACCTGCTTGTATTCAAGCAGATCGTAGGTGAACAGGGTCAGCACCTGCTCGTCGCGCTGGAATCGCTCACTGGCTTGCAGGGCCAGGGAAAAAAAGTCCGTTTCCTGCCAACCGCAGGCGGTGAGATCGGCCAGCACCGCGATACGGCTGGCGTTGAGATTGCGGATGCCGCCCAACAGGTTCAGACCGTCGCGCTTGGGCAAATGCTCCAGGCAATCGAGCGCCAGGGCCAGGTCAAAACGCCGCGCCGCCACGGTATCCGGCAGTGGACCGGGCCCGGCATGAACCACCTCGGTGTCCGGGTGGGCCTGCTGGAACGCGTCGAGTGCGGGAAAGCCGCTGGCGCCGATCAACAGCAGGGTTTGCGGAGCATAGCGGTCTAGCACGGCCGCCAGGGCTTGCTGGGGTGTGCGCGCGGAAATGGCAACGGTCATCGGAGATTCCTCGTTCAGAACCGCCACGATAGCCTGCCCGGACGCCGTGGCCTAGAGCGGTATGTGCTTAAACGAGTCGATGGGTCGCAAACAGGGGTGAACATCGCAAATGCACAAGGCTGGCGCAGATCCGAACTCGGGTCTTTACTCCCTTGAATCGGCGCCGAGCCGATCCCTCAAGGAGAACACCCGATGAGCATAGTTCGCACAGCGTTACCCCTGGTTCTGCTAACCAGTGTGTTGACTGGTTGCGCAGGTTTGCAAAAAACCGACTGGCCGATCTGTGCGGCCACCGGCGGCGTCGTTGGCGCGGGATTGGGCGCCATTGAAAGCAGTTCCTGGATCGGCCCTGGCGCGCTGGTGGCCGGCACCGTGGCGGGAGCCTGGTGCTGGGCCCATGGTGACGGCGACGAAGACGGTGACGGCGTACCGGACAGCCGCGACAAGTGCCCGGGCACGCCGAAGGGCGTGCAGGTCGACGCCGATGGTTGCCCTCCACCCGCCCCGGCGCCAGTGGTTGAAGAGCCGGTGGTGGTCAAGGAAGAAACCATCGTGATCCGGGATGTGCACTTTGAATTCAACAAAGCCACGCTGACCCCGGCTGACAAGCAGGCGTTGAGCACCGTCGCGACCCGACTCAAGGAAGAATCGTCCACCGCCCAACTGCGAGTCACCGGGCACACCGACAGCGTCGGCAGCGATGCGTATAACCAGCGCTTGTCGCAAAAACGGGCCGATTCGGTGGTGCAGTACCTGGTCGAACAGGGTGTGCCGCGTGCCAGTTTCGTCTCGGTGTCCGGGGCCGGGGAAAGCCAACCGGTGGCGGACAACAAGACTGCCGACGGCCGTGCCCTGAACCGCCGTACCGAGATCCGGATAAATCGCTGAACCCAAGCCCTGCGCGGCTTGTAGAGTTGCGTAGGCGGGTCTTTACTCCTGTGTGACCGGTATGGGCCGGTGACACAGGAGCCTTCACCATGAACGTTCTCATCAGAGCCGTCTTACCGGTGCTGCTGACCAGCAGCCTGTTGTCCGGTTGCGCCACTCACAGCGACGGCAGCGCCTCTCTCAATCAACGTACCTGGCCGATCTGCAGCTTGATCGGCGGTCTTGTCGGCGGCGGCCTGGGGGCCATCGAAAGCAGCGGCTGGGCTGCAGGCGGCGCCGCGCTGGGCGTATTGGGTGGCGGTTTGATCTGCTACGCCCAGGATGGCGATGAAGACGGCGACGGCGTGTTCGACCGCCGCGACCGTTGCCCCGACACGCCAGCCAATACTCCCGTCGAGCATCATGGTTGCCCGCTGCCTCAATACCCGGCCAGTGCTCCGCCGGTCGAGCCACAGGCACCGGCGAGCGAAGTCATCACCCTCAACGATGCCGGCAAGGTGTTGTTCGATTTCGATCAATCCGATCTCACCGCAGAAGCTCGAAGCCAGCTCGACGGGCTGATGAGTAAGCTGAGCCATGCCAATGTCGTCAGCATCCGCGTGGTCGGTCACACCGACAGTGTCGGGACCGATGCCTATAACCAGCGGTTGTCCGAACGGCGTGCCAGCAGCGTCGTGGAATATCTGCTGACCCAGGGGCTGGCGCCAGACAAGCTCACCAGCGAAGGCAAGGGCGAAAGCGAACCGGTGGCCGATAACACCACTGACGAAGGACGAGCGCAGAACCGTCGGGTTGAACTGCACCTGCAACGTTAAGCCCCGACCTAGAGCCGCCGGATTGCCAGGCAAGCGATCCGGAGACTCTGGCCGGACGGCAAATTAAATTTGCCCGGCCCTCTGGCGTAGCCCGCGCGTGAGCCGTTACTGTGCCTCAAAGAATAATGTTCCCCGGGGGGCGTATGAAGGTGTTATGGGGGCTGGGGCGCTTGCTGACCCTGCTGTTCTGGCTGGTGGTGTTGGTCAACCTGATCATGCCGTTCGTCCATCCGCTGCATCTGTTGGTCAATCTGGCGGGGGCGCTGCTGCTGGCGGTTCATGTGCTGGAGTTGCTGCTGTTCAGAGCGAATTTAGGCGGCCAACCCTCTTCCGGCCGTGATCGGCTGCGCGTGCTGCTGTTCGGCATCTTCCACCTGCAAACCCTCCCGACCGCGCCAGAGGCTTCCCATGCGTAAATTGTGTCTGCTCGCTGCATTTGTGTGCCCCTTGGCCAGTGCCCAGGTCGTCCAGGTCGAAAGCCACTCGTTGCTGCGCCTGCCCAACACCACCAGCACCCTGACCCTGGAGCGGCTGGATGTGGCCGACTACGGTACGCTGCTGGTGCCGTCCAACGTCACCCAATTGTCCATCGAACAACTGCACCTGGGGCGCGAAGCGCGGATCGCCATCGTGCCGGCGCAACAGGCCTTGGACATGAAGGTTGCCCAGGCCGAGCTGGCCGATGGCAGCCAGATCACGGCCCGTGGCGCACCCGGTACTTATACGAAGGCGGCCAAGCCAGGACGCGACCTGAACCTGCGATTCGCTGCACTGAATGCACCGTTGTTGTCGGTGGATGCCCGCGGTGGCGCCGGTGCGCCGGGTTACGTCGGTCTCGATGGCGCCAACGGCCAGGCACCGGGTTGCACCTGGGGTTCGGCCGGACGCGGCGCCGATGGCAGCAATGGCAGCGATGGCCAGCCGGGCGCGGCCGGCGCGCTGGTGCGCCTGGAACTGCCCCGCACATACCCTGCCGAGCAGATCAAGGTGGCGGTGGATGGCGGCGTCGGTGGTGCCGCCGGGCAGGGCGGCAAGCCCGGTAGCGGAGGCAAGGCCAAGGGCTGCCTGGTCTACACCGCCGACGGTGGCAAAAGCGGTCGTCCCGGTGCGGATGGCCAGCCAGGGCCTGTCGGCGCGGCGGGGTCGGTGACGGTGCAGCGGTTTTGAATGCTACGGATTAAACCTGTGGGAGCGAGCCTGCTCGCGATGGCGGAATGTCAGTCGAGGTAGATGTCAAGTGAACCGACGCCATCGCGAGCAGGCTCGCTCCCACAGGGTCCAGTGTCCGGGCAAGTCGCATCAAAACATCGGCCGCGCCGCGCCGATCGCCACCACCAGCAACCCGATCAGCAGGTTGATGCCCACCAGCTGGCGAATCTTGCCCAACACTGCCGCACCCGCCGGCCAATCCTGCCCCTCCACGGCGCTGCGCAATGACGGCAGTTGCAAGGCCTGGATGCGGATGAACAGGGCCGCCATCACTACGTACAACCCCATCATGATCTGCACATAACGCGGGGCGGTTTCAAAACCGCTGAAGCGCAGGTGGATCAGGCCTGTGCCGCTGATCGGCAAAAGTACCACCGCGACCCAGACCCAGACGAAAAAACGCTGAAACACTTCTAACCACAGTTTGAGCCTGGCAGGACCTTCAAGTGCCGCCATTGCGGCGGGTCGCAGGATCATCCAGGCGAAGAACATGCCGCCGACCCAGACCAGGGCCGCCAATAAATGCAGGGTGTAGACAAGGGCGAAAAGTGTCATTGGGTTACTCCGTTCTGCGCAGGATCGATTCGCGGGGTATGATAGCCGCCGATCCGAACCACTGAAAATTTATCCAGCGTTTTTTAGCGCCCGACCATTCATGATCAGCACCGAACTCAAAACCACGATCCAGGGCGCCTATTCGCGTTTTCTCGAAGCCAAGAGCCTCAAGCCGCGATATGGCCAGCGCCTGATGATCGCCGAAGTGGCGAAAGTCCTGGGTGACATCGACACCGACGACGAAGGCCGGCGCAGCGGCGAGCCTGCGGTCGTGGCGGTGGAAGCCGGCACCGGTACCGGCAAGACTGTGGCCTACAGCCTGGCGGCGATTCCCACCGCCAAGGCCGCCGGCAAACGCTTGGTGATCGCCACGGCGACGGTCGCCCTCCAGGAGCAGATCGTCTACAAGGACCTGCCCGACCTGATGCGCAACAGCGGGCTGAATTTCAGTTTCGCCCTGGCCAAGGGCCGTGGGCGCTACCTGTGCCTGTCCAAGCTCGACATGTTGCTCCAGGAAGGTCACGCGCAGACCGCCACGGCCCAGTTGTTCGAGGAAGAAGGCTTCAAGATCGAGGTCGACGAGGCCAGCCAGAAGTTGTTCACCAGCATGATCGAGAAACTGGCCGGCAATAAGTGGGACGGCGACCGCGACAGTTGGTCCACGGCGCTGGAAGACGCCGACTGGTCGCGCCTGACCACCGATCACAGCCAATGCACCAACCGCCATTGCCCGAACTTCGGCCAGTGTGCGTTCTACAAGGCCCGCGAAGGCATGGGCAAGGTCGATGTCATCGTGACCAACCATGACATGGTCCTGGCGGACCTGGCCCTGGGCGGCGGTGCGGTATTGCCCGACCCGCGAGACACGATCTACGTGTTCGACGAAGGTCATCACCTGCCGGACAAGGCCATCGGTCATTTCGCCCATTACACCCGGCTGCGTTCCACCGCCGACTGGCTGGAAACCACCGCCAAGAACCTCACCAAGCTGTTGGCCCAGCACCCGCTGCCGGGCGACCTGGGCAAGTTCATCGAGCAGGTGCCCGAGCTTGCGCGGGAGATCAAGACGCACCAGCAGTTCATGTTCACCGCTTGCGAGCAGGTGGCCGATTTCAAGCCCGGTGAAGACGTCGAAGGCCGCGAGCGACCACGCCATCGGTTTGTCGGCGGGGTGATTCCCGAGCACATGCGCGAAATGGGCATCGAGCTCAAGAAAGGTTTTGCGCGCCTGACCGACCTGTTCACGCGCCTGACCGATCTGCTCAAGGAAGGCATGGACGGCGAGGTCAATATCGGCATCGCCAGCAACCAGGCCGAGGAGTGGTATCCGCTGTTCGGCAGTCTGCTGTCGCGCTCACAGGGCAACTGGGAGTTGTGGACCGCCTTCACCACCGAAGACCCGGAAGACAACCCGCCGATGGCGCGCTGGCTGACCCTGGCCGAAAGCGGTTCGCTGTTCGATATCGAGGTCAACGCCAGCCCGATCCTGGCGGCCGAGATGCTGCGGCGCAATTTGTGGAACGTGGCCTACGGCGCGTTGGTGACATCCGCCACCTTGACCGCACTGGGCACCTTCGACCGTTTCCGTATGCGCGCCGGCCTGCCGAAAAAAGCCGTGACCGCTGTGGTGCCGAGCCCGTTTCACCATGCTGACGCCGGCGTGCTGCGGGTACCGGACCTCAAGGCCGATCCTCGGGATGCCGCGGGCCATACCGCCGCGATCATTCGCGACCTGCCGGAGCTGGTGGAGGGCTCGCGAGGTACGCTGGTGCTGTTTTCCTCGCGCAAACAAATGCAGGACGTATTCGACGGGCTCGACCGTGACTGGCGCAAGCAGGTCTTCATCCAGGGCAACCTGTCGAAGCAGGAAACCCTTAACAAGCACAAGGCGCGAGTGGACGGTGGCGATTCCAGCGTGTTGTTCGGCCTGGCGAGCTTTGCCGAAGGCGTGGATTTGCCCGGCGCCTATTGCGAACATGTGGTGATCGCCAAGATCCCCTTTTCCGTCCCCGACGATCCGGTGGAAGCCGCACTGGCCGAGTGGATCGAAGCCCGCGGCGGCAACCCGTTCATGGAAATCTCGGTGCCCGACGCTTCGTTGAAACTGGTCCAGGCCTGCGGTCGACTACTGCGTACCGAGGAAGACCGCGGCACCATCACCTTGCTCGATCGCAGGCTGGTGACCCAGCGCTATGGCAAGGCGATCCTCAATGCATTGCCGCCGTTTCGGCGGGAGATTTCCTGATAGATACAGCTACCGTGCTGGGGGCTTTCGTGGGGAGGGCGCTTGCTCCCGCTGGGCTGCGAGGCAGCCCCAAAGCCAGACACTGCGGTCTGTCAGGCTGATCGCCTTGGTTTTCCTTGGGGTCGCTGCGCGACCCAGCGGGAGCAAGCTCCCTAGCCACAAGAGCGGTAGGTGCCCAGGCCAACCGCCCCGCGGTTGTTTTCAAATGAACCAATGGCTGGAACAATGCCGGCCAGTCCAGAAGTGCTTGAGCAGGGGAGTTGCGGGTGCAGATTCAAGGCCATTACGAGCTTCAATTCGAAGCAGTGCGCGAAGCCTTCGCGGCGCTGTTCGACGATCCTCAGGAACGCGGCGCGGCGTTGTGTATCCAGGTCGGCGGCCGCACGGTGATCGATTTGTGGGCTGGCACTGCCGACAAGGATGGTCATGAGGCCTGGCACAGCGACACCATTGCCAACCTGTTCTCCTGCACCAAGACCTTCACCGCCGTTACCGCCCTGCAACTGGTGGCCGAAGGCAAGCTGCAACTTGACGCCCCGGTCGCTCGTTACTGGCCCGAGTTTGCGGCAGCCGGCAAGGCCTCCATCACCTTGCGCCAGTTGCTTTGTCATCAGGCCGGGCTTCCCGCGCTGCGTGATTTACTGCCGCCCGAAGCGCTTTATGACTGGCAAGCCATGACCGATGCGCTGGCCGCTGAAGCACCCTGGTGGACACCCGGCGAGGGCCATGGCTACGCCGCGATCACTTACGGCTGGCTGCTCGGCGAGTTGTTGCGCCGGGCGGACGGGCGTGGGCCGGGAGAGTCGATCGTGGCGCGGGTCGCCAAGCCGTTGGGCCTGGATTTCCACGTGGGGCTGGCCGATGAAGAATTTCATCGCGTGGCCCACATCGCCCGTGGCAAAGGCAACGTCGGTGACGCGGCGGCCCAGCGCCTGCTGCAGGTGACCATGCGAGAACCCACGGCCATGACCACCCGGGCCTTTACCAATCCGCCTTCGATCATGACCAGCACCAACAAACCGGAGTGGCGCCGCATGCAGCAACCGGCGGCCAACGGCCATGGCAATGCGCGCAGCGTGGCCGGTTTCTATACCGGCCTGCTCGATGGCAGCCTACTGGAAGGTGAAATGCTCGATGAACTGACACGTCAGCACAGTCTCGGCGAGGACAAGACGTTGCTGACTCGGACCCGTTTCGGCCTGGGTTGCATGCTCGACCAGCCGGATGTGGCAAATGCAACATTCGGTCTCGGCCCACGGGCGTTCGGTCACCCAGGGGCGGGGGGCTCCATCGGTTTTGCCGACCCGGAACATGACGTGGCGTTCGGCTTTGTGACCAATACCCTCGGGCCCTATGTTTTGATGGATCCGCGCGCGCAGAACCTTGCAAGGGTGCTTGCCACTTGTCTGTAAACCGCTTCGAGGGCTGCGGCCGGGGGAACCCGGTGCCCTTTTTCGTTTCCAAGCGTCTGTTTATGCGGCCGAATCCGGCCCTTCATTTTTTCCTTCAGTTCATTTTGTGGATATCCAATGTCATCGAATAAAACCCTCGCTCTGGCGCTGTGCTTCGCTATTACCGGTTGCGCACAAACTCCACAGAATGACGCCGAGGGCGGCGGTGGTTGGTGGCCGTTCGGCGGTTCCGATAAGGTCGCGAACAAGGAGCCGGCGCCTGCTGCGCCTTTGAAGCCGGCCGCCGTCGCGCCGCAAGCCAAGGCCGAGAGCGCCACTCACTGGTGGTGGCCGTTCTCCTCCGATGACGCCGGCGACGTTGCCAAAAAAACCGATGTGAAGCCTGAAGCAAAGCCTGAAGCCAAGGCCCCGGCAGCCGTTGCCAAGGTCGAAGCCGAAAGCAACGGCAAATGGTGGTGGCCGTTTGGCGGTAAGGATCAGGAAACCACCAAGGCGGCGCCGATGCCTGATCCCAAGGTCACCCAGGCCTGGCTAGACGACTACGAGCCGAAGCTGCGTACCGCGATCCAGGACAGCAAGCTGGAACTTGAGCGCCGCGATAACGTGTTGGTCGTAACCGCACCTGTGGACAGTTCCTTCAACCCGGATCGCCCGGCCATGCTGTTGCCGGTGACCCTCGGCCCGTTCACTCGCGTCGCCAAGGTACTCGAAGCTGACCCGAAGACGGCTGTGTTGGTCCTGGGGCACGCCGATACCTCGGGCGCCGCGCCGGCCAATCAGAAACTCAGCCAGGAACGTGCCCAGGCCGTGGCCGCGATCTTCCGTCTCAGCGGCCTGCAGCGCGATCGCCTGATGCTGCGCGGCATGGGCGCAGTGGCGCCCCGTGCGGCCAACGACAGTGCTGAAGGCCGCGCTCTGAACCGCCGTGTGGAATTGCTGGTGACCCCGGCCAATACGATGGTGGCACTGCTGAGCAAGTACAACATGCCGGCCCCGGCACCGGTGACGATGGTGGCCGCCCAGGACGTCAAGCCGGCCGCCCCGGCGCCGGCCCCCGCAGCGAAGAAAGCGGCGGCGCCGGCCACCAAGAAAGCCCCGGCGAAAAAAGCTGCAGCGAAGGCCCCGGCGAAGAAAGCCCCGGCCAAGCCCGCCACGCCGGCAAAGAAACCCCAACCGGCCAAGGCCGCCAGCGATACCAAGAAGGTCGCGGCCACCAATACCCCCAAGCAGTGATGGGCTAACCACAAGGAATGCGCCATGACCCAAGCGTTGGCTGATATGCGCCGCGACTACACCCGTGATGGCCTGGCCGAGGCGCAAGCCCCGTCCGAGCCGTTCGCCCTGTTCCACCAATGGTTTGCCGACGCGGTGAAAACCGAACAGGCCCCGGTGGAGGCCAACGCCATGACCCTGGCGACGGTGGACGCAGAAGGCCGCCCGCATTGTCGGATCCTGCTGCTCAAGGGCCTGGATGCCCAGGGCTTCACCTTCTTCACCAACTACGAGAGCGCCAAGGGTCAGCAACTGGCGGTGAACCCATTCGCCGCCATGACGTTTTTCTGGCCGACCCTGGAGCGCCAGGTACGTATCGAGGGCAAGGTGGTAAAGGTGACGCCGCAAGAGTCGGACGCCTACTACCAGGTCCGCCCATTGGGCAGCCGCCTTGGTGCCTGGGCTTCACCCCAGAGCCGGGTCATCGCAGGGCGCGGTGAGCTGGAAGAGTTGCTCAAGGCCACCGAAAGGCGTTTCAGCGACAGCCAGCCCCATTGTCCGGAGCACTGGGGCGGTTATCGGTTGCTGCCCGAGCGCATCGAATTCTGGCAGGGCCGCCCCAGCCGTCTGCATGACCGCCTCAATTACCGCCTGCAAGGGGCGGACTGGACTCGCGAGCGTCTGGCGCCTTAGTGTCGGGGTAAGCTGCCGCAGCGGTATGGAGCCATTGCGGCAGGTCGCGGCGCTTGATGCCTTGTGCCCGGGCACGGCCCAGTTGTTGCAGCATATAGGTTTTCTTCTGCTCATCCTGCCCCGCCAGCGACAGCGCCAGGTCGCGGTCCACCCAGCGTTTGATGCGTACATACAGCCACCAGTGGAAGTACAAACCGGCGACGGTGGTGGCGATGATGATGAAGTAATCCATGAAAAATCTCGGCGTTGATGACGCAGGTTTCTGAAATTGGCGCTACTGTTGGGTGAATTTTTCAGGTGCGCCTGTATCCCACCTGAATGAAAACAATTTTATCCCGGCGAGGCCGTGACAGGCGTCAAGTCGCGGAGTTTAATGAATACCTGTCTTTTGGAGTGATGCTATGCGTAAGTCTGTTTTGCTGGTTGCTTCCTTTTCCACGATGGCGATGTTGCTCACCGGCTGCCAGTCCAGCCTGACCGGCGACTCCTACTCCCGTGACGAAGCGCGTCGCGTGCAGACGATTCGCATGGGGACCATCGAGTCTCTGCGTCCGGTCAAGATCGAAGGCACCAAGACCCCGATCGGCGGCGCGGCCGGTGCTGTGGTGGGCGGTGTGGGTGGCAGTGCGATCGGTGGTGGTCGCGGTAGCGTCGTCGCGGCGGTGATCGGTGCCGTTGCGGGCGGGTTGCTTGGCTCCGCGACTGAAGAAGGCCTGACCCGGACCCAGGGTGTGGAAATTACCGTTCGTGAAGATGATGGCAGCATGCGTGCCTATGTGCAGCAGGTGCAGGAGAATGAGGTGTTCCGTGTGGGTGAGCGGGTGCGGATTTCGACTGTGGGGGGGACGAGTCGGGTGTCGCACTGAGTTGGGGTTGTTGGGGGTGGGGTACATATCCGTTGCTGCGGTAACGGCTGCTTAGGGTTCCGCCCTTACGGCGGGTCACTTTTGG